>JASJDH010000473.1 GCA_030065175.1 Leptolyngbyaceae cyanobacterium MO_188.B28 | reverse complement strand
GTGTTCACGTGGCGGCTAAGATGGCGAGCCATACCCTAAGAATCCTGTTACGAAAGCGTTTTGATATTGATGTGCTGACCTTTAAGCAGCAAACTCCTCAACTCAGCTAGAGATAACTCACATAATGCGTACCACTTAATTTTATATTCTTTTTTCTCAGTGAACTCCCCCAGCATAAATTTGACACTCGAGCTGCTTTATCAAATCTTTAAAGTTAAAAAAACATTGTCTATAGGTTAAGGTAAGGTTAAATTAAAAGGGAAGTTTATGAAACTTTCTGGTTGGGAACTTATAAGATGATGATTCTTTTAGAAAAAAAACTATGGATAAATCTGATTTCTTATATCCCCGATCTCGTTACTATGGACAGGTTAAGCCCGAAAACTTAGTTTTTAACTCCAACTTACAAGAGTTTGCCCAGCGAGTTGGCTATATATGCAACTTGCAAACAGCAGGTAAGTTGTCTCCCGAGGAATCCTATGAGCAGATCAAATCCCTTTGGAAACAATTGAAACGCAGCAAAAAGAGTTTAAAAATTGGCAGTTAACCAAGCGGCATGAAAATTGGCGACATTGTGCGTCTGAGACATTCGTTTAAGCCCTCATCCGATTGTTCTCAGGATTACAGCTTTGGCGTTGTTGCTGGACTTGTATTCGACAATGGGCAAGACAAAGACAATTCAGAATTGACCGAGATCGTTCTCAATCTCTATGACCCCAACACCTCCACCACCTATGTTGATGAGGCTGGCGTAGCCCCTATCTATAGCTTCTACCCCAATGAAATCATCACATAGACAGGCTCCAACTTAAAGCGGGACAATCCGGTAGAGAAGGAATACAGAATACGGAAGTCAGAATACAGAAGTCAGTCAAGACCTGGATTCTGCCTCTTGCCTTATGTATTTGCGCCCAAACTCTTCATCCATTACAGCCTAAAAGGCTTGTGAAAAGAAAAAATCTACTTCGACTGAGTCGAAGTAGATCTCATTGACCATGCTAGAGAGGAAAAGTTTTTTATTAAAGTTCAAGTGGAGAGGCTTCAACCAAATCTTGCCCTGTTTAGGTGCATGCCTATCCAGTTCCTTAGAGTTCTAACCTCTCCACTTGACCATGTTTCGAAGTCTTAAAAGTATTATTCCGCCGGTTCTGGAGTTGGTTCAGTTTCTGGAGGTTCTGGAGTTGGCTTAGGTTTGGGCGCTGCCGCTCTAGCAACTCTCAGCCTATCCAAATATCCCGATTCAGAATTCATGGAGGGGCTGCCGCCACGAGACTGCAACACATGCCAAACATGTCCCCCTAGAAACAATACCCCTAGGAAAAATTGCACGTTTGCAGCTTCTAACCGGTCAGCGCCGTAGAACACATCTGGGAACACAGTGTGATTCACCGATACGAAGTAGGCCGAGAGGAAGCCCATAAAGGACAAACCGCCCAGACTGTAGGCGAGCAACGCCTCTCCATCAATTTTCAACAGCTGTCTAGCCCAGCCAAAGGGTGTAGAGATAATGTGCCAAACACCCCCAACAATTTCTAATAAACCAATCAAGATGTGGCCGCCTATGACATCTTCCAGGCTATGAACAGCCGCCATGCCTTGCCCTGTCCAGGCCCCATCCACGATGCCGAATAAATAGCCAAAGATGGTAGCTGGATTCAGATTGGGGGCGCTAATCACCCGCACATCTTCTACCGCCGGATCATAAATACCGCCGAAGTACATGGCTTTGGCCGCAAACAACAGCGCCCCCACCCCTAAGAAAATTAAGTGGTGACCCAGAATAAAATTCAGCTTCTTAGGATCGCTCCAGTCATAGTGAAACTTAGCGACCCGTCCCTGGCCGTCGCTTAACTTTGCAGGCCCAGCAAAGGTATGATAGAGCCCACCCGCCGCCACTACCGCCGACGCCACGAGGTGTAGGACTCCAATAATGAAATATGGTGACGTATCAACAATAACTCCCCCGGGGCCGACTCCCCAGCCTAAAGACGCTAGGTGGGCCAATAGGAGAATACCCTGGTCATACATAGGCTGATCGGGGACATAGCGACCCACCTCTGAAATCGTGATAGCGCCTGCCCAGAATAGTATCAGACCGGCATGGACGAGATGAGCCCCAAGTAACTGACCCGATAAATTCAATAGACGGGCATTGCCAAATAACAAGTTAGGGCTACCGGGTTCTGAGGCGCCGTAATTTGCAACTGTCACAACTTAATACCTCTTTCAAATGTAGAAAATTTGTTCAGGTGACGCTGATTGAACTTGCAGGTTCGCAACCATAAGTGATGAAGGATGTGGGGGAATAGACAGGAGTGAGTAGGCGGTAGAGAGGGAAGATCTCATCCAACTCATCGATGATTGACGATCCTCCCGCTTCCTTTGGAGGTCTACCGCCCACCCTTATCCCGTGTGCAAGTTACACGCTTAGGATGACGATTCCTAAACGTTTATAGCTGCGTCAACCTGCTTAAAGTCAAACCCACAGGCGCGCAGGGCATGCCAAAGATGACCTTGGAGGAAGAAGAAGGCCAAGAAGAAATGGGTGTTCGCCAACCAAGCACGAGCAGTATGGGCTTCAAAGGGAAGCTTAACGGTATCTTGGAAATATGGACTAATCCCCAATTTGACCTGTAACACTGGTCCATAAAACTCTACTGGATAAGCAGCTGTATTTACTGCGCAGTAGTAAGCGGCCACAAACCCAGCCAGAGCGATTCCCCCCAAGGAATAAGACAGAATCGCTTCACCTGAGAAATCGAGTAGATTGGTCGCCCACTTCATCGGCGCCACTGCAATGTGGAAGAAGCCCCCAGCCACCTCTAGAATGCCGACAAAGGCGTGACCGCCCATGATGTCTTCAAGACTGCTGACCTCAAAGGGGTTATAACCAGGGACCGCCCAGCCATACTTAACAATAGTGGTTGGATCAAGGTTTGGGGCCACCGTGCGGACTTCGCCAATGGCCGCATCGTAGATGCCATGGGTTGTGCCGTAGTAGACAAACAGCAACGCAGCAGCGCCCAAGAACAGGAGATGATGGCCCAGAATAAATCCCAGCTTCTTGGGGTCGCCCCATTCAAAATGGAACTTAGCCGCCCGTCCGGTCGCATCCTTCAAGTTAGGCAGGCCCTTGATGGAATGAAAGAGTGCGCCTGAGCCCAACACCGCCGATGAGATGAGATGGAGTGCGCCCGCTACGAAGAAGGGATAGGTGTCAACCACTTCACCCCCTGACCCCACGCCTAACCCAAGGGTCGCCAGGTGGGGCAATAAAATCAAGCCCTGCTCGCCCATGGGAATATCTGGGGAATACCGGGAGATTTCGAACAGGGTAAAGGCCCCCGCCCAAAATATGATTAGCGCCGCCTGACCTACATGGGCGGCGATGAATTTGCCGGATAAGTTCGCTAAGCGGGCGTTTCCAGCCCACCAGTCATACTTAACGTCGGTATTACCGTACGTTTGCATTCTGGATTGCCTCCTTCAACTATTGAATTTGGATATCTGATGAATACTTCTATCCCTGGACGGCCCAGCCTGAGGCAGCTCCAGGAGATAGGTCTTTGCCTGATTCTTTGGCATAGACATCAGCTTACATCATTAATGACTTTAATTCTTAATAAGAAAATCCACTTCAAATGGTTCACCCCACTTAAAATTCAATCAAATCAAATGAATTCAAGAGTTTAGCTTGGTTGCCAGGGAATTTTTTATTGATTTTTATTCTTATCAATTTTTCATAAAATCGAATTAATCAAGATTTACTCCCATTAAAGGAGCCTACTTAAAGCGGGGCAATCCAGTAGAGAAGGAATACAGAAGTCAGAAGTCAGTCAGGAACTGGATTCTGACTGACTTCTGACTTCTTGCCCCGTCGGAATGTCCTGGCTTAAGTTGACACTCGATATACAGATAACAGGTGTTAAACACTAACTCCCATAAGGATTTCAGGCTTTAATCCGCCAACAGTGCTTTAGCCATTGCACCAAATCCTGTCGCGGCTTAGAGGTTTGCTTCACAACGCTCCAAATCAAAATTGCGGCGTGGGGACTGTTCACCTCGACCTTAAGCGGTTGATGAGCACGACACCGACAGGGAATATTCAGTTCTTTAAGACGGTGATAGACTTGCCAGCGATCTTTGCAGTGGATAATCGCTAGGTTGTCGGCGGGGTCTGGTTGAGCAGATAGGTTATCTAATGACACACAGGAACTCCCATAACTGCACAAAACAACTCTGTTTAAGACTGGAAAAGCGCATTCTCTGAACCATTGCTGACGGCCAACAGCTTGAAAGCGGGATTAACCGCCTGGGCGTCGGGATCGCAACGCAAGATTGCAGGTTCCATCAAATCCCATGCGTACAACAGACCTAATTCATAGGACTGTTTCGTTGGGGCTGACTCCCAAACGGAAGATTTTATTGACAATCCTTATCAAGATAATACCAATTAGCATTTAGTTTACCCAAGGAGTAGCTGAAAATTAATGTCAGCTAGCAATCGGTTTATTTTCTGGTTCTGGCAGCTTAACCGACTCAAAATCAGGAGAGACGACAATTAGTCCTACCGTTATTAATCGCTGAATGCCTCATTATCATTAAATTGTGGCGAGTTTATGACGACCCAAAAATCTTCCATGAATGAAAGATGACTACAAGTAGAAAATAGTACAAATAGACTGCAGTGAAAATTCACAGACTTAATTGGCTTTCATTAGTTGACAAATACTCTCATTAATTTATGATGGTTCTCAGTGAAAGCGTTAGGCAAGTTGTGGCGAGGCGCAGTTGCCTAGTGTTCTCCTCTCAACCAGTCAACTCTAGAGTCAGGCAGCCTTCGGGGGGACTTGGCTCTTTTTTATTAATAGGAATTATTAGTGATAAATGAATGAACGATAGCGACTAAGCAGCCTCAATTGCCAGAGGGGTGACGAGCCCGAAAATTAATGCGCATGACTTTTAACTATCTCCTCAGCTATACTTAGCAATTGATATCAAGTTGCCTCCTCAAGACGGTTTGTTCAGGGTGATCTAAATTGAGTGAAACCAAAGCCTAAAAAGGGATAGACGCATTGGATATACAAAACAAGATGGAAAGTTGGATATTGATCTTTTTTGATTTCTAAATAAGAATAACTTTTATCTGTATATCAGTATGTGCATGTCACCCTATTCAGAGTCGTCACTCAAAGCTGAATTAAACGAACGCGGTTATCGGCTGACCCCCCAGCGGCAAACGATTCTTCATATTTTCCAAACCTTGCCGAAGGGGGAACATCTGAGTGCAGAAGACCTACACAGCTTATTGAAGAAACAAAACGAACGAATTAGTCTCTCGACGGTTTATCGCACCCTCCATTTGATGGCTTATATGGGCATCCTGCGAGAGTTAGAGCTGGCGGAAGGACATAAGCATTACGAACTGAATCGCCCTTATCCAGAACATCATCATCATTTAGTCTGTGTTTACTGCAATCGGACCCTTGAGTTTAAGAACGAAGGGGTGTCTAGTATTGGAGCCAAACAAGCCGAGGCTGAGGGGTACGCTCTATTGGACTGCCAACTGACCTTGTATGTGACTGGACCCAACTGTGATCCAGCCAATCCTTGTGACGCCTCAACTCCATTGAACGCCATTTTGTTTCAAGCAGATTGATCGCCTCGAACGGTCAGATCATAAAACTGGCAAGGGAAATCTGGGTAAATCCGCCTGAAATATCAACAGTGTCGCCATTTCTGCAATCGGGTGAGAAGATTTGCGATCGCTTCCTTAATAAGAATTTTTCTCAAAAAAGGTGATTTTCAGATATGCTGACTTTGTACACATGTTGAGTCCTATTCTCAAATAGATAGTTTGAAGCCTTTATGCTCTAACCAGATAACCCCTGAATCTCACGCATTTCTCAACCCAAATTCTTTTCTTCGCACCCCGCTTTTCCAACGAAGATCGTGATGAAAATCTTTCCCTGCAATAACTCATCTTCATCTCATTCGCTACGTTGCAGACAGACCTTCAACCGTCGAGCGCTAATTCCAACAGAGCCCCATTCCCTATGGCTGATAAAAAAGGGAACTGTACGCACCCTGACATGGAACGAAGAGGGCGATACCATCTTACTTGGACTTTGGCGAACCGGCGATGTTGTGGGTCAACCGTTAGCCCAAGTCGACCCCTATGCTATTCAATGCTTAACGTCAGTTGTGGCGCAGCCGTTAGATGTGAATAATTCGCCGCCGCGACAGGTATTGTTAGACCACATCCATCAAACAGGCGAACTCCTCAGAATTCTCCATTGCAAACGAATAGACGGTCGGTTGATACAATTCCTGTCCTGGCTAGCTGAGAAGTTTGGATATTCAGTGGATCAAGGACAATGCATTGGATTACAGCTGACCCATCAGGAAATTGCAGATTGCATCGGGACCACACGAGTCACGATTACTCGGCTCTTGCACCAGTTTGAAGAAGACGAAATAATCGGGTGGTTTGAGAACCAACGCGTTCTCTACAGGCCGACTTTAAGGATGTCACATTCTCCTCATCTTTCTCAACGGAGTACAATCAGATGTTAGAAGTTAGGCAAGATAGAGAATGGAATTGTGGCGGTGACAGCCTATCACGGTGGTGGATAACCGAGTGGAGAGGTTATGTTTTTTTTGGATGGAGCCTGGATACTATCTTGAGGCGGCGGTGAAATAGCTCATAGATTATATTCCAGATTTTTTTTGGGATAATGGAATCGTGCTTATTTCTCGCCAGCTCATAAGACTCCCTAGATTTGTAATATTTTTATTAACTTGCGTAAGTCATCGTGTTGCAGGACTGAAAGTTATTTGAAGATATATGAGTGCCTTGGGGTGATGTAGATGACTACTCACAACAGTGCGTCAAGGCTACAGGGTAAACCATTCTTGGGTGTGTCAGTTTAGCCGGATAGACGGCTAAGGTCCATTTACGCGGCTTACTTTATGCACGTTGTCCCAGTCAGGGAAAGTCTCGCGAGCAGTTTGACTTATCTGTTTTCAGATCTCTAGGGCGCAGCCAACCATTTACTCAGTCTGCAGGTTCTTTGAACCTGGATTGCTTGTTTGTCAAGACATGCAGAGAGTGCTATGGATTCGTTAGATACGCCTTCCATTTCAGTCATTATCCCTGTTTATAATGGCGGCAATACTTTTCGGAAATGTCTCTCAAATTTGGATTTGGCCAATCCACCTCCCTTAGAAGTCATTGTGGTTGCAGATGGCGATACAGATGGCTCCTGGCTAGTCGCCCAAGAGTTTGGCGCCACCGTCATTCGGCTAGAAACGAGTGGGGGACCGGCAAAGGCGAGAAATTTAGGCGCCCGGAAAGCCAGAGGAGATATCTTATTTTTCTTAGATGCAGATGTAACGATTTATCCTGATCTGTTCAGTCGAGTAGCAGCTGTGTTTCATGGCTCAACCAAGCCAGACGCCTTAATCGGCTCCTACGATGATGCGCCGGGAGAACCTAATTTCTTATCTCAATATAAGAATTTATTTCATCACTATACCCATCAGACATCAAAGGAAGATGCGTTTACGTTTTGGGGAGCCTGTGGCGCAATTCGACGCTCTATTTTTCTGGAGTTAGGCGGGTTTGATGAGTCTTATCGCACACCCTGTGTTGAAGATATTGAATTGGGGTATCGCCTCAAGCGGGC
>JASJDH010000472.1 GCA_030065175.1 Leptolyngbyaceae cyanobacterium MO_188.B28 | reverse complement strand
TCTCAAATTCGGTGTCTTCCCCGGGGTTAGATCGCACCGTCAGCTCGCCGCCATGCTGTTGAATAATCGAATAGCTAACAAATAATCCAATTCCTGTTCCTTGACCTACAGATTTGGTCGTAAAGAATGGCTCAAAGATTCGAGTTTGAATAGTTTCCGGAATAGGACGTCCTGTATTCGCGATCGCAATCCGGACTCGCCCCTGGTCAATTACGTCAGTGCAAATTCGAATTTGATGCGTTTCTTCATCTCCAGCCTGATCTCGAATCGCGTCAATTGCATTGTTGAAGATATTCAGAAAGACTTGATTCAACTGCCCAGGACAACAGGTAATCATCGGCAGATCGCCATATTCCGAAACGACACGAATGGGAGCTTGCTGATCGGAGGCATTCAGGCGATTTTGCAAGATCAACAGGGTGCTCTCGATACCGCTATGGATGTCCACAGATTTAACATCGGATTCATCCAACCGAGCAAAGTTACGTAAACTCAACACAATCTGGCTGATGCGATCGCTGCCAACCGCCATTGAGTTCAGAATTTTGTTGACATCCTCCATCACAAAGTCGAGTTCAATGTCCTCGCTCTTCACTTGAATTACCGAACTTGGTTGAGGATATTCTTTCTGATAGAGTGTCAGTAAGTCCATCATTTCCCCAACATACACCTGTAGGTGATCGATATTCCCCATGATAAAGCTCGCTGGATTGTTAATTTCATGGGCGATACCCGCCACTAGTTGGCCGAGGGACGACATTTTTTCAGCCTGAATCAACTGCGCCTGCGTTTGTTTCAGTTGTTTCAAGGTTTGCTCTAAATCTTGAGCTTTTTGATGGAGCGCCTGAGTTTTGCGCTTGACCTCTGCTTCTAGAATTTGGGAGTAGTTTTCGGTTTGTTGATAGAGTCGAGCATTTTCAATTGAGATGGCGGCTTGACTCATCAGGAGCTGAAGCACCTCAATGCGATCGCGGGTAAACGCGCCCACCGTTAGGTTATTTTCGAGGTAAAGAATGCCGATGAGCTGGCCTTGCCGACTCACTGGCGTACATAATACCGATTTGGGCTGATGGGCGATGACATAGCCATCCCCCGCATAGCGCTCCACAGTTACCAGATTTTCAAATACTGCTGTCTTACCCGTCCGCGCCACTGAATAAATCAAACCCCGAGGAACATTGGGATATTGATCCAACGAAATATCTAAAGGATTAACCTGAGTTGGAATGGCTTGCGCCGCCACACCCCATTGATTATCTCGTTGCAGCATAAAATGGCCGCTTTCAGCGCCCGCATTTGAGAGGGCAATCTGCATCAAGATCGTCAACAACTTCTCTAATTCTATTTCTTGCGAGATCGCCTGCGCTGCTTTCATCACCGCGCCAAAATCCAGCCATATTGCCTGAGCAACACTGGCGTTCGTTATGGCTCCTGGCAATGTAGGCGCACTGGATGGTTGGGCTTCAGGAAATTGGAGAATCGCGATGAGTAACTGCGAATACTGTTGTTCTAACTGAGCAACTTTAGCTTTGGCGCCCCAACGGGCATAGCAATAGTAGGCTTCTTGCAGATAGCATGCAGCGACTTTCTCTTTACCCCAGGCCAAAAAGAATTTGGCGGCGAGTTCATTGGCTAAGGCTTCTTCTTGGAGATACCCATTTTGCTTCGCTCTGGCAATAGCAAGATCGTACCGATCAATGGCCTCCGTTTTTTCCCCTTGCCTCCGATGCCATTCGGCTTCTACCAAATCATATTTGTGTTGGAAATTAGCCGAGGAAAATGCCGACCAGGTCTTGAGTTGGCTTTGATTGGCGACCACCCGATCGCGGTCCTCAGCGGTCAAAGCGTCCTTCGCCAATAAGGCCAGGCTGTAATAAAAATTATGCTCTGAGACATAGAGAGTGCCCATCGCGGCTTGTCGATACCGCCACCCGTGTTCTCCCGCCTCCACCGCCTTGATATTGTCTTCAAATAAATAAGCTAGTCGGGTTTGGGCCTCGTAAAAACAGAGCGCCAAAAAAACAAGGTTGTTTTCCAACCATTGAGATAAACACGTCTGCCCGTCTAAGAAGACACCCTGAAGAAACTGGGGTTCATCAGTTTCTCCCAAAAGATTAGCGACTACTTGTTGATTGATCTGCAGGAACCCCGCGTGAAAGTCGTATTGCGCCTTGACAATTGCAGGAAGATAGCAGTCTTGCGCCTGACGAACCTGCTTTAATGGCCTGCCGCTATAGAAAAGATAGTTGCAATAGTGAACAGCGGCATAGAAAGCATACTCGACATCTCCGTTGTCAAATCCGGTTTGAATCGCTTCAGGTAAAGCGTCAACTGAATTGGCGAGTCGCTCTTTCCAAGGCCGAATAAACACATTAAACATATTGCTGACTTTTGCAGCCAGAGCGCGAGCGTTAAATTTTTCCAGGAGTGTTAAGGAAAGTTTGCCAAACTGATATCCCGCCTCAATCTCATCATAAACACCGCATAACAGGGCCCCATACCAGCTGTAAGCCGAAGCAGCCAGGGCGGAATGTCCATATTTCATGCAGTGTTGGACAGTGTGAAGCACAATCGCAGGGTAAACTGTAGGATTGGCGATATAAGCAGCGGAACTGGCATTGGTGAGAATCCTCATCACTGCCAGTTTTTCGTCATCCTCAATCCCAGGTAGGGTGGCTAAATCGGCAATTTTTTCAGTTGGTAGCGCAATCTCTCGGCGAAGGGAATTGATTTCTGCTTGAATCCTCGGCGGATCAGAAGGAATAGTAACATCAAGGAGATTAAGAACATCAAGGGCGAGGGAAATCGCCGCATTCATCCGATTTTGATTGATTTCAAAGAGAATTTGCAATTCATGGACAGCGATGCGATCACGTAATGTTTGGACACGTCCTAAGGTCTCCCTAGAAAGCTGCTGGGCCACTTCTAAATTATGGTTGAAATACTCCGCTTCAATGGTTGCGATCGCCAACGCAAACCGGAGGTCGTAATTCTCCTGCCAGCTTTCTTCATGCAGAAATTGTTGTCCGGCGTAGCAATAGCGACGACTGGCTTCATAGGCAACCGAGGCTCTCGCTTTTTGACTGGCTTGAAGATTCAACTGCGCAATCCGATCTCGCTCTCGCCGATCAAGAATTAAACTGTGGCCAGTATTGAGATGATTGACCAGGTTAAACAGGTGATTATCTTGCTCACTATCAGAATAAGTACGCCAAAGTTGACGCCCGATTTTAAGATGAGTTGCTTGCTTTTGGTCCTCAGAAATCAGGGTATATGCAGCCTGTTGCACCCGGTCGTGCAAAAAACGATAACTGACTGACACCTCTGCTCCCCGTTTTTCCTCAGGAACATTGCCTTGAAAAAACTTATAGGTTTCATTTTCTGGAATCACAAATCCTTCTTGCAATCCCTGCCAGAGATCCGTTGCGATTGATTCTTGGCTGCCTTCACACACCACCGCCAACGTCGCCAAGTCAAACCGGGCGCCTATACAAGCCGCCAACTGCAAGACCGTCTGCGTCGCCTGTGGCAGTTTTTGCAGACGTTCCACCATAAACGTCGCCACATCATCTGTGAGGACGAGGCTCCGAACCTGGGACAAATTACATTGCCAGTGTCCTGCATTCGCCTCAAACACGATGTAGCCATCCTCATACAACCCCCTTAAAAACTGGGTCGTAAAAAAGGGATTCCCCTGCGTCTTTTGATAAATCAACTGGGATAAGGGCGTAGCGACCTCCGTCCCACAGAGCAAGGTATCGGCGACCAACTGAGTCACATCGACTTTGCTTAAGGGAGCCAATGTCAGCGTGTGGATATGGGCGCCTTGTTTCTGAATCTCGTCCACCGCCGTCATTAATGGATGGGCGGGGAAAACCTCGTTATCGCGATAGGCCCCCAGCACCAGCAAATATCCAGCGTCTGACTCCTCCATTAACAACTTCAATAGGGTGAGCGACGCCGAATCCGCCCACTGTAAGTCATCGAGAAAAACAACGAGGGGGCGTTCTTTGGTGGTAAACACCTGAACGAACTTACCGAATAACAAGTTAAATCGATTTTGTCCGCCGGCGCCGGATAGTTCGGGAACCGAGGACTGGGGACCAATAATACATTCCAGCTCGGGGATGACATCGACGATGACTTGCCCATTTTCTCCCAGTGCTTGCAGGATTTTTGA
This sequence comes from Leptolyngbyaceae cyanobacterium MO_188.B28, assembly GCA_030065175.1. Classification (GTDB taxonomy): domain Bacteria; phylum Cyanobacteriota; class Cyanobacteriia; order Phormidesmidales; family Phormidesmidaceae; genus JAKSDM01. Next base: position 3,552 of record JASJDH010000472.1, on the reverse strand, counting down.
CCGCCAATTTGTCAGTTCTGCATTAGATTCCCCCAGTAATTGCCCCATCAACCCCCGGAAGGCTTGGACAAAGGCGGAGAAGGGAATATTTCGATTGAACTGGTCGAATTTACCTTTGATGAAATACCCATGCCGCCGAGTAATGGGTTTGTGGACTTCATTGATGACGGCGGTTTTGCCGATGCCAGAGAAGCCCGCCACCAGCATTAATTCGGATTTTGGATTTATAGCCCGAAGGGCATGGCTCCGCTCCGCTCCGCTAAGGATTTTGGATTTTGGATTGGCGGAGAAGCAATTAATGGATTTTGGATTTTGGATTTTGGATTTTGGATTTTCGGTGGGGGCGCCTGATATCCGTTCGAAGGCGGCGAGTAGGGTTTGCACTTCTTGTTCCCGACCATAGAGCTTTTCGGGAATTAAGAAGCGATCGCTGACATCTCGCCGCCCCAATTCAAACTCAGGGATCGCGTCTATATACCGCCATTGGCTCAAACACTGCTGCAAGTCATGTTTAAGCCCTAGAGCGCTCTGATAGCGGTCTTCGGCATTTTTCGCCATCAGCTTTAGGACAATCGCTGACAGCATTGGAGGAACCGCAGGGTTGATGTGATGGGGCGGAGCTGGAGACTTGGCGATGTGGCAATACACCAGTTCCAAGGGGTCTTCTGATGTGAAAGGTAATGTTCCGGTCAAAAGTTCGTAGAGCGTCACGCCTAGGCTGTAGAAATCGGCTCGGTAATCGATACCGCGGTTCATCCGCCCCGTTTGTTCCGGCGCCAAATAAGCCAGGGCGCCTTCCAACACGTTGGGATTCTGAATTTCCTGACTTTCTTTCGGCAGCAAGGAGGCGATGCTAAAGTCAATCAGCTGAATCTCTTTAGAGTCAGGATGAATCAGGATATTGGCGGGTTTGATATCTTTATGGGCCACACGATGCCGACTGAGGCCCTGCAGAATGTCCGCCATTTGCAATGCGATCGCCAACTCAATTGGCGGCTCTAGCGCCTGACGCCGCGCATAATTATCCAAAGAAACCCCGCCAAAATCTTCCATCACCAAGGCGTAGCCATTGCCGTAGGGTTCGAGGCTGTAGGGACAAACAACGCCTGGAATTGTCAGTTTTTTGGCAATGGCGTACTGATTGCGAAACTGCGCCAATTCACTGAAGCTGGGAAATTCGCACTGCAACGCCTTGATGACGACCGACCGCTGCAGAGCAGTGTCCACCGCCCGATAGACCGCTATTCTGGCGCTTCCGTAAAGTTGCTCAACAATAGCGTAACCCGGGATAGAAAAACCGGCGTTTGGGTGAGTGATGGTTGCTGAGGCCATGGTTCGGATAGGTGGTTGTAGGTGATTCGAATGACCCTTATTGATTTTGACGATTTAATATGCCCTTAAAATTCCCGAGCAATCACTGATTTCCCCCATCACTGCTAACAATTTCACCATTGCAATAATTTGTCGTACTGTCAGTTTAGGAAACAGACAGAAATTGAACCTATAATCCAACGCCCGATTCCGAGTTTGGCGCCTTAGCCTGGTTCGGCCCCCCACCCTGGTTTGTTACTATCAGCATCGACTTTGAGTAGATCGGCGATCGCAAAATCTCATCCCCCCACCCCATTTATTAAGTAAACTAGGATCAAGGCAGTGAGGTAAATCTAGCCATTTCCACAGCATCCACCAGTATGACACTTTCCATCCCCCAAAGAATCCAAACCGACACCTGGGTTAACGCAACCTGGGAAGCGTTTGTAGTCGCCATGGATGATCCTGACTACGAAGAGGGCAAAGGTTATTTTGACAATGGGCGCATGAGGATTGAAATGGCTGCACTAGGCGCAGGGCATGGACGGCAAAATTCTGTGGTCTCGAAGATAGTCAGTTTGTTTGCGATGGTGCGCAACCTACGGATAGCCGAATTCACCAATTGCAGCTTCCGGAAGACAGATGTCCGTGGTTGCCAACCAGATACCGCATTCTACATCGGACCTGACTTTCAACTTCCCCCACAAGACAATGCGCCGATTGACGTTGAGATGTATTGTCCGCCAACCTTAGCCATTGAGATTGGAGCCAGTTCTTTTAAGGATGATTTGGGGTCTAAGCGTTTGCTTTACGAACGTCTGGGCGTTCAGGAATACTGGGTGGTGGATGTAGCGACCAGACAAGTTATTGCGTTTTCAGTGGCGGAAGGCCGCAGCGGGCAGATTACCGCTTCTGAGGTATTGCCGGGATTGGAGATTGGATTGGTGGAAGAGGCGTTGACGCGATCGCAAACCGAAGATGACAGCGCCATCATGCGGTGGTTAATGGAATCATTGACCTCAGAATAGTATGAAATCGCGAGTATGTTTTAAGTTCAGAGCGGTAATGATTGAGGGCACTCACCCATGGTTGCAGCCAAGCCAATAATGACCCTGGAGGAATATCTCAATTATGACGATGGTTCCGATCATCGCTATGAGTTGGTGTCTGGGGAGTTAGTTAGGATGCCGCCTGAAAGCCCTAGGAATGCCCGGATTGCTCTGTTTCTCTTGAGCCAATTATTACGGATAGTCTCGCTAGAACGGCTAAGCCACAAAGATTTAGACATTGTGGTGAGCGGCTCCCGCGCCACAACGCGACTCCCCGATCTGATGGTGCTTTCGGAAGAACTGGCAGCCGAATTGGAGACGGCGACCCGAGGCACAATTTTGCTGGACATGCCGCCGCCCATTCTCGTCGTGGAGGTGGTTTCACCGGGCAAGGAAAATGAAGATCGAGACTATCGCTACAAACGCTCTGAATATGCGGCAAGAGGGATTCAAGAATATTGGATTGTTGACCCTATGAAGAAAATCGTGACGCTGTTAACCCTGGTGGATGGGTTTTATGAAACCCAGGTCTTACAGGGAAATGACAGGCTTATTTCTGGCGTACTGCCAGAGTTATCTCTATCTGTAGAAGAGATTTTTCAGGTGTAATGGCGCTGCACTACTAAAACCATGATTGATGTTGACAAAGTTCAGCAAATTGCAAACGCCTATTCGCCTCAAGAGCTAATCGCCGCCCTTGTTTGGCAACGTCAGTTCAATGAATTTGACGGCCAGGAAGTTATCACGGATTTAGCCAATCACGCTGATCTCTGGAAAAGCTTTTTATTTACCAAGCCGATCTATGCGCCGGACAAAAATGGTCTAAGTTTTAATGGCGTGATTGACACGCTGTTGGCGATGGCGAATTATCGCCCCATGCCAGAAACGAGTATGATTCACTTTGTTCCCTACCCCGCCGATACGCTATACGTTCTGACTGAAAATCAAGACGTGATTGTGGCTCAGTTAATGGATTTGGGAAAGAAGTGGCGAGCGGATGTGGTGGATATATCTGATGGGGGGAGTGAGGAGGAAGATTGGGAATTTCGCGACTATGTTGCGATGCGGTTGCGAAGGGCGTTGTGGAGTGAGGATTTTAAGCGCGATCGCGACGCTGTGGTCATTTCCTATTAGACCTATCCGAAATATAAATGAAAGCAGAAAAGGTGGTAGATATAACCTTTATGTATGA
>JASJDH010000471.1 GCA_030065175.1 Leptolyngbyaceae cyanobacterium MO_188.B28 | reverse complement strand
GGAAAGAGCGTCTTCTTGGAGTTAAGTATGTTCCCCATCTGAATAAAAAAGGGGAAACACAGGGTTTCTTTGTTTTGTGTCAAGTTGTTACTGAGTCCAACAGCTAAAATGGCCTGGATTGCTCCCCAGACTCTAAATCAGTTAGTCCATCAGTTCCCATTAAATGCGTGTTACAGACGCTCATTCATTGGCCCGACTGAGGGGCTGATCGTCTGATGCTAAGAGGAGGTTAGGGTGAAACTCTACGATGCCCTTTATGACAACCTTCCTTGCATTTGCATTACCACAGATAGATCCGGCCTCATTGTCGATCTCAACCAAATGGGACGTCAGCGTCTTGGCTATTCCCCTCAAGAACTGCTTGGGAAAGAGGTAATTAGCCTGTTTGCAGCGGCTGATCGCGGTTCTCTTCAGACCTATTTGGCCGATGGCTCAGTTAGCGTTGAGCAGCAGACAATTGGAGATGTTTCTTTACTTGATAAGAAAGGGGAAAGCCTCTGGATCAGACTAACTCTCCGCCTTCTAACCGATGATTTAAGCGGGGAAGCTATTGTCTTTTTCTGCGAGGACCGTTCTGAAGTCAGACAATTAGAAGCAACCTTGCATAACAAAATCCGACAAATTCAATTAATTGCAGATGCTTTGCCCGGGAAGGCGGCTTATGTGGACGCCCAACAACGTTATCGGTTTGTGAATAAGCAGTATGGGGAATGGTCAAAGTCCCCCGTAGAGGAAATTTTAGGGCAAACGGTCCAGCAGTTTATGGGGACATCAGGATATGGCGAAATCCAGCAATATGTGGAAGCGGCCTTATCTGGCCAAACCGTCAGTTACAAAATTAATTGGCGGTTTGCGGACGGGCAGGAGCGCTATATGGCCGTCAAGTATGTTCCGCATTTCAATAACACCAGCGAGGTTTTGGGGTTTTTTGTGATTTCCCAGGATCTGACGGAGTACAAAAGAACTGAAACGGTTCTGCAACAATTCAACACCGATCTGGAACATCAGGTGCAAGAGCGCACCGCCCAACTGCAACAAGCCCTGGATTTTGAAGCGACTCTGAAACGGATTACCGACAAGGTCCGTGACAGCTTAGATGAACATCAGATTTTACAAGCAGCAGTGGAGGAACTGGCCCTAGTGTTGAGTGTCGGGTGTTGTAATGCGGCGCTATACGACTACACCCGAGGGACGTCCACTATCTATTACGAACATGCGGCCTCAATCCCTGCGTCTCAAGGTCGGATCGCACAGTTAGCCGAATTTCCTGAGCTTTACCAACCACTACTCCAGGGGGAATATTTCCAGTTTTGTTCTCTGGTTCCCAATCCTGTGCGGGGGCGGGTTGCTATGTTGGCCTGCTCAATCTTTGATGACCAGGGTGTTTTGGGAGATTTGTGGTTAATCAATCAGCCGGACCATGTCTTTGGTGAGTTGGAGATTCGATTGGTGCAGCAGGTGGCCAACCAATGTGGAATCGCCCTACGTCAAGCCCGGCTTTACCAAACGTCGCAAAACCAGGTGGAGGAATTGGAGCGGTTGAATCAGCTCAAGGATGATTTTCTCAGCACCGTATCCCATGAATTACGGTCGCCTATGACCAACATTAAACTGGCGACTCAAATGCTCGAAATCATCCTGAAGCAGGCTGGCGCAATTGGGGGAGAAGCCAATAACCAGGTCACTCGATATTTCCAAATTTTGTACCGGGAGTGTCAACGGGAACTCAGCTTGATTAATGATTTACTGGACCTGTCGCGGCTGGATCAAGAAACCGTTCCGTTAATGCTGACCGCCATAGACCTTAAAACCTGGCTTCCCTCAATCATCGCCCCCTTCTTAGAGCGCGCCCATGGCCAACAACAACGTCTACAGGTCAATATTCCAGCTGACTTGCCCAAGATGACGATTGATCCAACCAGCCTGGAGCGAATTTTGACCGAACTGCTCAATAACGCTTGTAAATATACGCCAGCCAGAGAGACGATTACCCTATCTGCTATGGCCACGCCTGAAAAGGTGCAATTGCAGGTGAGTAATTCTGGGGTGGAGATTGCGGCCAGTGAACTGCCTCACATTTTTGAAAAGTTCTACCGAATTCCCAGTAACGACCCCTGGCGATATGGTGGAACTGGATTAGGATTGGCCCTGGTAAAGAAGTTGGCGGATCATTTGGGGGCGAGTATCCAGGTAGAAAGCGCTGCAGGCAAAACCAAGTTCACCATACAATTTCCTATTTTCTGCCCCTATCCGGACCCCCACCTGTCGCAATTCCCTTAGGCGGCTTCTCCGGCAAAATCCCCTCAGAGCGGGTGAGTAGAATCACCTGTAGAAGAACGCCAATCAGGAGCAATCGTAAGGCCCCGGCCCTGGATATCCAAGCGATGGGCAGTAGATTGGTGAGGAGTTCGGTGCCTGACCAAACCGCCCAAATGGCGAAAGCCCCCAGCACTGCCCCGCGAGTATTGCCGCTGCCGCCGGCAATCAGCATTACCCAGACAATAAACGTGGCGAACTCGGGTTGGAAGGCTTCGGGACTGATAAAAGCAACAAAATGGGCGTACAAGGCTCCCGCCAACCCCATGGCCATTGAGCCCAGCACAAAAGCTTGTAGGCGGAACTTCAATACGCTTTTGCCGGCGGCGAGGGCGGCTTGCTCGTCTTCGCGGATGGCCCTCAAGACCCGACCCCAGGGAGAACGGTAGGCGCGATCGCTCAACCAAAACACCCCTGCCAAAATAGCGAGCACCAGCAGCAGATATAGCAGCGCATCCACCCCTGGGTTAATTCCCTCTAGCGGCTTAGGAATGCCCGCAATCCCCCGCACGCCGTTAGTCAACCAGGCTTCATTTTTCAGGACTAAGCGGACAATTTCAGCAATGCCGATGGTGGCGATCGCTAAGTAGTCCGAACGTAACGTCAAGGTAATTATCCCAATCAAGAAGGCCAGGACGCCTGCAATCATCGGCGCCGACAACAACCCGATCCAAATGGGGAGATCCAGCCCGCCCAGTCGGCTGGCGCTGTCAGGGGTAGTGATAATGGCGCTAGTATAGGCGCCCACAGCGAAGAAAGCGCCCACCCCAATATTCAACATGCCGGCATAGCCCCACTGGATGTTGAGTCCCAGCGACAGAATGGCGTAAATACTGGACAGGGTGAGGAAAAAGATGGCGAAGTTGATCAAACCAGAAATCTGCACCGTTATCGCCCCCCCATTAAACCCGTCGGTCTAACAATCAACATAACGACCAAGATGGCGAAGGCGACTGTCGACTTGTACGCCGGTGAGACGAACAGCGTCGATAGTTCTGAAGCCACCCCCAATAACAGTCCCCCCGCAATCGCGCCGTAGGGTTTGCCAATCCCCCCCAGAATGGCCGCCGCAAAGATAGATAGCAGTAATCGCCAGCCCATGGTTGGGTGCAGCCGCGTGTCTAATCCCAAAAAAACCCCTGCGGCGCAGGCCATAACTGCCCCCAACACCCAGGTCCACATGACGATTTGCTCGGTATTGATACCGGTCACCTGGGCTAAATCAACATTATCCGCCATCGCCCGCATAGCCTTACCCGTGCGGGTGTATTGGAGAAATAGATGTAGCGCCAGGACCAATATAACCGCGCCCAGCACAATGGTGATTTGGTCGGGTTTGATGCTTAGGCCCGCCCAAGTGAGCGAGCGCTGAATGCCCCGGCGGTAAACTTGTTGCTCTCCTCCCCAAATTAACTGGATTAGGCTGCGGAGGATGAGGGCGACGCCAAAGGAGGAAATCAGGAGAATCACCGGGGGCCGCCGTCGTAGATTGCGAAACACCAGTCCATCCACGCCAATCGCGATAAGCCCCGTCGACCCACAGGCTAAGACTAGGCTGAGCCAAAAGGGCCATTTCAGAATTACGACAAATGTAAAGGCCAAATATGCCCCCAAGGCCATTAAATCCCCATGGGCGAAGTTGGCGAAGCGGAGGATACCAAACGTTAGCGATACGCCAATGGCGCCGAGGGACAAAATACTGCCTAACACGACACCGTAGATTAACAGTTGTAGAAGGTCGATCACGAGCCTATTCAATGAGTCAGCGGCATTCTGTCGCCATTAAACACTGATTAGGCGCCATCGCCCAAATTTCATAGAAACTCATAGTTTGAAAAAACGGCGGCTTGACCGTAGCGTCGCCCCATTTCGTCCACCACTTCCCAGATAATACCGTCATCAATTTTGAAGCGCTCGCCCTGACTGGAAATGCGCACACCGGAGTAATGACTAATGAACCCCTTGCTGGCGGCTTCTGACAGCATCTGCGATCGCTCTGGTTGAGCAACCGGTTCTGCCGTTTTGCGAGAAGGGGTTTGAATGAATTCATCCCAGCTTAGCCGCCACAATTCCAGGGCTTTGCCATTGCCGTAATTAAAGATGGGATCTGATTCTGTTCCGTGAGATACAACCACAAAGTCGGCGTCAAAAAGAAGCTGGGATTGCTCAATCAGAGATCCGGTCAGTTCAAGGAGAGGACGCTTGGTCCAATGCCGAAAACTATATAGCAGGCGTTGGGTTTGCTGAATGATGGCGGGTTGTCGCCAGGGAAAAGACATGTCAGTGATTGGATAATGATGATTTTGACTTGGTCGATTTTTTCGCTAGTTTTGAGGCGTCGTAGATTTCCACCATCAAGTCCTCAATCACTCCGCAGATGAGGGCTGGGCAATCGGGGGCGCCGATTCGAAGCAAGGCGCTGATTTGATAGAGGCTTCTTGCTTCTAAACCGACAGCAGCGGGGGACTCTAGCTCAAGAGTCGGCGTATAAATAGCTTGATTTACAACCGATGACGTAGCGGCCGTACCGAGATCGACAGTCCCCCCTCGACCACAGGACTTAGCATAAAAGTCTACCTGGATAGACGGGGTTAGGCAGAGGAGTGCGATCGCGCCGGAACCGACGAATTCCACAGAGGCTTGTAACGAAAAGGGTTGCGACTCCTTCAGAAGAGTATCAGGCGCTGTCCTGTCAGAATCCTTAGCAAAGATCGTCAGACTGGAAAAGCGGCAAGTAAAGGGGACGACGCCAACTTCAGTGCTTTTCATCGGTTTTGCACCGGTCACAGAGCATATCACACATCAATACTAAACAATCTCGTACTCCAGACCAAAGGCTGCAGTCAGATTGCAGGTTTGATGATCGACGATATTGGTGTCGCTTAGCTCAAGATTGTAAAAGTCGATTTCCTGGCTATCAAAATAGGGGCCTGCATGCCAGGTCCCCCTATCTAACTTAATAAAACAATCGCCGGGAATTTGGAAGGCTTGAATAGCCTTCGGGTCAGGTTGGTTGGATTGACTGGCGGGGGCGACCGCAATCAGCCATTCTTTTGACGCCAAAGAGCCCAAACATTGGGTGCATTGCCGATGGCGAGTAATTTGATGAAATCGACGACCTTTTTTCTCCAGTCGCATAATGTAGAAGCGAGGCGTTCCGTTCTTAAGGTGCAGTTGAGCATCTTCAGGACCGAAGGAAGCACCATCAGGACTGGGAAAAATCACTTGGCCAAAAGGACGAAAACTTTCTGGGGTAATCGGTTCAGCAGGTAACCGTTTTAAGGTGATGAACTGATTCATGGTTGCGACTCGATGGCTAAGCCGCCTCTAACCAATCATAGATCTGCTCTAACTGCTCTAAGCTAATCAATCCGTATTGCCAGAGAATCATTGGCAGCGGACCTGGATCCTGCTCACAGTGTTTAAGGGCGACGTTTATAGAAGAGGGGGAAACAGATAATTCTTCTTGAAGGAAATAAATCAGCTTTGAATACTGATTACTAAAGTGTTTTTTGGGGGGCATTACTTTGTTCATCTCGCTGGCTACCCTGAATCTAATGCAACCGATTCTAACTAGAGCTCCTCTGCCGACTGATAAACTCTCCGCAAAGGAATAGGAAAGCAGTTTTTTGATTCATCAAAATTAGCCAAATAAACGACAACCGATGAATCGACCGCCAGATTATAAGTTTTCTAATCCGACTATACACTTGATGCTTCTGCTCGTTTGAGCGGAAAAATCACCAGTTCCAGCCAGGTTAACAGACACAAGGGGAATACGCATCCCCCTCAGTGAATTTATTTTAAATAAAACTTAACCAAATTTAAGAGACGGCCTCATAAATTTATCGGGTCTTGGGCGCAGCGTTCTCCAGTAGACGGCAGAGAATCGGCGGCGGACGGGAAAATCTCCCTGCCTACTGCCTACTCCCTACCGTCTACTTAAAATATTTAAATTGTCCTGCCTAAGCCCCTGAAAACTGACGGGCAAACATTACTCGGCCAGACTCGCAGCAGGATCTAAAGGATTAATGGTAATGACATCCCCAACTTGAATGCCAATCTCCGCTGCCCGTCCGCCTCGCAGTTCGATCACCCGGTCGACTAACTGCCGTCTTTCGGGACCATAGACGGGGCATGGACGCGTTGTACAGGACGGGACATCGGCAGCGATATCTACCACAGCTCCCTGGAATAGGAAAATCATGTCTAATGAAATCGGGACATTCCACATCCAGAAACTGACAGGACGAGCGGGGACAAATGGAAACAGCATGCCTCGATTGTCTGCCAACTCAGTTCGGTACATAAGCCCTAAAGCCTGTTCTTGAGGGGTGACGGCCACCTCTAGCAAGATGATCTGATCGCCGATCTCAGTCTGTGCGGAAATTGGTAACACTTGACCCAAATCAGTTTGATTTTCACGAGATTCAGTGACGTCTAAAGCAGTTTGCCGAGGCGCTGAAGTCGCTCCAGCATCGAGGACGAAAGTCTCTGTCATACTCGTTGTACTGCTAGTGGATAGAGACATTGGCGTTGAGCAACTCACCAGCAAAACCCCTATGCCGAACAGCACGCAGAACTTGCTCCATCGCCGCGTCCAACTCCGTTTATCAACCCTTTGGCCAATATAATCGACCAGCAAAATTAGCCGCCCCATCCGTTTCATTTTGATTAGTCGCAAACTTACTTTTTCCTAAGCCTCACGTAAGACGTAGCCTACGCCTCGCACTGTTTGGATCAGGCGCTTATCATCCTTGCCATCAATCTTCAGCCGCAAATACCGAACATATACCTCAATGACGTTGGATTCCCCCATAAAGTCATACCCCCAAACATTTTCCAAGATTTGCTCTCGGGTAAGCACTTCTCTGGGATGCTCCATAAGGTATTTGAGCAACTCAAACTCCTTCATAGTCAAGCCAATTACCCGTCCATTCCGGAGGGCGGTGCGATTGGTCAAATCCAGCGTCAGTTCTCCAAAACGGAGCTGTTCAGATCCCGCCTCACTGGGCTGAAGATACATTTGCACCAGCTTGAGAAATTCGTCGCTCCGATAGGGTTTGAGAAAATAATCGTCAGCCCCTGCCTCCAAGCAAGCAATCCGATCATCTAATGTATCCCGAGCCATCATTAACAACACTGGGGTGCGGTTGCCTAAGGCCCGCAGATGACTACATAGGGATAGTCCGGATTCCCCAGCCAGCATTCGGTCAATCACAATCAAGGCAGGATTCAGTAACTGAGCCTGTTTCAGACCTGATTTGGCGTCGCTGACCACAATTGGGTCATAGCCAGATTCCTTCAGATCCGTTCTGACATGCTGAGCCACCTCATCGTTAGTTTCAATTAGAAGAACTTGAGGGGCCAGATTAGGGGTAGATGTCGGCATAGCTATCGGACTGAATGCACGTAGGC
>JASJDH010000470.1 GCA_030065175.1 Leptolyngbyaceae cyanobacterium MO_188.B28 | reverse complement strand
CAGGGGGAATGAAGACAGAAACCTTTGCGCAATTACAAGCTCGGATTCCGGAGCGCATTCTTGAACAAGCTGTCCGCCGCATGCTGCCCAAAAACACCTTGGGGCGAAAGCTATTCACAAAACTGAAAGTGTATGCCGGGCCTGATCATCCCCATCAAGCTCAAAAGCCTGAATCTCTCGTTATCGCCACTATTCCAGGAGCACAGAACTAATGCAAGCCGCCGAAAAAACTGAACGCGTTGTTTATTGGGGAACAGGTCGTCGCAAGTCAGCTGTGGCTCGCGTGCGTCTTGTTCCCGGCAATGGAACCCTAACCATTAACGGTAAGCCAGGAGAATTGCATCTGCAGTTCAACCCCAGTTATTTGGCGGTTACCAAGGCCCCCTTAGAAACCTTGGGCCTGGAAAATGATTACGATATCCTGGTGAATGTACGAGGGGGAGGGCTAACGGGTCATGCTGACGCCATCCGCCTAGGCGTCGCCCGGGCTCTCTGCGAACTCGACCCGGATAACCGCAAACCCTTGAAGCTTGAGGGCTATTTAACCCGTGATCCCCGAGCGAAAGAGCGCCGCAAATATGGCTTAAAGAAAGCTCGGAAAGCGCCTCAATACTCGAAACGATAGTTGGGCTTACGTCTTATCAAGACTCTCAAGTTGGCGCTCAGATAAGTTAGGAAACGTCAGGCGGCTAAAGCGCTTTGGGGTATTGCCTATCTCTGGCGTCCGATTCGACGCTAGACGTCAGCCTTTAGTCGTTAAAAGTTAGAATTTAAGTATCTATAACAGTCTCAATCATCCCCTACAGCATCATGGCTAAACCTGACATTCATCCCGCTTGGTATCCAGACGCCAAGGTTTACTGCGACGGCAAATTAATTATGACGGTGGGCTCCACCAAACCGGAACTGCACGTTGATGTTTGGTCTGGCAATCATCCTTTTTATACTGGAACCCAGAAGATTATCGACACCGAGGGTCGGGTTGAGCGCTTCCTGCGTAAGTACGGCATGGTGGACAGTAGCGCCAAGAAAGGAGACGCTTCAGAGAAGTAGACGGCTCTTGCGACGCACTGAGCAGTTGATGAGTTGATTCGCTCATTTCTGACAACTGCTTAACCTGCAATCTAAGACGCACTTCCCTTGGCGATGCGCGATTGTCATCGGCCAACGAGAATGGTTTATTGAACCATTTCTCTGTTTTTGTGATTCACTCTGAGCTGTCCTATGGCTGAAACCTATCTGCTTGATAAATTGAAGTCGGTTGAGCAAACCTTCGAAGAGCTGACCCGTCGTTTAGCAGATCCGGATGTCGCCAAGGATCCCACTGAGTTTCAGCGAATTGCCAAGGCTCGATCGGCGTTGGAGGAAACCGTCAGCGCATTTTCAACTTGGAAGCAGGTTCAATCGGATCTAGTGGGGGCTAAGGAAGTCTACAAGGAATCCGCCAGCGATCCTGAGTTAAAGGAAATGGCCGCCCTTGAAGTTGATGATCTGGAGAATCAAAGCGCCCAATTGGAAACCCGTCTGAAGATTCTATTGTTGCCTCGAGATCCCAATGACGATAAGAACATTATGTTGGAGATTCGGGCGGGCGCTGGCGGCGATGAGGCCAGCATCTGGGCGGGGGATTTGGTGCGGATGTATTCTCGATACGCCGAGGGACAACGCTGGCGGGTTAAGTTGGTGAGCGAATCTTTAGCGGATATGGGCGGCTTCAAAGAAGCCATTTTGGAAATTCAGGGAGATCAAGTTTATAGCAAGCTCAAGTTTGAAGCGGGGGTTCACCGCGTTCAGCGGGTGCCGGTGACAGAAGCCGGTGGTCGGGTTCACACTTCGACGGCGACGGTGGCGGTGATGCCGGAAGTGGACGACGTTGAAGTGAAGATCGATCCCAAAGATATTGAAGTCTCCACTGCTCGGTCTGGCGGGGCGGGCGGCCAGAACGTCAACAAGGTTGAAACGGCGGTTGATTTATTCCACAAGCCAACCGGAATTCGGATTTTCTGTACAGAGGAACGGTCCCAACTGCAAAACAGAGAACGGGCGATGCAGATTTTGCGGGCCAAACTCTATGAAATGAAGTTGCGGGAACAGCAAGAAAGCGTCACGTCTATGCGGCGATCGCAGGTGGGCACAGGCGCACGTTCTGAAAAGATTCGCACCTATAATTACAAGGACAATCGGGTCACCGACCATCGCTTGAGCAAGAACTTTAATCTCATGCCTGCTTTAGAGGGCGATATAGAGCTGCTGATCCAGTCTTGCATCGGTCAAGATCAGCAAGAGCGGCTTGAGGAATTAGCGGCGTCAACCCCCACCACCGTATAATTTTGGTCAGCATAATTTTGGTCATCCCTTTGATCATCTTGTCGGCGTTGAGCCATTGAGCCTTTAATTTGGATATGGCGCGATTTTTACACCTGGCAGACATCCACCTTGGATTTGATCGCTACGATAACAAGGAACGGACCAAGGATTTCTTCCGCGCCTTTCAGGATGTGTTGGAGCGCTATGCGATCGCAGCCCAGGCAGACTTTGTTCTGATCGTTGGCGACCTCTTCGAACATCGCAATATCCAGCCCGCTATTCTAAACCAGGCTCAAATTTGCCTGCAAATGCTAAAAGACGCGGAGATACCAGTCTTAGCCATTGAGGGAAACCACGATAATCGTCCCTACGGCGTTAAGACAAGCTGGTTGAGATATCTATCAGATTGGGGCTTGCTAAAGTTACTCGAGCCGGGCGACATCTCCGCCGGAGAACCCTTCTATAGCCCATGGGACGAAGAATGGCGCCGGGGAGGATATGTTGATTTAGACTGTGGCGTCCGGGTCGTGGGCGCTAACTGGTATGGCGCAGCCGCGCCCCGCGCCATCGAACAAATCGCCGCCGGGATCCAAGCCTTGCCTGCAAGTTCAAACCCTGTAGCGCTAATGTTTCACCACGGCATCGAAGGCCAGATCAGTCGATATGTCGGCGCCCTCCGCTATCGTGAATTGTTACCGCTCAAGCAGGCGGGAGTTGACTATTTGGCCCTAGGCCATATCCACAAAAGCTACACAGTGGAAGATTGGATATTTAATCCGGGTTCCCTAGAAGCCAACAACGTGGAAGAAAGTCAATATGACCGGGGCGTTTACCTGGTCGACATTGATCGCAATGGTATTCACGCCGAACTTAAGCAGGATTACTACCAACGCCCAATAATCCGCCTGCAACTCTCCGCCAGGGGACAAGAGAGTATTGAAGACATTGAACAGGGGGCCCATCAAACCCTTGAACAGGCCGTCCAATCCGGCCAATTAAATCCGCGGCAAGCCCCAATCGTTGAACTGCGGATTGAGGGGCAAGTGGGATTTGACCGCCTTGAACTAGATACTCGCCAACTCCAGCAGACTCTGCAGCAGCAAAGTGGAGCCTTGATTTTCCTGTTGCGCTACAACGTCGACCAAGTCGCCTATGGATCGCAGCTCACTGAAGACGCCAGTCGCATCCAAATTGAGCAGGATGTCTTTACCGATTTACTCGCCGCCAATAATGTCTACAAAAAACGAGCGGACGCCCTAGCAACGGGTCTAATTGAACTCAAGGACATGCAGCTAGACGGACAAACCGAAGAAACCTTATATCAATTTATCCAAACGCTTTTGCAGGTTGAACGGTAAGCGGAAATTGAGGCTTGCAAAGCAAAGTAAAATCATCAACGTTGCTCAAAGTACTGTCTATGAATTGGGATAAGCTATTACAGCCAAATTTGGTGCTAGGAGATTCAGTCTTGGGTTTAACCCCCGATATTATCCAGCAGTATGAATTGGAAGGGTTAGTGCTGGATGTGGATGAAACCCTAGTCCCTTTTCATGAAACCCAAACGACAGAAGAAGTCAGATCTTGGCTGAAGAGCTTACAACCTTCTCTTGCTCTGTGGCTTGTCAGCAACAATTTGAATGAAAATCGCATTCGCCGAATCGCTCACTCCCTTGAAGTTCCCTATCTAACTGGAGCGGGTAAACCCTCCCGACGCAAGCTAAGGCAAGCAACCAGCGCCATGAATCTGCCTATCCAACGGGTCGCCATGGTGGGGGACCGTTTATTTACCGATGTGTTGGCAGGCAATCGGCTAGGTATGTTCACCATTTTGGTGGAACCCATGAGCAGCGTCAATCAAGGTAAGCGGAAGCGCCTGGTGTATTCCTTTGAAGTGTGGCTTTCGGAATTCTTAGGCGTTTCGCAATCTCCATCAAAACGGTAAGGGAGTTGCGTCAAAATAAAATCCCAAAAAAAGGCAGTGGATGGGTAGATGGGTGGATGAGATGTTATTTTTCTGCGGATCCCTAACCAAAGTTTCTTGTGGAAGACTCATAGGGCGGAACTGCCGCGGAACTGAATACCTGACTCAAGCACGTCCACGGCAAAAAACAGACTTGTCAATTCTATAAATGGAGGTTTCCGGACTGCACGACACCATCCACAAATGTCCCTAAAGAGGCAATCCTTGAAAGCCGTCGATCTGGAAATATTTCGTTACCTATTTCCAAAAAACAAAACATAAAGAAAACATTATGAAACGTTTAGCAAGTTCAATTTATCTGAGAATATAAATCTTGTTAAATGGGATCAGCAAATATAAAGATCCTAGGCTATAAAATCCGCTCTAGAGCGCTTTTATTGTAGGGCGTTGACCTCAACGATTTAGGGGTTGGCGTCCTACAGATCTTTTTAGGGGCTAGAACGGTGATGGGCTTTTATACTGATTCTGAACTGACATAGCGCCCAGTCACGCTTTGCTGGGTTGATTGCCTCTGTGAGCACCTCAACGATTCTCGTCATTAAAATTGGCACATCGAGCCTGACCAATACTGAAACAGGGCATTTGGCCCTCTCAACCATCGCCAGCCTAGTGGAGACCCTAACGGCCCTCCAGCACAACGGATATCGCATTATTCTGGTTTCATCCGGCGCAGTGGGGGTTGGCTGCGCCCGCTTAGGCCTCACTGAACCGCCTAAGACAATTTCAATGAAGCAGGCGGTGGCGGCGGTGGGGCAGGGGCGTCTAATGCGGGTCTACGACGACCTATTTACCTCTCTAGACCAACCCATTGCTCAGGTTTTACTATCCCGCAGCGATTTAGTGCAGCGATCGCGCTATGTAAACAGTTACCGGACTTTTCGCCAATTGCTGCAACTGGGGGTGATTCCCATCGTCAACGAAAATGACACAGTGACTGTGGATGAACTGAAATTTGGCGATAATGACACCCTATCGGCTCTGGTGGCGAGTTTAGTCGGGGCCGACTGGTTATTCCTACTCACCGATGTCGATCGTCTCTATTCAGCCGACCCGCGATACCACCCCGACGCCCAGCCGATTAGTTTAGTGGACAAGGTAGAGCAGTTAACGACGTTACAAGTCGAGGCGGGCAACCGTGGTTCCGCCTGGGGGACCGGAGGCATGGCGACCAAAATTGAAGCAGCCCGCATCGCCGCTAATGCCGGTATCCGCACCGTCATTACCGAGGGACGCCAACCCCCCAATATCACCAAAATTCTCCAAGGCGAACCCCTGGGCACCCAATTCGCTCCCCAAGCCAGACCTTCAAACGCGCGAAAACGGTGGATCGCCCACAGTCTGATTCCAGCCGGCAAACTTTATTTGGACGATGGGGCCGTTGACGCCATTCGGCGGGCGGGCAAGTCTCTGCTGGCGGCAGGGGTGATTGAAGTCGAAGGAGAATTTCAGCAACGAGACGCTGTCCAGCTTTGCAATGCCGCTGGACAAGAAATCGCCCGGGGCATCGTCAACTATAATCACACTGAACTTCAGCAAATCCAGGGACGTCGATCGGATGAGATACCTGACATCCTAGGGTATGAAGGGGCAGACACCATTGTTCATCGGAATAATCTGGCGCTTCATGGCGAATAATCAGGCTTCATAGGAAGTTTGGCTTCTGTAAAGCGATCGCAAATTTATTGGCCAGTCATTGTATAGTGCGATTGGCCATGACAGATTGGGCTAGGGGACCTGGGATCTCCGGAGTCTCGCCAGGCGATTCATCTTTCAACGCTCTCAGCTCGACCCCATCGAGCGCCTAGGAAGACTGATTCCCTTATTATCTTGGATTTTTAACGAGTCTAAAAGGACTATTGAATGGGCGCTGACGGATTGCAACCCAAACCCACCATCCTTGTGACGGGAGGCGCTGGCTACATCGGCTCCCATGCAGTATTAGCTTTGGAAAAGGCCGGTTATCAGGTCGTTATTTTAGATAACCTGGTATATGGTCATGAGGATTTGGTGAAACAAACCCTGCAGGCCAAATTAGTGGTGGGGGATATTACCGACCGAGCCCTACTCGACACCCTTTTCGCCACCTACAATGTGGCCGCCGTCATGCACTTCGCCGCCTATATCGCAGTGGGCGAATCGGTTACTGATCCCGCCAAGTACTACCACAACAACGTCGTGGGCGCGCTCACCCTGATGGAAGCCATGCTGGCTGCTTCCGTCAAGCGGTTTGTCTTCTCCTCCACCTGCGCCATCTATGGTCCTCCGAAAACAGTTCCAATTCCTGAGGATCATCCCCAGAATCCCATTAGCCCATACGCCGTCAGCAAACTGATGGTGGAAAAAATACTAGCCGATTTCGGTCGCGCCTATAATTTCCAGTCGGTCTGTTTCCGCTACTTCAACGCCGCTGGGGCCGACCCTGACGGTCGACTGGGGGAAGATCACACCCCCGAAACCCATTTGATCCCCTTGGTGTTATTCACCGCATTAGGGCGAAGAGAATCGGTCTCTATCTTTGGGACCGACTATCCAACCCCAGATGGCACCTGTGTCCGAGACTATATTCATGTCTCAGATTTGGCCACAGCCCATGTACTCGGCCTGGAATACCTGCTTAAGGGGGGGACGACGGAATTCTTCAACCTTGGAAATGGCAATGGATTCTCGGTGAAGCAAGTGATCGAGATCGCCCAAAAGGTCACCGGAAAATCGATTGTAGCGATCGCGCAGGATCGACGTCCAGGGGATCCGCCCAGCTTAGTCGGCGGCAGCGAGAAAGCTAGAAAAGTCCTAGGTTGGCGACCTCAGTATCCAAACCTGGAAGACATTATCGCCCATGCCTGGCAATGGCATAAGTATCGCCATGGCAATCGGGTTTAGGGACAGACGCGCCCGTTTTGAGTAATGGGCGCCGTGAGTAAAGCATAAGCCGCCCCGCAATATTTCTTAATACTTCTCTGGCACCGCAATCCCAGGCTCTGCCTGGGATTTTTCAATAGGGATCTTTGCCTCCAGTGCATTGACGGCGTGGGTGGGAGCAGAACCTCCAGACAAGTTTCCCAGGCTCCTCAATTCCCACTCAATGGGTCGATGCATAGATTTCCCGATAGAATAAGCTTCTAGCCAAACTCCAACGCCGTAACCCGATTGAGGGAAACGGTCTGGCCGGTTAACGACAGGATATCTTGGTCATTCACCCAAGCCAGGAGTCAGACACGGTAATATGTGAGCAATATGTGAGCTACGTACATCTACTCAAGCCAATAGATAGCCCCTACTATTATTGAAGAGACCTTTATTGAAGAGACCTTAATCAAAAAGTCACAGCCAGTTATTCCCGCTGGCCATTGGCTCAATTCGGAAATGCTCACATGTTTTGGATGAAGTAAAGGTCATGTTAGGTCAAGCCTTCAAGTCTTGAAGTTTTTCGACTTTGAGCCTTTATG
>JASJDH010000469.1 GCA_030065175.1 Leptolyngbyaceae cyanobacterium MO_188.B28 | reverse complement strand
CAGTAGAACCAGGATGTCATGTCGAGTGGAGCATAGCGGAATCGAGACATCTCAGACTTTGGCGGGAGACTGAGATTCCTCGCTTCTCTCGGAATGACACTTGACCTCTGTGCAATTTTCAATGCCCAGGCACTTAGCAGGCTGCAGAGATTAACTCTCTCATCGAGTTGGAGGCTCGACCATAATGACTGGAATCCAGGAAACACAAGCGGCGGTTGCCGCCCCCTGTCCCACCTGTGCCGATCTGGCCTATGAACGAGAAGGGATGATTGAGGTGACAGGCGGTAAAGTCTGGTATGGGATTTACGGCAAGGGAAATAAGCCTCCTATCCTAACCCTCCATGGCGGCCCCGGAGTAAGCCATTACTACCTGTCGCCTTTCTTTAAGGAATTCAGCGACGTAACGGAACGACCGATTATTTTCTACGACCAATTGGGCTGCGGACGCTCGGAACGTCCCAGTATTCCATCGTTATGGACAGTAGAAAAATTTAGAGACCGCCTGAGCCAAGTCGTAGCGGCCCTATCCCTGACAGAATTCCATCTGTGGGGCCATTCCTGGGGAACGACATTGGCGCTTGCTTATGCGGCTATTCAGCCAGAAGGTCTGCTTAGCGTGGCATTCAACAGTCCTGTTTTTGACCTTCCCGCCTATCGAGCCGATCTCCAAAATCTCTTGAAAACCCTTCCTCAAGATATCCAAGACAGCATTAAGCACAACCCGCCGGACTCCGAGCCATACTTGGAAGCCTTGTCTACGTTCTATCGTCATTTTTTGCATACGGCTGATCCGTGGCCTGATTGTTTTCTCAAGGCATTCGCGGGGGATCAGTTTGGATTTGAATCTTACAGAACAACCGTGGGAACAGATGAGTTGAACTACACAGGTAATCTAACGGATAGAAATGACTCCAGGCTGCTTTTAGAGATAACAGCACATATTTGGTTCGTTTGTGGGCAAAACGACATCACCAGACCCGACAGATGTCTAGAGTACCAAAAGAGGGTTGCGAATTCCCAAGTCACCATCTTTCAAAACAGCTCTCATTGTTACTTTGATGAGGAGCGGACGGAGTATATGCTGGCGTTGTGCAACTTTGTCCAGAAACATGATTCCCACATGCTGAGGGATGAGCTCAAAAATAGTTCTGATTAGAGGACGTGGGATGGGTAGATGGAAGTCAGTTACAGCTAACCGATAGAATTAAGTGCGATCGCGTTTGAATTTTGCAGAAACTCAGTTGCTGTGCGCTTAGTTTGCCGTTTGGGAAGAGAATCAGTAGAGAATGGACAAAATGAATATTCGAGTCGTCCAACCCGAAGATATTGAAACGCTCTTTAAGATTAGAACTAGCGTTGTTGAAAACCACCAGTCCCGTGAAGAGATTGCTGAACTCGGGATTACCCCAGAGTCAGTGACAGAGATGTTGCAATCGGATTGTTGCGCCTGGATTGCGGAAATTGAGGAGCAAGCCGTTGGCTTTTCGATTGCGAATGCAACAGAAAGAACTATCTTTGGCGTGTTCGTTTTGCCCGCTTTTGAAGGGCAGGGAGCCGGTCGCACCGTCATGGAAGCAGCCGAACAATGGTTGGGTTCTAAGGGAATTGAGGAAATTTGGTTAGTAACGGGGGATGATCCCAACTTGCGAGCCTATGGTTTCTATCTTCATCTCGGTTGGATTCCTGTAGGGGTTGAAAACAAAGGCGCATTTAAGGGGGAAATGAAATTCACAAAAAAAATATCTTGACATCTATGATTAGACAAACTCATGATGTTACGTCTGATCAGCTGTTTCCTGCTTTAGAGTCTGGGGAACTTGATGGTGCTGAAAGAATAGGCGATCACCGCATAAGTAACGACATAACCTGGTCTCGCAGAATAGCTTGAGAGGCAGCGGCGCCGTTAAGAAAAAAATATTAATTCTGACAGCGAATCCCAAAGACACTGACCTATAGCCCTGCTGTCTATCCAAGACAGCAAAGCCACATTCCCATTGGCCCTGGAGCATCAAGCTCCAGGGCCTAAGACCAACGATCTTTTCATGTTTAAATAGGCCCCTTTCATGTCCTCATGGAGGATTGACGAAAATGGCGCTTGATGTAGCTCCCCTATCCAATCAACTTGGTTTTTTTTCCTTGATTTGTTATTGCTTAACGCTGTTGCCCACGCTGCTCCGTATTGTTTTCCCACAAACGAAACAAACAGAGATCCCTAAGTGGCTGCTCTTGCAACGCCGTCTGATTGGCATTCTAGCCTTTCTGTTTGCCGTGGGTCATGGCGTCTTGTTGATCAAGAAACGGAATATTGACTTTAGCGATGTCACGACCGCTTGGGTTTACATTCAAGGGATTTGTACGCTGCTGATTTTTACGCTGTTGGCGGTTACTTCCAACGATTGGAGCGTTAAAAAGCTGAAGAAACATTGGAAGCAGCTTCATCAACTGACCTATCTGGCCATGTTTCTATTAACTTGGCACGTCTTGGACAAAATGATGGGGCATTGGACTCAGGTGACTCCTATCAGTCTTATTCTGATTGGCCTTATTGATGGGTTGTTCATTTGGAGACGGTGGATTGAATGCCGTGGTTCTGCGAAAACCCCAGCAGCGCAATCGATGTCTGCCAAACCAACTAAACCTAACTAACTATTATCAGAAATTTTTCCGCCAGGCTCTCATTCCAAATTGACGTTAATTACTAAGAGCCTTCTGGCGCCTTTAACCTTGGGAGTAATCTACGATGCTACAGAATTCTAAACTGCTCAATCGCAAGTTGTTCACACATTCACCGAGCGCCGCTCCAGCTACCCTAAAGCCTAGGAAGAAATCTACGAGCTTACGGAATTGCAAGCTGCTTAGTTACAAGCTGCCAGTAAATTTAGTGAGTGCCGCCATAGCCACCCTGATCGGGGTTAGTGTTGTACCCTCCGTGTGGCCTTCCTATCAAACCTCATCCTCAGATTTGGGGATGGCTGAATCACGTCGTCCCATCAATACATTCCAAGGACACTCTAGCTGGGTCTATGCGATCGCTGTCAGCCCCGATGACAAAACGCTGGTCAGCGGCGGCTATGACGGTCAAATCAAGATCTGGGACGTGCGCTCCGGGGTGCTCCGCCAAACTATTAAAGCCCATACGGATGCGATTGAGGCGCTGGCCATTAGCTTAGACGGTCGGTTTCTGGTAAGCGGCAGTTGGGATAACCAAGTCAAGGTCTGGGATCTGAAGACCCTGCAGGAGTTAGAAACTTTTGAGGGCCACCGCGATGACGTTAAAACGGTCGCGATTAGCGCCGATGGAAAATGGGTCGCCAGCGGCGGAACTGATCGTACCGTTCGCTTGTGGCAGATAGAGACCGGCCAAGAGCGCTTTACCTGGCGTCGACCCGCTTGGGTGAAAACTCTCGCATTTAGCCCGGATGGAGCTCAAGTGGTCAGTGGCGGCTACGACGGCGGCATTACGGTTCAGTCCCTCAATTCTGAGCGGATTCCTCAAACTTGGATAGGACATAAGAAGGCTGTGTGGACAATTGCTTTCAGTCCGAATGGGCAAACATTAGCAAGCGGCAGTGCAGATGGCGCTCTCAAACTTTGGCAAAGGCCGACCGGAGTCATCCAGAAGTCTTTCGCCGCCCACAATAAGACGGTGTCTTCTTTGGCTTGGAGCCCAGATAGCCGTTATCTAGTGAGCAGCAGCACGGATAAATCCATTAAGGTTTGGAATGCACATACGGGGGAACTCTTAAATCACTGGATTGGACACCGTAAGCCTATCTGGTCAGTGGCCATTAGTTCGAATGGCGGCGTGCTCGCGAGTGGTAGTAGTGATCAAACCATTAAGCTATGGTCTCCGTTTGAAACTCGATCTAGCGCAGATAGCACCGAGCAGGGCAAACCTTCGTCTATCTGGGCATTGCGGAAGGGACGTTGGAATCTGCCAGGGAGCATACAACAGTATGGACGCCCGAGCAACGGCTGCTAAGTATGGCTTTGAGCGATACTGGCGCGATTTACGCACCTCCAGCTTGCATGATCCGATCGATTACAAATTTCGAGATATCGGCAACTGGGTCTTGAACCAACAGTACCCTATACCTAGTCAATAGTCTGGGGAATTAGACTTCGCCATTGTTGACATCACACCTAAGCCCAAATGACAACGGTATGTTAACTTATCGAATGCAAATTGCAATGATGAGTCACTCGTCTCAGGGAACAAGGCGCATTAGCCAAAATTATATGGGTGTTCAACGATTTCAACCAACGCGATCCTTAAATGAAGGTGAGAAGTGCAATGTTTTTCCGATAGCAGGAAATAAGATTCTTTTCAAAAGTTTGAGTTAAATCAATGACTTTTCATCTTTAGGAGGCGGCTATGAAAATGGAGCGTCCTGGTTCTAGGCCACTCTCTTCTGAAGAAGTGGCTCATCTTGAAACTCTGAAATCTGTAGTGGATAAAGCACTCGATGATGGCAAGTTCTCGGCTGCAGAAATTGATCGCATTAAATCCCTTTTGTGGGCTGACGGCAAAGTCACCTTTGAAGAATTGCGCGAAGTGCATGAGACAATTCAGTCAGTCATGGGAAATATGCCGCCTGGTCAAGAATGGTTCAAATATTCTAGGTGAGGGTTCAACGTAGAGCAGGGATTTGTATTCTGAGTGAGAATATAAGAAGGGGGAGTCAAGTCTTCAAAGTTCCTCTCCAAAATCGGGAGAGGGATTTAGGGAATAAAGCTCACCTTTCTCAGAGAGTGGGCTAGAGCTGCGAGTCTCGATATGAATTCTCAACCTGGACGGAGTTTAGGTTTTGGGTTCAATGCTCCTCCCATGAACGACTTTCGTAGCTTCAATTGTGTACTGTGTTTTCCTGGTTGCTGTCCTGATTTAGATAATACTGTAGAGTAAGGGGCAGAAGGGTAGGAGGGGGCATGTTTAGACTTAAAAATTGGCGATTAAATGTCAGTGCCCAACAAGTCTCTCCGTTGACCTTTTCTAAGCCCTTACTCTATGTCTTGGATTACGATCAGTCCCTTAATGATCTACCTCAGAAGCTTTGGCGCAAAGCTCTGAGAGGTGAAACGGACGTCTTCATCTCAAGGGCGGAAATAGATTTGAGGAAAGCCATACAATCTCTGGCTTATGTCGGTAACGCCAGTATCAGTTCAATCCCCGACTTAACAGCGCTGGCGCTGCCGGGAAAAGCAGTGTCTTTGTTCTGGACAATCCATATCTTGCTCCAGCAGACGTACCCCAAACCAGATCTGGATAACCCAATTCATCATCGTAACCACGACGCCCGTTTACTATTTCAGCAACTTGCCAAACTTGATCTTCACTCCTGGTACATTCATTCCGTTGATCAAGCCCCCCCTGACACCCCGCCTGAAGGGATAGAATTTCCCCCTGGTCATCCCATCGCAGGGCAAATGTATCGACAACATCCGCTCAAAGAGAAACATCATTGTTATTATCCGGTTACTCAGTATTTCTCCCTACTGTTTGAGGAACGGGAACAAGCCCTTCTAAGTCTGTTAGGCGACTTAGGCGCAACCAAAATTGTGATCGAAGCGCTTCATAATGAATCCTCATCGGCAGAAAGCCATAAACAGATTTTTGAATACGGTAATCGAGGCCAGACCGTAACTAGCTCAATCGACGTCGAACAATATCCCTGGTTAGCCTACGAGCCTATATGGCAATCGGTCGTGAATGAACGACTCAAGAGAGGCATGTTATCGACTCAATTTGAGTTTGACCTTGATGTGATGGGGTTGCTGAGAACCCAAGTTCAGACAGCAACCCAATTAATTCCTGAACTAGATTCCATCATGCTTCCTGCTAACTATGAAGAAACGCTTCTAATGCAAGTACTTCAACCCAGGAAGGTTCAGGTTGAATTTGGGTAAATCCAGATCAATGGGTCGTGCAACGCAATGAGCGGATTTCGATTCAACCAGGCGATAGAATGTGCAGGTACTAGCTTAGCCTTGGGGTTACTGCAATAAAATGAAAACGCTCGGTCTTTTTAAAGATCCTTCAGACTTCATCACGATTGATGCGGGAGATACTATTTTTGAACAAGGTCAAGTCACAGACTTTATGTATGTGCTGATTGAAGGTCAAGTCTTCATCAACCGTAACGGCGTTGAACTTGCCATCGTAGAGTCGGGCAATATTATTGGGGAGATGGCGATTTTAGAAAACCGTCCCCACTTTTCAAGTGCGGTTGCTAAATCGACCTGCAGGCTTATTCCGATTGACCGAAAGCGGTTTCAATTTCTGGTAGAACAAACGCCGAACTTTGCCTTTGATGTCATGGAAATGCTGTCGGAGCGCCTCCACCAGATGAATATCAAAGCGGCAAGTTAAGGAATTTGCGTTCTGTAAATTCCCTTGACTTTTACCGAAAAAGTGTATATACACATATTATGAGCACTTTAAAGCCTGAAATCCTTGCAACTGAATCAGCCCTGACAGCCCGCGCCACTTGTTTGTGCAACCACTTGCGGAAGGCGGATCGGGTTGTTAGGCAGATTTATGATGAGGCCCTGCGGCCCTATGGGCTCAAGACCACCCAGTTTACCCTCCTGAATGCCATTCGGCTGCGGGGGCCGATTAAGCAAACTGATCTGGCGGAATGCACGGTGACGGATCGAACAACGCTAACGCGTAACCTGTCCTCTCTTGAGAAGCAGGGCCTGGTTCAACTCCAGCCTGGAGCTGACCGCCGGGTGAAGGAAATTTCCTTGACCCCTCAGGGACATCAAAGGCTGGCCGAAGCCTATCCCCACTGGAAGCAGGCGCAGACGCAAACGGAGGAACGGCTGGGGCGATCGCTAGTCCGCCAACTGTTAGCGGAACTCAACGAAATTACAAGCAAATTGGGGACACCCTAACTTTTTTTACTCCAATAGGTGCATATACACTTTATTGTCTCAAGGAGAAAATATCATGGCTCAATCTACTATTCTTGTCACCGGCTCCACAGGCAAAACGGGGACGCCCGTGGTTCGCCAATTGCTAGAGAAGGGCTACCCGGTGCAGGCTTTGGTCCGTCGCTGGGATGATCGGGCTCAACGCCTCTCTGATCTTGGCGCGGAAGTTGTAGAGGGTGATTTTCTCGATCTGTCTTCGATTCGGGCGGCAATGGATGGGGTGCAGCGGGTGTATTTCTGCTATCCCCCCTTTGAGGGGTTGTTGCAGGCGACGACGAATGTCGCGATCGCAGCCCGGGACGCTAATATTGAAGCGATCGTCAACATGTCGCAAATTTCCGCCCGAGAGCAGGCCGCTAGCCCCCTCGCCTTTGAGCACTGGCAAGCGGAGCAAGTATTGAATTGGGCCAATATCGGCGCTGTCCATGTGAACCCCACCTTCTTTGCGGAAGATCTCTACCTATTCACAGGCCAAAGCATTGCTGCTGAGGGCAAAATGCTGCTCCCCTTTGGAGCAGAGAAACATGCGCCGGTCGCTACTGAAGATATTGCTCGAGTAGTAGTCGGCATTCTCCAAAATCCCCCACCCCATGTGGGGCAGCGATACGTGGTGACAGGCCCCAAAAACATGACCTTAACAGAGATGGCTCAGGTCCTCTCAACGGAGCTGGGCAAGCCCATCGAATATGTCAATCTCCCGATTGAGGCCTGGCGTCAAGCCTTAGTACAACACCCCAATTTCCCAGAGTATCTGGCCACCCATCTGGCCCATGTAGCCCAGGACCACCAAGAGGGTATCTTCAGCGCC
>JASJDH010000468.1 GCA_030065175.1 Leptolyngbyaceae cyanobacterium MO_188.B28 | reverse complement strand
TATTCTGTCTCCTAACTCCTGACTTCTTGCCCCTTCAGAACTTTCTGATTTAGTTGGTAGCCCAAAATAGTTGCTTTCGGATCAATATCTAACTCATCCCCATGCATCCCGAACATGCGCAATTATTGCAGAGAATAGTCAATTTCACAGTTCAGCAGGCGCTGATAGCCTATTCTGAGGAAATAGGACGGTTAGATAAGGACTCCAGCACACTGTCTAAACAACAAATTTTACGTCTGTTGTTGGTGCGGGATACGGTTGAGCAGAATTTGCAGGAAATCGAGACAGCCGCTTCAGAGGAGCGTGCGATCGCCCTTACAGTCCTAAGTGATTTAGACAGTCATTTAAAAAAACACGCCCAAGCGCTTGTCAAGGATGACTTGCTGGCCGACTGTCGTCAGAGCCGTAGACCGCCCGAAACTGACTGGTGGTGGTGGTTGGAGCCTTACTGTTCGAAATCTTCCGGCCATAAATTGGATCGGTTAGATTGGCTATGGAATATTTTAAGTGCAAGTTGCTTGGTCGGTTCAGCTTCTTTCTTGACCATTACAGCTCAAGCATTTTCTTCCGTGGGCGGCTTTGATCTCTTGCAATCCCTGAGCACTATTTCTCAAGCCACAGGGCTTGTCTTAGTGGCGAGCGGAACCTTGACTGATAAGGGCCAACAGTTAGTGAAGAGAACGCTAGAGAAGCTCAATATTCCAACCCATTTCCATGCTGAAGCGACGTTGGGGGCTGCCGCGTTGCTCCTGCTCGGATCCTATGGCGTCTACAATTCTTTGCCTCAACTCTCTCAGTACTACTACCAAAAAGGGGTAACGGCCCAAAGGCGGGGGAACCTCTATGCGGCGATTGAATATTTCAAGGAAGCGATCGCGTTTGATCAAAATTACTCTGCGCCCCACACCCATTTAGCCGAGGTATATCAGAACCTGGAAAAGTTTGAGGAAGCTCAGGCTGAATACCAAGACGGCCTGTTGAAGGGGGACATTGCCGCGCTCAATGGCATGGGGACTTTGATTTTAGCAGCGTCGGCGGAAGAGGAGCCGGAAGAATTAGGGGCGCTCAGCGGGTTGTTGGATGCAGAGGTGCTATTTCGGATCGGATTGAACCAGGTGGAGCCGGATAATCTATATTTACAGGCGGCGTTGCATACAAACCTGGGCATTACCCTAATGAAACAGGGAAAAGCAGCCGGGGATCCGGATGTGGACCCCAAGAGGCTATTTGAAGAAGCGGGCGAGCATTTTCAATCAGCTATCGAAATTGAACAAAGTCTGGACGCTGCTGATCTGGAGCAGACGGATGCGGGTCAGGGGCTTGCCTATTGCTATCTCGCAGACCTGTATGAACAAACCGAAAAGGAAGAGGAAGCGGCGGAAAATTGGCGGCTCTGTGAGGAGAGCGCTTATCCGGCTTCGTTGGAACAATATGAGGACATTTTGCGCTTGGGGGGAAATGCGATCGGGCTCCAGCTCGAGACAAAACATATCCTTGAGCCAGATTTATAACATGGCATCATTGATATATGACCACCGCTTAACGCATCCTGCAAAAATATTACGCTGGCGACATACAGAGTAGAGTTGGCCTATGCATTGTCTGAAATATCCGGCTGAGCAAACGGAGCCGCCCCAACCGCCCGGGGTAACGCTCCCAACGATGTATGATTTGCCGAGTGAGAATCCTGAGGAGCCTGGTTTGCCAGACGAGTTTCATGATTTGCAGCCACAGCTGCTTAGCGCCACTTTTCGCTTAAAAGACTATGTCGCTGACCAGATTTTTACCGCAAGCGATCTGAATCTTTATTACGATGTTCGCCATCAACTTTGGTATAAACGCCCGGATTGGTTTGGCGTGGTTGGCGTTCCCCGCCTTTATCAAGGTAAGGATATGCGACTGAGCTATGTGATGTGGCAAGAGGGCGTCAGTCCTTTTGTGGTGGTGGAGTTACTGTCGCCTGGCACGGAGGATGAAGATCTGGGCAGAGCTTCGAAGCAAATGCCTGTGATGTTAGACAAGCCTCCCAGTAAATGGCAGGTTTATGAGCAGGTGTTGCGGGTTCCCTATTACGTGGTGTTTGATCGGTATACCGACCAATTGCAAGTTTTTCATCTATTGAGCGGCCACTATGAAGCGATGACGTTGTCTGACAATCGGCTGTGGATTCCGGAGCTAAACATTGGTCTGGGCGTTTGGCAAGGAACGTATCAAGGGATCGAGCGGTTGTGGCTGCGCTGGTTTGATGACTCGAATGAATGGATTGCAACAGGTGATGAGCAGGTTGTGGCGGCGGCGGCGGCGTTGGAGCAAGAACGGCGACGCTCTGAGAGATTAGCCCAGAGGTTACGCGATTTAGGGGTTGACCCAGACGAAATTTAGATGGCCAGAGCAGTGCAGTAAGATGTGTTAGGCGGTTATTTGCGAAGGCGGCAGGTAGAATATCGCTTGGTGTCGCCGTAACGCACCAAACCCCGCTCGGTGACAATGCGTTACGGCGGATTGTTATCTGTTGGGTGTGTTCGACAGATTGTAACCGCCTAACTCACCCTACCGAACCTCGTGATCGCATGCCAATTCGGTTTACATCGAGAGGTTGTTGAGCTGTATTTAATGGGATTGCTGTGCGATCTCATGCCAATTCGGTTTGTGTCGAGAACGGCAAGGAAGTCTTTGTCATCCTAATTTGGGCGATGAGTTTATGGGGTGGATTGGCACGATTATGTGCTTATCGCTACTAGTGTCAGGAGATCTTGACAGATTGGAGATATCGAAGTTGGCCGCTAGGAGCAGGTCTGGCAATTGATTCTGGCTTTGGAGAAATGAGATTTGCTCTATACATCAGCTTTATGATCCGGAAAAATCAGACATGGAGTTGAAACACCCTAAAGAACTGCAGGGGGTCCAGTCTACTTGCCTCTGTGTCAATCAAGGATGAATGGGACATGGATGAGCAGCGCAAGCAATTGTATATGACTCTGATTGAGCAATTGATGTGGTGTGCAAGTGGGGAAGAAGAAACCATTTTGCAACAGCAGACTCAGTTAGTTGATGCAGGGTTGCTGGAAGTCATGGAGTCTGAAATAGAGCAGTTAGAGTGCCGGAGAAAAGCAAAGGCGGCGCAACGGTTGCAACAGATCCAACAGCTAGCTGCAGATTTGGCAGCCCAGAATCAGAGTACGAGTCAGGTAGAGCTGGTAAGGGAAACAACAGCAGTAGGACCGCGAGCGAACTCTGAACAATTTCTGCTTGAGATATTACAGCGTGTGGTCGAGAGTCAAGGTAATGCCCAGCAGTTCTATCCCTGGTTGGAGCAGCACCAGGAAAGACTTAATGAAGCGCTATTGCAAACCTTACCACAATTCTCAGTAAAGCTTCTGTCGGGAAACGCTGAGCAACAGCGAGCTTTTGCAGGTGTTCTTTTTGATTTTGGCAATCTGATCAATCAATTCCCGCTGGGGCAGCGCTGGATCAACCTAGAGTTAGCCATTACCGCCTACCAGCAGGTTCTAACCGTAACCACGCAGACGGCCATGCCGGTAGAGTGGGCAGGCACCATGAATAACCTGGCAACCGCCTACAAGGACCGCATCCGAGGGGATCGGGGCGAGAACATCGAACAGGCGATCAAAGCCTGTCAGCAGGCCCTGACGGTGATGACACAGACGGCAATACCGGTGGAGTGGGCAGCCACCATGAATACCCTGGCGAACGCCTACGTTGAAAGTATCCGAGGGGATCGGGGCGAGAACATTGAACAAGCGATCAAAGCCTACAAAGAGTGCCTGACGGTGAGGACGCAGGCGGTGATGCCGGTGGAGTGGGCAGGTACCATGAATAACCTGGCGACCGCCTACAAGGACCGCATCCAAGGGGATCGGGGCGAGAACATCGAACAGGCCATCTCTAACTACCAGCAGACCCTGACGGTGAGGACGCAGACGGCCATGCCAGTGGACTGGGCACAAACCATGATGAACCTAGCAACCGCCTACAAGAACCGCATCCGAGGGGATCGGGGCGAGAACATCGAACAGGCCATCTCTAACTACCAGCTGGCCCTGACGGTGATGACGCAGACGGCCATGCCAGTGCAGTGGGCGCAAACCATGATGAACCTGGCGCTCACCTACTCTGAACGCATCCGAGGAGATCGAAACGAGAACATCGAACAGGCCATCTCTAACTACCAGTCCAGCCTAGAATTTTTTAAGCCTGAATTATTTCCCAACAATTGTCGCAGAGCTGCTCGCAGTCTAGGTAATCTCTACTTTGATCAACAGTGCTGGCAAGAATCTGTCCCTATTTACCAAAAGGCGCTCCAAGCGGCGGAAACCCTCTATCAAAGTTCAATCCTGTTGGAGGGCAAAGCGAATGAACTGGCGGAAACCGCCGATCTCCCTCGTCGGGCTGCCTATGCTCTGGCCCGCTGTGGCGATCTGCAAGCGGCTGTCCTCACCCTAGAGCAAGGCCGCGCCCGTGGTCTGAGCGAAACCCTCGATCGTGATCGGGCTGACCTCAGCCAACTTCAGCAAACTCATCCCCACCTCTACGACCAATACCAGGATGTCACCAACCAACTCCGCAACTTGGAGACTCAACAACGATTGAGAATGACCTCAGCAGATCGTCATGAAATCACACCTGAAGTGCTCCGTAACCAATCCCAGCAGCTTCGCCAAGCTCTAACCGCAATACTCGATCAAATCCGTCAATTTCCGGGTTACGAAGGCTTCCTATCTCAACCTAGTTTTGATGATATCCGCCAAGCCCTTCGTCCTGACAATCCTTTGATCTACCTTGTCCCGACTCCCAATGGAAGTCTTGCCCTCATCCTCACTCTCGACCGCATTACTGAACTTTGGCTAGATAGCCTCACCGATAACAAACTGATAGATCTATTGAACAATAATTGGATCAAAGCCTATAACCAGTCCCAGACGAATCACCAAACAGGTCTAGATACAATCGACGCCGTCACTCACCAACTTTGGCAACTGCTGATGGCCCCTTTGATTGCCCACCTCCAAGAACACAATTTTCACCAAGCCACCCTCATCCCCACTGGGTACCTCAGCCTACTTCCCCTACACGCCGCCTGGACCAAAGACTCTATCGGTCCTACAGTGCGGCGCTACGCCCTGGATGAAATCCACTTCACCTATGCCCCCAATGCCCGTTCCCTAGGAGGGGGACAAACCATTGAGCAACAAACTAAGGCAAATTCTATCCTGGTGATTGATAATCCTCGCAAAGACTTACCCAACTCCAGCCGTGAAGTCACCGCTGCAATTTCCACCTTCGCTCACCCCAACATCTTGCAGCATGAACAAGCCACCATCGAAGGGGTTCTCAATGCCCTGCCCCACTGCAATATTCTGCACCTCTCTTGCCATGGAACCGCCAACCTGCGCGAACCCCTCACCAGCGGACTCTCCATGAGCGACGGACTCCTTACCTTACGCGATCTGCTCAATCTCAAACTTGCGGGAGAAGGTAAAGACGGTATCCGT
The DNA here is from genome assembly GCA_030065175.1 of Leptolyngbyaceae cyanobacterium MO_188.B28. Taxonomy (GTDB): domain Bacteria; phylum Cyanobacteriota; class Cyanobacteriia; order Phormidesmidales; family Phormidesmidaceae; genus JAKSDM01. The sequence continues at coordinate 2,237 of JASJDH010000468.1, read as the reverse complement.
CTAGCTATCCTCTCAGCTTGCGAAACTGGGTTGGCAGGCACTGAACTCGCCGATGAAGCCATCAGCCTCCCCACCGGCTTACTCCAAGCTGGAGTCGCCGGAGTCATCGCCTCCCTCTGGTCAGTCGCCGATCTCAGCACCATGGTTTTACTCAGTCGGTTCTATACCCTCTGGCGCACCCACCAAATGGAACCCTCCCAAGCACTAACCACCGCCCAAAAATGGCTCCGAGACAGCGAACCCTCAGACATCATTGCCCACTGCGAAACCTTTATCCCCGAACTCGCTTCTAAAAAAGGAGACCTGTATCGAGCCCTCCGACAAGACTTCTCCCATCCCTACCATTGGGCAGCCTTCAGCTACACAGGAGTTTGAACCAATATTTCACTGATCCCTCGCTTACCCCTCCCTCAACCACCCATGATAGATATTCATTCAGTCCTAGAATCTGCCCTCGCCATCCGATCTCACCTGACCGATCTACTCGGCTCCGAATCAGGCGAACAGATGCAGCGTCAACTGGATCAGCTCCTGCAACAGTTCCAAGATGGGGACGATGTTGAAGACGACATCTGGGAACTGCTCACAGAAGCACGAACCACCCGCACCTGGGTAACCCAATATCAGACGCAATACCAACCCATCACATACACTCAAAAGGGCCTTGAACCCCTTCCCGGCCACGCCTCAAACATCCAAGCGCCCCAATTCAAATGCCCCCGCTGCGACTACCACTGGAGCCGCGATCGCGTCGGCCGCCCCACTCCTCTCTGCCCCATTCACGGAATTCCGCTGCAAAAAGCTTAAGGGGGTGCGTTGGAATAAAGTCCAGTAAAGGGCAGTGGATGGGTGGATGGGTGGATGGGATGTTTTATCATCGTAGATTTCTAAAGTATCTAGCCTCCTCTCCATACATCTAAATTGAATTAAGAATTTTCATCCCTCCCCCTCCTCCCCATCTTCCCCCTCCTCCCCATCTTCCCCATCTCCCCCACCCTCCCCCTCCTCCCCATCCCCCTCAGTGCATCATGCCCACAAAGTTCCTTGACAGCGTTGGCGGCAAACTTGCCGAAAAATGGGTCGCCACCCTGCTCACCCCCGCCTTCATCTTCTGGGCCGGAGGCACCGTTGTTGTCCTACAGCATATTGGTTGGCAAACCATTAGCGCCTGGTTCACCCAACAACCCGACCCCCTACAAATTGCCATTCTGGTGGCCGCCTTCGCCCTAATCGCTGCTTCAGGGTTTGTGGCGCAGCGATTCGATCTGTCCGTCCTGCGATTTTTAGAAGGCTATTGGTATCCGTGGCTGCGTCCGATACGGCGTTGGTTGATTGCGCAAGAAGCACATCGCAGTCGACGGATTAGCGATCGCTGGCAACAACTCAACACTCTGAACACAAAAGCGCAACAATTCACCGCAATCGACCTGACACAACTCACCCCTCAACAACGAGATGACGCCATTGACTTGATCTGTCTGCAGCAAAACCGGCCCCGAACAGGTAAGCAGCCATTGAAGAAACTTCCCCCGCCGAAATTAGCAAAGCGGGTTTTAATCGCGATCGCTGAACTCAAAGATGAGCTAGCCACCCTCGACTGGCGCCAACATCACCTCCCCCTGCCCGATCAACTCATGCCCACCCGCCTGGGCAACATCCTCCGCGCCGCCGAACAACGCCCCCTAGAAAAATATGGCCTGGACGCGATTATCTGCTGGTCTCGCCTGTGGCTCCTCCTCCCAGACGCCGTCAAACAAGAACTGCAAACCGCCCGCGCCGACCTCAACACCGCCGCCCGCGTCTGGCTCTGGAGCATGCTGTTCATGGGTTGGGGCGTTTGGGCTGTGGGGTCTATTGCACTGGGGTTGACTTCCGGTTTGTGGCCAATTCCACTGGGGTTGATTTTGGGTTTGTGGCCGATTCCAGTGGGGTTAACTTCCGCCTTTTTTGCATACCGCTGGGCGATCGCCGCCGCCACACTCTACGGCGACCTGATTGACGCCACGTTTGATCTGTACCGGCGCCTACTTTACGACTCCCTTCGTTGGAGTTTGCCGCCGGATCCGGATGAAGAGCGCCGAGTTGGGCGGGAGTTGACGGAGTATTTGTGGAGAGGGTTTTGAGGAGAAGGCAGGGGGAGCAATAGGCAGAGGGAGATGGGGGAGATGGGGAAGATGGGGAGGATGGGGGAGATGGGGAGGATGGGGGAGATGGGGGAGATGGGGGAGATGGGGAGG
>JASJDH010000467.1 GCA_030065175.1 Leptolyngbyaceae cyanobacterium MO_188.B28 | reverse complement strand
AGAAATTGGCTAAATCTAAGGAATTGATGAAGAGATTTTTGCGTCATTCATCTGATGATTCCTTAACCGCATTTGGAGTGCTAGCCTAAGAAGTGGATAATCTTGCAGAAAAATCCAGATTTATTTCGGATCTCGATAAGTATCTCGATGAACAAAGTTGTAGTGGGTCTCTCCGGAGGTGTTGACAGTTCTGTCGCCGCCGCTATCCTAAGCCGTCAAGGCTACGAAGTTATTGGCCTTACGCTTTGGCTTATGAAGGGTAAGGGGCAATGCTGCTCGGAAGGGATGGTCGACGCCGCTCAGCTTTGTGAAGACTTGGAAATTCCGCACCATATCGTAGATAGCCGAGAAGTCTTTCAAAATCATATTGTGGACTATCTGGTGTCGGGCTATGGGTCCGGAATCACCCCGTTGCCGTGTTCTCAATGTAATAAAACAGTTAAGTTTGGGCCGATGCTGCAATACGCCCGGCAAGAATTGGGCGTTGACCGTATCGCCACCGGTCATTATGCTCGGATCGATTATGATCCCGTCTCAAAACGCTACCAGTTGCTGCGAGCCATTGATCGCACCAAAGACCAATCTTATTTTCTATACGATTTGACCCAGAACTTACTGGCTGCGGTCCAATTCCCATTAGGGGACCAAACAAAAACGGAAACCCGACGGATCGCCGCCGAATTTGGATTGCACACCGCCGATAAGCCAGAAAGCCAGGATCTGTGTTTAATTGAGCATCATGGCTCTATGAACGCTTTCCTGGATAAATACCTGGGGGCAAAACCGGGCGACATTGTCGATACCTCGGGGCAAATCCTGGGACATCACAATGGCATCCATCATTACACCATTGGCCAACGTAAAGGGCTTGGCGTCGCTTCGCCCCATCCCCTTTACGTACTAGGCCTCGATACCGCTCGCAATCAAGTGATTGTGGGCGATCGCACCAGTGCTCACCAGTTAGATTGCACCGTTAGTCGGGTTAACTGGGTCTCTATCGAGCCTCCCAGCAGTCCGATCAAAGTAATGGTGCAAATTCGCTATCGCTCCCCTGCGGTAGCGGCTACGGTGATACCGCTTGAGCCCACTGACGCCAACCTAGACGCCGCCCGGATAAAACTGGTGTTCGAAGAACCTCAGTTTGGGGTTACCCCAGGGCAGGCCGCCGTTTGGTATGACCAGGAGAGAGTTTTGGGAGGCGGTCTGATTGAGCCCGCCAAGTCTAAATTTGATCCTCAGTAACTCGTTGTATGGAGCGGTTTATTTTCAGTGAGCTCACTGGATCGGAATTGGGGCGCCCTTGAACAGTAATGTTTACCCTGAAAACCTAGGTTGGACGAGTCGGCCAAATTCAGTTTGCAGTTAGTTGATAGAGGATGGTATCTTGAGTCAATTTCAAGAGGGGATTGCACCCCACGGCGGCGTTCTAATTAATCGCATTGCGTCGTCTGAGCAGAAGCAACTCTTCCAGGAAAAAGCAGATTTCTTACCTCGCGTCACCTTGGATAAGCGAGCAACTTCAGACCTGGTCATGATTGCAATTGGTGGGTTTAGCCCCTTGATTGGATTCATGGGCAAAGCTGATTATGACCCGGTTGTAACCGATATGCGGCTTGCTAGTGGGTTACCCTGGGCTGTACCCGTTACTCTATCGGTGTCTGAGGAGGTTGCTGCGCCCCTGGAAATTGGGGGACTGGTGCGTTTAGACGATCCGACGGGTCGGTTTATTGGCGTACTAGAGCTAACCGAAAAGTATACCTACGACAAGGTTCGGGAAGCCGTTAATGTTTATCGCACAGACGAAGAGAAGCATCCCGGCGTCAAGGTTGTTTATGACCAGGGCCCCATTAACTTAGCGGGTCCCGTTTGTTTGCTCGAGAGGGATCCCCATCCTCTATTCCCAACCTATCAGATTGATCCTGCTAAATCCCGGGAGGCGTTCAAGCAAAGGGGCTGGAAAACTGTTGTGGGATTTCAAACCCGGAACCCCATTCATCGGGCCCATGAATACATTCAAAAATGTGCGCTGGAGACCGTTGACGGCCTATTCCTACACCCATTAGTCGGGGCGACAAAGAGTGATGATATCCCAGCGGATGTACGCATGCGCTGCTATGAAATCATGATGGAGCATTACTTCCCCACTGATCGGGTAATTCTGGCGATCAACCCCTCCGCAATGCGCTACGCTGGTCCTAGGGAAGCAATCTTTCATGCGCTGATTCGCAAGAATTATGGTTGCACCCACTTTATCGTGGGACGAGATCATGCAGGTGTGGGCGATTACTATGGCACTTACGATGCTCAATATATTTTTGACGAGTTTGAGCCGGGTGAACTTGGAATCACGCCGATGAGATTTGAGCATGCGTTTTATTGCACCCGCACCGGTACAATGGCGACCACCAAGACAAGCCCCAGTAGCAAAGAGGAGCGTATCCACTTATCTGGGACCAAAGTTCGAGAGATGTTACGACGGGGAGAATTGCCGCCGCCTGAGTTCTCTCGGCCAGAAGTGGCTGCTGAGTTAGCTAAGGCGATGAAGGTTCCCCAGGCAGTATAGGAGGGAATTGGAACCTCGTGAGACTAGGACGACGAGCCTTTTTACAGCGTACTGGCCTTGCTTTAGCTGCTTTTGGCGTCAGCGAGGCCAGCTTTCTGAGTTGGGCTGATCACTATCACCAAGCGTTAGCCCAACCCACTCGTCGTAAGCTTGCTTTACTCGTCGGAATTGATCAATACCCTGACCTAGTGTGTGATTTTACCGCCGGTCAGGGTGTTGCTCTCCAAGGCTGCGTTACGGATGTAGCCTTACAACAAGAATTGCTAATTCATCGATTTGGCTTCCAACCCGCTGATATTCTGACGCTGACCAACCAGCAAGCCACGCGTCAGGGAATTACCGACGCCTTTCAGAGCCATCTGGCTGAACAAGCTAGGTTTGGGGATGTGGTGGTGTTCCACTTCAGTGGTTACGGCAGTCAGATCCGGCTAGACAGTCAACCTGAGGCGCTGCGCAATAGTTTGGTGCCGGTGGATGGGTATTTGCCCACTGAAGATAACCCGATTATCAGCGATTTGCTTGAGGATACCCTGGCGCTGCTGCTGAAGCTGCTGAAGACCCAACAGGTCACCACGGTGTTGGATCTGGGACATGCGGATTTAGGAAAAACGCTTTGGGGTAATCTACGGGTGCGCTCTCGACCTAACATCCCGACGGGCCAATTGGGGCCCAGAGAGTTAGCTTTGCAAACCACCTTACGAACCCGCACTAAAACGGTTCAAACCGGTATTGTCAAGCAACCGGTCAGCCTGCCGGGGACTGTGATCGCGGCGGCGACCCCTGAGGGAATTGCCGTGGAGGGTCAGTGGCAAGGGTTTAGCGCCGGAGTGTTGACCTATGCGCTGACTCAGCATCTGTGGCACGCGACGCCTGCAACAACGCTACAAGTTGCTTTGGGGCGAACGACCGAAACGATCCAGCAATGGGTCGGTCCTAACCTGCAGCCTCAGCTTAAGGGGCAGCGACGAGAAGATGTTTCATTGCCGGTTTATGATTCGATATTGCCAGCAGGGACCACTGCGGACGGCATCGTATCAGAGGTTGGAGAAGAGGGGAAATCTTTTCTACTGTGGCTGGGAGGATTATCTGGAGACGTCTTAAGGTTCCTAGGCCCTAATTCTCGGCTGAAGATTGCGCTGCAAGAAGCGCCGTTCGCAGCGCCCAATCAGGCTTCATCTCCGCCTGGGCGATCCGCCCCCTATAGAACGCTGCAGATTCGCGGTCGGAATGGGTTGACCGCCCAAGCCCGGTTGGAGCTGTCAGACGGCTGGACGCCTCAGGTTGGCCAGCGAGTATATGAATCTGTCCGCAGTCTTCCTCGAAATATTGATCTGGTTGTCGCCTTAGACAGCAGTCTGGAGCGGATCGAACGAGTTGACGCCACCAGCGCCCTCTCTGGCCTTTCCTTTGTGTCTTACATCACGGCCGGGGAACAGTCGGCGGATTGTCTTTTGGGAAAAGTGCAGGATACGGGCGGGCAGACCTTGACCGCCTCTTTGCCCACGGATGGGGAAACCCTTGATAACGGTGTTCTGACGTCTCCTAAGGCGGAATCTCCCAGCAAGAAAGGATACGGACTCTTTTCCCCCGCTCGTAAATTGATTCCGGGGTCCTTAGCCAATGAGGACGAGGCGATCAAAACTGCGGTTCATCGTTTAAACCCTCAATTGCAAACGCTGCTGGCGGCGAAGCTGCTGCGTCTGACTCACAATCAGGGCTCTTCCCGTTTGGCGGTTCGGGCCACTCTAGAGAGGCTCGCCCCTGAGGAAAGCGTGCTGATGAAACAGCAAACGGTGCGATCGCGCAACCCCATTCCTGACCTTGCCCTACCGTCCCCCATTCCCAAAGGCGGCCAAACCCCTCAACTTTCTCCTGGCAGTCGGATTCGATTTCGACTGAATAACTTTAGCGATCGGCTTCTCTATGTGGCCCTAATTGGATTTGACAGTGCGGGTCGAGCGGTCGTATTCTACCCTGACCTGCCGTCGGATGAACAGTCTGACGAGGGACCCCCCCTCCTTTCAGAGGGGAATAGCATTCAACCCGGGGCTGAGGTCATTGTTCCCCAAGCAGCGGCCGATTGGATGGTGGGCAATACCAGCCGTTGGATAGAAACCCATCTAGTTTTTAGTATTGCGCCTTTATCTCGAACGATTGACGCCCTACTAAGCTTGCCGAACGCCGCCGCCAACACTCAGCGTATAAGTCCTCTACCCAAACCGCTGACCGTCGCTCAAGCAGTTCTATCTGATCTAAATCGGGCCAGCGCCGCCATTTCCAAAGACGATCCTCCCTCACTCGATGCATACGCTCTGGATGTTGATGCATGGGCGACCCTGAGTTTTGTTTATCAGGTGGTATGAACACCCCGAAATTGGCGATCTAAACTAACAGATTTTACTTTAGGCTGGCGTGTAGTTTAAGCTGGGAAGTCTTGCTCAATTCAGGCATGTTTCCCGCCCTAAATTACACGCCTTTATGTCCATCAATAAATTCCAAAATTAAAGGAATGAAATGGGGATAAGCCCATAGGCTGTTTTCATCTAGACAACCGGTTGGTGAGAAATACGAAAGGCTTTTCGATTTGGGCGTTTGCTTTCAATGGGATGAAGTTCTGGCCGCACTTCAGTTTCCTCACTCACCATTTCTGATAACCGATTGTGAACCCCCCTGAGCATCTTGATTTGTTTTTGTGGAGATAAACCAGAATAGATGCCCTCAGCAGACGCAATTAATATGCATAATTCACTTAGAGTGAGTTCTATATCTGCGATTATCGATGGACTCATTGCAGGGATTCCTCAATATGAATGGTTTGGCGGCAGTGGCTGATTGATAGCTCCCAAACAAAAGGCTCAACCCGATTGGGTTGGTTAGCTCGGGGAAAAATGAAAAAATTGGCTAATCGGAAAAATACTGCCCAACGATCTGCTAGGAATTTGCAGGGTTGTTGGAGGTTTACGTATGCTCATCTGGGAACAATTCTAGCTATCCCCCAATACCCTGGGCTTGAGCAATTTGGCCCATCCTAAATTAACTCACTTGGGTTGTTTCCAATGGCAGATGGCGCAAGGCATTCAGGTGTCAGTAGATTCGGAATTTTGATAATAGTGCAAACGTCTTCACCAAAGTCAGGGATTTCTTACATGGAAGCCAGAAAAAGAGACTGTGGCTTAAGCCGAAATGGGTTGCTGGGAGAGACATTCCGGTGCTAAGCCTGTCGGCTTAGAAGTCGGCTATAATGCGTATTCTTAATTTTGACTTCTGTATTCTGTGTTTTTTCCCATGCATAGCTTGTCCCTTATAGGTTATGCAGGTTGTTTTTCTAGGAGGCGTGCATGGCTTTTCCAAAGGATTTTGTCTGGGGGGCCGCGGCGGCGAGTTACCAGATTGAAGGGGGGGCGTTTGAGGGGGGCAAAGGACTTTCTGTATGGGATATGATGTGCCGCACCCCCGGAAAAATCTGGTCGGGCAACACGGGGGACACCGCCTGCGATCACTATCACAGATATGCAGAAGACGCCCGACTCATGGGCGATATCGGGCTTAACGCCTACCGCCTGTCGATTTCCTGGCCCCGTGTTTTGCCAGACGGCGTCGGCCAAGTCAATGAAACCGGGTTAGCCTTCTATGATCGATTGATTGACGCCCTGCTGGAAAATGGCGTGCAGCCCTGGGTCACCCTGTTCCATTGGGATTTCCCCTATGCTCTGTATTGTCGAGGCGGTTGGTTAAATCGGGACAGCGCCGACTGGTTCGCGGAGTATACCGCCGTCATTGTCGATCGGCTTTCGGATCGGGTGTCCCACTGGATGACCCTAAACGAGCCCCAGTGTTTTATCGGCCTGGGCCACCAAACAGGCGAACACGCCCCTGGCCTGAAGTTAGGGTTTGCCGATATTCTTCTCGCTATTCACCACTCGCTCTTGGCCCATGGTAAGGCGGTCCAGACCATCCGCGCCCACGCCAAACGCCAACCCACGATTGGCGCCGCCCCAGTGGGGTTTGTGAAAATTCCAGTCTCCGACGATCCTGAAACGGTTGAGGCCGCCCGGTCTGGCACGTTTTCCATCACCGGGAAAGATTGCTGGAATAACACCTGGTTCGCTGACCCGATGATCTTGGGCGAATATCCAAAGGATGGAATGACCCTGTTCAAAAATGAGATGCCGCCGATCCAACCCGAGGATCTGGCGACCATCTGTCAGCTGCTGGATTTCTACGGCGTCAATATCTATCAAGGCCAGACGGTCCACGCCACTAAAAAGGGCGGGTGGGCTCCCACCCCGAGCGACGATGGCCATGCCCTGACCACTATGCTGTGGCAGATCACCCCCGACGCCCTTTATTGGGCCCCCCGGTTCCTGTATGAGCGCTATAAGTTGCCCATTGTCGTGACCGAAAACGGTATGGCGAACTGCGATTGGATCCACCAGGACGGCAAGGTTTACGACCCACAGCGAATTGACTTTCTCAGTCGCTACTTGCAATCCTATGGCCGCGCCATCGAGGAAGGGGTAGAGGCGAAGGGCTACTTCCTTTGGTCCATTATGGATAACTTCGAGTGGGCCTTCGGTTATCGACAAAGATTTGGCATTATTTACGTCGACTATCCCACGCAAAAGCGCATTCTGAAGGAGTCCGCCCATTGGTATCGGCGGGTGATTCAGTCGAATGGGGCTGTTTTGTCGGGGGGGTAGTGTTGGAAATAATGTTTTGGGGGAAGGGGGTGGATGGGTGGATGGGTGGATGGGTGGATGGGTGTGATTTGCTGACGGAGTTCATGGGTGCTTGACGGCTTGCACGATTGATTGGGCGACTAAGCTGGCGGCTAGCTCTCCTAGGCGGGCGAGGTGATTTGAGGAGACAGAGGGGCCTTTGCCGGTGGAAAAGGCAAACACCACGTCGCCGTCGAAGGGGGTGAATGCTGGGAAAAGGGTTCTGGCGATTCCGGCGCTCGACATTCTGGCCAGGATAGTGGCTTGATTGCGATCCAATGGTGCGCTGGCGGCGACAATAACCAGGGTTGTATTGTCCCCCCAATCCCCCGCCGTGTTTAGGGATGCCGCGCCCGGTTCAGTCTTGCCCGCAACCCAGGTCCCCGTGTCGGCGCCGTGAAAGATCCCGACACGGGGACCTGGGTTGCGGGCAAGACTGAACCGGGCGCGGCATCCCTAAACACGGCGGGG
>JASJDH010000028.1 GCA_030065175.1 Leptolyngbyaceae cyanobacterium MO_188.B28 | reverse complement strand
AACTCTTTAACCAGGTCTTTGAGAGTTTGTTCGTCAACGACTGGGTAAATGACATCTTTAACAATGCCATCTGGTTCCTCCAAGCTGGCATTGGCGATCCGATAGAGCAGGTTGTACTTGCCGCTAACTCGCTTGAACTCCTTCATGAGCTGGGCTTCAACTCTCCGTTCTGCTCGGGAGCCGATACCGTGAATCATTTGAATCAGCAGATCGACCAGGTTATCGGTGACCACTTGGGTGCGTAACCAGCAAAAAGCCGCTACCAGCGTATAGCGAATCGGTTCAGGATGACCTCGTAATTCCCTCGGGGGTTCTGTCGCAGCCCGAGTCGCATAGGTTTGTAGGACTTTCGGGGAGGTTTGCTTGAACAGGTCATCTGGTAAGGCAACCTGACGTAGACGATCTAGCTTGGCGATCTCGTCCAGAAAGCTGTTCAGACTTACTCGTCCAGGTTCAGAATTGAGTGTGTGGAACAACGATGGTTTAATGGCGCTATCATCCTCCGCCGTTTCACTGGTTTTGAGTAGCGCATCGATTTGGGTGCGGCTGTTATCTGAAAGCTTGTTCAGGGTGGCCTCAAAGAACTGAGTCTCATAGGTCCGAATTGCAGAGTGGATGATGCGTTCAACTCTGCCAGGGGTTGGGGGTTCCACCTTCAAGGCTTGAAACCGCTTCTCAACTTCGACTTTCAGATGAACGACATTCATTTCTTGAGGAAGCACATGTTTAATGAGCCAATCTGTCATCTCTTGAGCATCTTGAACCGTAGCTTTCCGAATCCCTAAAAACTCGCGAATTTCAGTCCGATGACGCTGCATCGAGCGTTCATCCCAGCGATACTTAAGAAATTTACGAGCCGGGACACCGACCTGAGAGGCAATGTAATCGACAATGACTGAGGGGATATCGTCCGGAGAAAGAGGAAATTGAGCTTCATGCTGGAAGTACTTCAGGAGGACAGCAACCCCCAGGCGATTCGTGTCTGATTTCCTGGACAGCAGGGTTAATTCACCCGGCAGCAACGTCCAATGCTCAATTAGCTCATCGAGTTCCCAATGCTGTTTCAAAACCGTTCATGAATACACCACCGTTCATGAATACACCCTGAGATCACCCTATCACAGCCCGTGATAAAAGTTCCGAGAATGATTAGTGTCGGAACTTTTGTGTATTAACAGCCTTTCGATAGGCTATATCACTATATAATAGGAGGATGTCAATAGGCTAAATTCTATTTCCTTTTTTATATTCGGAACTTTACTTGATCCCACTGATGGCAATCCTAAATCGGTCGTGGACCTTGAAAGCTGGGGGTCATCGCCAGTCAAGGCTTCCAGAACCTGCTAATTTACGATTCCTTTAGGATTGTCATCTATAGACTTTCTGTCCTCTCTAACCAGAGACAATGATGGAAAACAACAAGGCATCTCCGTCCATCAATATCAGCGGTGACCAATTATCTAATGTCCAGATTGGTGGACAGGCGGGTCGTGATCTAACAGTGACTCAATCTCAGCAAATTGGCGAAGGAATTGCCGATAAGCCGATAACCCCGGATGAAGTAGCAGACCTACTCGATCAGCTCAAGATACTTCTGCAGGGAGCCAACCTGCCAGAAAATGACAAAGATAGGGCCATTCGGAGTATAGAAACAGCTAAAGACGAGGTGCAAGCTGACGAACCGGATAAGGAGTTTGCAGCCAAAAATTTGCAACGGGCGACTAGGGTTTTGAAGGAGGCGGGTAAGACGGTGGAAGCTGGAACTGGCCTGTGGTCGAAGGTACAGCCCATTCTGGAAGCCTTAAGTTCTTGGCTAGGTGTTGTGACTAGCTTTCTTGCATGAGGGGACAGACAAGTGAATGAAGAGCAGCCTCCAGAGCATAACCAGGAACTAAATATTGCTGACAGTGTTTTTGACAGAGTTCAGATTGGAGGTATCGCAGGTCGAGACTTGTCGGTCATGCAAAACCAACGGGTCTATGTCACCAATGTTTTTAATGAAGTACAGGTTGATCCAGCTTCCACTGGTGCCTCTCAGTCTTTAACTCGGCAAGAGTATCGCTGGCGGCAGGCACTACTCAAACGAGTTAAGCAGTCTTGGATTGAAGGAGTATTAGAAAAATCTCTATATGTACGGGTTCTAATTGAACTTGGCCTAGAAGAACGAAAGAATGCTGTTCAAAATCCATTAACCGATGTTGAAGAATTTGCTACCGAAGTAGCAGAAGCTTTTCCCGAAGGCACAGATATAACCGATATCTTTGAACAGCTTGGAGCAGGTCGAACTCTGTTGATTTTGGGAGAGCCCGGGGCAGGAAAAACTGTAACCTTGCTGAAATTAGCTAAGAGCCTGATCACCCGAACAGAGAATGCACTGGATCAGTCGCTACCAGTTGTGATGAACCTTTCATCTTGGGCCAGGAAAAAACAACCCATCGCTGAGTGGGTAGTTGAAGAACTCCATAGGCTTTATGGAATGTCAAAGTCGCTAGCTAGAGCCTGGGTTTATCAACAAAAACTCATTTTGCTTTTAGATGGCTTAGATGAAGTTGATATCAAGTGTCGCCATCATTGTATCAAGGCCCTAAATCAATTCATTCAGGAACATGGAATAACCGAAATTGTGGTATGTAGTCGTATTCGTGATTATATGGCTATTTCTGAGAGGCTAAAATTGCGAACTGCCATTTACATTAAACCATTGACGTCACGGCAGGTAAGTCAGTTTCTTGATAGTGCAGGAGAACAATTATCAGCCTTGAGAATAATTTTGAATAAAAATTCTGAACTTCAAGAATTTGCTTCCTCACCTTTAATTCTAAGCATAATGAGTTTGGCCTATCAAAACTACTCTACGGACAATATAGTCCAGTACAAAACGATGGAAGAATATCATCAAGGTCTTTTTGATACTTATATCAATCGGATGTTTGAAGGAGCTAGGATAACTGCTTATACAAAACAAATTTCTAGAAAAAAGTATCCAAGAGAAAAAGCCCAGTATTGGCTAGTCTGGTTGGCTAAACAAATGCAGAGAACTTCTCAATCCGTCTTTTTGATTGAGAATATACAGCCTGAGCTACTGCAAACCAAGCTAGAAGGATTTTTATTCCGAATAATAGGTATTTTTATCGTTTGTTTGAGCTATTTGCTGCTCACGCAGTTAATTATATTACCAGTGTCTGGTTTCGGGGGGTATCAGTCACTAGTAATGCGTACACTTATCGGGTTAATACTTGGTTTGAGCGGAGGCTTGAAAAAAACGTCTACTGCTTCATTAAAGGGTGCATTATTTTTTGGTATTTCTTTAGGATTGATAATAAGTTTTATCTCTTCATCCATTAATGCTGTATTCGTTTTTTTTGGTATTTTGTTCGGCGGCGTAATGGGAGCTATTGGAGGAGGACTTATGGGAGGGTTCTTTGATGTAATTGAAATCACTGAAAAATTTACTTGGTCATGGCGAAATGCATATAAAGGGTTTCGAAATTTATTCTTTTGGGGCGGTGTAATAAGTTCACCCATAACTTTTTTAATTGCGCTTGGATCGGGTCAAGGATTTACAAAAATAATCCAAAGTGTTGTCTTTAGTTTTCTGACTAATGGGATTGTTCTTGGATTCATTGGCGCCTTTTTTGGAGGACTAGGAAGAGCTAAATTCTATTCTTCTAACAAGCCAAACCAAGGTATATATAACTCGGCAATAAATTATTTGATAGGAGGGCTTGCTACAGGAGTGATTGCATCCTTGATTATGATTGCTGCCTTTGTATTTTCGATTCAATTCTCTGATCAACTATCAGAAGTATTTTCATCTTCAAGTGGAGAAAGTACTTTTTTGGAACTTTTAATGTTCATTGCATTAGGTGTACTTTATTTGGGTTTTTTTATAGGAATATTTACAGGTTTGAAGTACGGAGGTAAAGTATGCCTCCAACATATTTCCTTGAGGATTGTTCTATTTGTAAAAGGTTATGTTCCTTGGAACTGTGCTCGCTTTCTAGACTATGCGTCTGAACGTATTTTTATGCAGCGAGTAGGGGGTGGCTACATCTTTGTCCACCGTATGCTCTTGGAACACTTTGCCCAGATTGAACTGGACCAGACACGGCGTTGAGGCATATCGCGAGGCTAATAGTTTAGATGCCTTGAAATCTTCTCTATACAAGCTTTTCAGGCTAGTTGCGGTAGGTGACAGCTTCCCTAGCATTAGGCCAGTTTATGTGCTTCAGCCAACAAAGCCATCCGTAAAGCTTTTGCTAACCAGGTACTCAATATGCCTACACAACCAATGGAGTAGTCCATTAGATAGTCCTGATATTGCATCAAGTTAGTTTCTCCTGGCAGCGGTAAATGCTCTTGAAAAGTCTGAATGATCCGACCAAATTCCTCCACATCTTCAGATTGCTCATGGTGATATCGTTCCAGATGAATGTCATCACTTCTTCGGCTGACTTGTCCACTCAACGAGCAGCAATTTAGTAAGTCATAGGTTCCAAACAAAACGTGAATCGTTTCTGTCACATTCGCAATGGATTTGAGCCAATCCATCTGTTGAAGCATCTGCTTGCCTCCAGCCACCAGGACCAAGTGCTGTGCCTCATCAATCATCAATGCTTTGAGCCGATGCCGCTTCAGGACTTGCTCAAGAATTCGTCGAAGCGTGTCCGAGCGTTTACTTTGCAATCCCTGCGAAAAATATGATGTGGTATTGATGGTGGAGCTTTCTTCCTCGCTCTGGCTTACTTCCTTTATGAGTGGGGCATGTAGAGCTTCTAAAACCCTAAGGTAATAGTCTTTGTAGATAAATCTGCCTTGCTCTGCTGGTATTGCCTCTATGGATGCAATAGGCAGCTGACCGACAGCAAGAGTCTTATCAGAGAGCGCTCTTTCCAAGAGCAGTTTCTCAATCCGCCGTCGTAAAGTTGTTTTCCCTACTCCTGCGGGACCGACCACAAAAGATACAGACAGATCAATGGGTGTCTCAATATTAATCAAGAGTGAGTCAAGAGCGACCCGGAGTTTCTTATGTGGAATGGTGACTTTTTGGAAGTACACCAATCGCTCGGGAACTGGTTGTTCTAGAAGCGCGATGGGAAAGGCGAGAGAGTTGGTATCTACCATAGCTCCTCTTGGCTATAAGCCTTAACTCGCTGGCGCCCCTTGAGTTTTTTGTTCGTCTCAGAGGGGGCTGAGATATCAATAGAATCATGAGATGGTGGCTTCAATGGAATGAGATTATCTGGGTATGCCTCTTCATGAAGACCTTTATGGATATCTGTGACAGCCATATCGTGTAGGCGTTGCAGCTGCAAGGCTTCTTGGGCTTCAGGCGATTCTAGGAAAACTGCGATTTCTTTGGCCCTGATAGTGATGTGTTTAGCGTATTGTTGTTTTTGCCGACGAAGTTCTTGACTCGCATACCGAACCTCTCTTTCAGTCCGCCCCTGTAGCAAAGCATAGTGCTCTGATATGCACCTGACCCATTGGCCCTCAACAAAAGCATAAGCCGTTCCCATATCAAATGGGTCATACCGCACAGGGACTTGTGTTCCCTCCACATCAGGCTGTCGAAATGAATCATCCGTTGACCAGTAGTTGAGATAGTTGATTTTGATACCCTCACCCACGCGCACTTTAGCTGTTCCTTTGGGCGTTGATGGCAATGTAAAGATTCTAAAGTTGTCATCGTAGACAATATGTCGTTGACTACGACTCCCACTGTTAGCGATTCCCGCCAAATATGTATCACGGGGACTTTGCCCTAGCGCTTGATGTTCTTTCTGGTCATATATTTCATAGGCATAACAGCATAAATGCTCATTAAGCTCTGCTAAGGTCCATACTGCAAGCCCTTTTGGATTATTTGACTTGGTGATTTGTCGCACACACTTAGTGATCTGCGTATTCCCTCGAAGGTTATAGAGAAATTCAGTGTTTGTCGTTCCAAACAACCGTTCAATCAATGATCCAAAACGCGGACTCGCAGGCGGTCTTTGCTTTTTAGTACATTCAAACGCTGCGAGAAGAGTTTCAAAATACATGCTGCCAAACTCAGCACCGTTATCAACAACTAAGGTTTCGGGAAACAGACCAAATCTTTGTACACAGAGGCGTAGCACCATCATGCAGGAACGATAGGAAGGACAATCGAAACTCAGATAGATTGCCAAAATCCTGCGAGAAAATGCGTCCAAAAGTACGGTTGCCCAGGGTCTGCCTAAAGACCGTCCAGTCTGTCTACAAACCAACTCAATATCTAGCTCTGTATGGTCTACATGACAAATTTCAAAGGGGCGGTCACCATGACGAGGGGTTGTCATTGTGAGTTCATGATAAATCTTTGTCTGAGGATAGGCGGCCCTTTTGCCTTTCCGTCGTTGCGTCTGTTGATACCCAGATCGTCGTTTAATTCGATTCAAGAAAGTTGTCTGGCTTGGGCATGGACTCTCAAATCCAGCTTTTTCCCACTCGCGCAGAAGAATACCGTAGACAGATAGCTTTCCTCTTTGCTTGAGCGTTTCATAGTTTTGTTCAATGATTTGATCAATGAAAGTCCACACTTCTGGTTGCAAGCGAGGTTGACGGTTTCCCCTTGCAGATTGACGGGGTAGTAATCCAATATACCCCCAGCCATAACGCTCTTGGGCAGTACGGAACTTGGCTTTCCAATAACGAATTGTGCGTTCAGACACCGAAGCTTCAGCTGGCGCTTGACCTCGTAGATAAGGCTCTATCGTTTGGTATCGGTATGTTGCGATCTCCAAGTCTTTAGGACTCGCTCGACTAATCTGTTCCCAAAGAGCTTCCTTCTGAGAAGACTGCTCAAACAGTGACAGGCTTGTGATAGAATCTTGTTTCACAAGTCTGTCAAATTCCTCGTAGCTCAATTCAATTAAATCGCTTTCACCCCTGAGAACGATTTGAGTCTGGCCTCTCTGCAAGATCATCAAAAGCTTGCCATCCCAATTCAGCCACTCTCCATCAGAGGTGTTTAATAACTCAAGACTTTGAGTGGTCGAAGCAGCTAAACAAGGCGTGGTGACGTAGTAGACATCTGCAATTTTAGAATCTCGGAATATATGGACCCGCTCAGGTTCAGCCAAAAGCTCTTTCTCTAGATTCACGTAGAGTTGGTGATTCGCAATCAATGAATTGATGTCGTCAACATTGCTGTTGCTTACCGACTGTGCCAGTTCAGTGAGGGTGATTCCAGGATTTAAAGCAACAATGTTTTGGAGGTCAGTGGTAATCACTTCATCAGCAATGTAACCCTGACTCTGGTAGCTCTTTAGGAACTGGCGATTCCGGTAGAGAGTCCAGTTGATTTCACTGTCAGTTCGCAATCGATAGTAGACACCCAGTTCTTCAACACACTCTTGAGCAGGCGGGCTATGCCAATTGCCATCGGCATCAATACAGTAACGGTTAGGTTGCTTCTCAGCTAATTTCTTAAGTCTCTCTTCCGGCTTCCATTCTTCAAACCCAATGGATGACTGTCGAAGTACGAGAAAGTCAGGAGTGTGTGAGCATACGACCTTCCGACCCTTTTTCGACCGATAGGATAGTTTCAGCTTGATGGGTTGATCATAATATTCCAGCACATTGTCATTTGCTTCATAATCTTCAACCGCAGGCAATTCAACCTTGTGAGATTCAAACTGAATGGTTCTACCCATCTTCTGACTGGGGTAGCGACCACAAACATTGTTCCGTCCACCATTGACATGACGGGCTGGCTCAGAGGAGCGAATGCTTTTAATCAGCTCATAAGTTCGGTTGGAAAGTTCTAACCGATTACACCACTTCTGAAATTGCTGGTCCGTAAGCATTGTGATACCTACTAAAGCGGTAAGATTCGCTGCCTGGTAGACAGTCAGGTCAGAAACCTATCAAGGAAGCATGAGGCTGAAGCCTCATGCTTCCTTGATAGGTTGTTTAGACTTTCGGCAGCTTTATACTTTTGTAATAGACTTTCGGCAACTTTATCATGTTGCAAATAGGGCTGACTCTAATCCTCATCTAACGTAATAACAAGGCTTTGAGGTATTTTAGCGGCAAAGTTATGCTTTTCTTTCCGGCAAGGTTATGGTGTAAGCAATATTTTAGGTGGGCCTATCCTAGAAAGTTTGCTTGATCCAGGTCATGGAAGAATTGGATGAGGCCTTCGGTGAGTTGTTGGATGTGGCCTTTGGTGTTTTGGTTGTGGGTGAGTTTGAGATGACGCCAGAAAATGCTGTCACTGGTTTCGCTGACTTCGTGGATGTGTTTGACAGTGAGGGGAAACCAGTTGTCGGCTTTGAAAAATCATTACAACTCAGCTATTTCCATGGAAATAGAGTTGAATGGTGGATAAATCGTCTGTTTTAATCGCTTACTACATGTCCTCAACCCGCGATCGCACTTCGAGTATAGAGCAGGCGATGAAGTGCCTGAAAAGGCGTCAATATCGCGGTGATTACAAAGCTGCCGCCGCTTATGGCGATGCTCTGCCAGCGGAACTCAGGGCTCTCCCAAAGATTGCGCTGGAGCGGGCGCGGATCAGGATGCGCCAGGGGTGTGTGAAGCAGGCTGAAGTACTCCTAGATCAGGCGGATGTCGCATCCGCCTCTCCAGGGGAGCAGTTAATCTTGAGCCTTGAGAAGGCGTCCCTCCAAATTCTGAGCCGATTAGCCGTCACCCAAGCTCTAGAAGAGGCTGATGCGGCGCTGGAAACCTTCTCGGAGGCTGCGTCATCTGTAGAACTAGCAGAAGCGCAACGGGTGTACATTCGTATTCTTCTCAATGCCGCCATCCATAAGGAACTAGCGATTGAGGAGGCCCAGGCGAAAGCTGCTGAATTGCCAAGATTTGCCGAGGTACTTGAATCTGCGGGTTTCCTTGACGAAGGTCTAACGGCGCGGTTCACTTACGCTGACAACCTTGTTGGCGAGGCCTGGTTAGCGGCGCTTGAGGCCGTCGCTAACCAGGCTGAACAGGTACAACGTCCACAGGTGGCGGGGGAAGCTTATACCAGACGGGCAGAGCGGTTACTGGCAATTGGCGGCTCTAGTGAGCGCATCAACGCTGATTTAGAAAAAGCTGCCAAAGCTTACGAAAAAGCTAACCATGTCATTGGCCCTATTGATATCCGACGGGTCAGGGCCCAGTTAGCGATTGAGCGAGAATTAACCGGGACAGATGAGTGGGTTGAATGTTTGGCGGCCTACCGTCTGGCCGACTATCCCAAGGGAGCCATTAGTCTCCTCATGGATCTCTCCCAACTGGCTCACGAAAGCGGGAATACATCCCTGGCGCTTAGCTATCGTCAGCAAAGCCTTGAGCTGGCTCAAGAAGTTGGTATGGGGATGGTTGAAGACAATTACCAACTGGCGCTCGTTGATCTTCTGATCAGGAATAATCAGTATGGGGCTGCGATAGAGATTTGCGAAGCCGCTATCGAAAGCGATCTACCCCGTTTCAGCCGAGGCAACTATGAGCAGCTACTGAGTACGGTCTACTCTTTTGTCAGGAACCTCGACAAGTCTATACGCCACGGTCGTCGGGCCATTGATATCTTCGAATCAGTCAACGCAGACGGTTCTGCTACCATTGCCGTGGTGCGATTAGCCAGCGATCTAGATTCGTTCCGGGAGGAGCCAGCTTGGGACGAGGCGGAACAACTCCTAACAACGTGGATTGCTAAGGACATCGATCGAGAGGATTCAGCCAGCGCTTTGCAAAAACAAGAACTGCTGGCCCAGATATATCTCAACCGCTATTTCTTTTCAGATAGTCTGAGAGGTCAACAGCATCTTTTAGATAGAGCTGAAGGGATCTTAGCGGAGTCTGAAGAACTGGCCCATACCCTCGAACAACGTGAACGGGCTAAACGTTTAGGCGCTATTTATCAACTCCGAGGGCAAATTAAACAAGCCGCGAATGACTTTCTAGGGGTAGAACAAACATGGCAACAGGCGCTATCGACCTACGAAGCAGCCGGTATGGACATGGAAGCGGCTAACTGTCACTATGTCATCGGCGCTCTGCGGCTGAATATGGCGAATCAACAGCTGATGCCTAACTTTGGCGAGGCAGAGTCCCGCTTTAATGCGTGCTTGGATTTCTACGAACGGGCTGAGATGAGAGGGCAAGCAGCAGACACCCACTTCATGATGGCGCAGCTCTACGTCAATGCCGCCCAACGTATTCAACTGGATATTCGTCAGCAGATGCTTGAAGCGGCTTTAAACCATTTGGCGGCTGGTGAGTTTAACTATGATGCGATTCGACGGGATTTTTATGCAGGCTCCGCCCTTGAAGCCCAGCAGTCAAAACAGACAATTATCAAACAGAGTCGGCGGCTGTATGACTTAGCCTTAGAGATTTTGCTATACATTGAACCTGATATTCAAGCAGCATGGCAGTGGGGCCAAAGGGCCAAAGCAAGGACTTTGGGGGATACGTTGGGGACAGCATCGGTTACGCCTGCGCGGATTCTGGCTCAGCTAGAGCAACATCCTGATTCCCTGGACTTATTTCGCCGAGAGCGAGAATTGGCTGGACGGATCTCAAAAGTGTCGCCAAGGGAGCGAACTCAGTTAAGAGAAGAGCTTACCGCTGTGAGGGAACACATGGCTCAAGATCCCAATCTGAAGGACTATCTAGAGATCAGGACTGGGATTGCTTTTGACCTGGACGATGTTGACAGTACTTTTCCAACACCGGAGGATAAACGGTGTGTCTGTGTTGACTGGATAGAAGGGGTGGGTGAGCTTTGGCTGTTTGTTCTGAAACCGGGGCAATCCCCGGAGGCTCGTAGGTTACATGTGCGTGTAGAAGCGGTTAAAGAATTTGTCAATCAGAACTTGAGCAAGGAAGCCTTTCGGTCCACCCTGCGAGATGATCCCGAGATTTTGGAAGACTTGAGTCCTCTGGTGACTCCTCTGGCTGACCTGACTAATCCTGGCGACCTATTAATTTTGTCGCCAACGGGGCCAATGCATGCGTTACCGTTACATGCATTTTTAGTGGAAGGGCGTATTTTGATTGAGCGTAATCCAATCGTCTACTGCCCTAGTCTCAATGTGCTCCGGCATTGTCTGGCTCGCTCTAAGCCGACTGTATCCAAGAAGGCGGCTTTATTTGGCGACCCTAACGGCGATCGCGAAGCGGCGGCTGAGTTAGTGAGCTATCTGGGGCGACTCTACCAGGCTGACTATTTGACTCAAGATCAAGTGACCCGAGCGGCTTTCATAGAAAATATCCCTGGCTGCGACATCATTCACTTCCAGGGCCATGCGGTTCATGACGCCTCCGATCCCCTCAACTCTTATCTCAAATTAGCCGACGGTCAGTTTACAGCTCGAGATATCTTCAGTTTGCAGGGACTAGACGCCGACATCGTCACCCTTGGGGCCTGCGAAAGTGCAGCTAACGTAATTGATACAGGCGATGAACCGTTGGGCCTGATCCCGTCGTTTCTATTTGCGGGCGGCAGTGCGGTGCTCGCTAGTTTATGGAAGGTCAACAGCAAAACTGCGGCCCAATTCATGCGTGACTTCTACGAGGGGCTTGCTGAAGCTAAGCCAAGTGTCAATAAAGCTGAAGCATTGCAGCGGGCAATGCTAAAAGTCCGTGATAATCCAAGATTTGAAGCCCCCTATTATTGGGCGCCGTTTGTTCTCCATGGGGATTGGCGCTAAGACAAGGTAAGACAAGGAGTAAGGAAAATGAGCGATGATACTCTGCTGTTGATCGACGCCCCACTGGTTGCAGACCCGGATGCTGATGAGGAACTCGGTCCGGATGTTGCGGAACCGATTGCAGATGAAGACTTACGCGGTAGCCGTCTGCTGTTGGCTCGGCGGGTGGTTACCCCTATAGAGATTAATGGTGAGTCAGGCGGATTAGTTGAACTGTCTTGCACATTTCAGCCTGCTTATGAGACTCGGTTTACCTGGGCAAGGCTGACGATGATGCTGAAAACACCGGCAGGGATTCGGATTGCTGGTTTGGAGCCCCGTGCGATCCAGGATCCTCGACCGGTTAAGTTCACTGTGGATGACAAGGGAACGTTGGGGCTGAAATATGCGCCGACAGAGCTCGGGGTGGAGCAATCGATACAAAAAGAGTATGAGGTCTATCATTGCGCGGTGCAGGGGTCTGGTATCGGCACTGCAAAGGCGCGCTGGGACTTTAGGGAGAATGAGCATCGGCAGGATGGGTTAGGGACTGATCAGGGATTGTTGTTGACGTTGCCGGTGACGGGGAGGGTGTCGGGCCTTGTCCTTGTGAATGCCCGTCTAGCGCGTTCAGGGGTAGGTGGGGTGCTTTCAGCTGTGAGGGATATGATTTTGGGTGCTGAGCAAAGAGACTATTCGTTTTCAGTGGAGATTCCAGAAAAATAGATCTTTAACTCTATCTGCTTCTACTCTCTGAATGACTTCTTGAGGATCTATGTTTTGCTGTGGTTGAGTTAGACTATCTCACTCACAACGCTGGTTTTATCGGCGATCGCATCTGATTCACATTGATGGCTTAATAGCGATCGCTTCTATTGGTTTTGTGTCAAAGTCGTCAAAGAATAAAAAAGCTCTCTTTTCCGGCCATATTAATTTTTCAAGAAAATAGAAATTGAACCAGGACTAGCTGTATAAACTGGTTGTAGACCGAAGTCTAACTCCGTGTAAGAATTTTCAAGAATATTCTGTAAGGCTTCTGCAACTTCTCGCTCATTTTGCTCAAAATAGCGAATTTGGTCGTAGGATGCGGCATCTAAACTTCCCCCTCGTTGTTTAATCTCAATGGGGGATGTTACATTAGCATTAGTTAAAGCATCTTTTATTTCATTTGCTATACTTTGCTGTTGAGGTTTGCCTGAATTATAAAAAATCTGAATTTTATAAGCATTAACAACACTTAGCAGGCGATTATCAATTGATTGTCGAACGGAAGCTACCTCTGGTTCGCTTAAGTTACCACCACCACTACTCACCCATGGCTTAAGCTTGATTGCCAGGCTAGGGCTCATCAGATCAATTAATGAAATTGCTTGAGGCCGGGTTTCTGAATTTTTAATATCTACCAAAAATAATTCGAAGACCTCAAGCTCAAAAGCACTTTGAATTTCCTCTCGCCTACTCACTTCTCTGACTTCTGCCAATCGCTTTTGAGCATCAGCTATCCTATTTGAGGCTCTACCGGTTACAAATGCGAGATAACCAACCAGTAGCGGAATGATTATACCTTGTAGTACTTTCGTGATTTTTTCGAATTTGCCAGGTCGTTCCTCAAGTTTTTGAAGGGTGGATTCTATTCTGTCAAGTTGCTCCCTGATATTATCCTTTTCCATCATTTTTGTATCCTTATAAATTAAAGGACTTTTCTGTAGTGGTTCCCGAACGCATAAAGTATATCGAAAAACCTACTGTGTAAACGTTGTAGATGTCATCTTGTCCCTAACCCTTAGTAGAAAAATGCCGTATCTGCCTTGAGCAAAGGGATCATATAGAGATCGCATCCCCATGAAATTCACTTGTGTTTAGCTTCGTCATTGGTTTGGCGAAAGCACTTTCACGCCACCTACGATAACCCCCCTATCTCGCCTATTTCGTGCGTGTAGCGTCTGTGCGACAAAATTGTACCTTGCGAGATCGCACCCCATCGACTTCACCTGGGTTTGGCTTCGTCATCGGTTTGGCGATCGCCTGTAACTGGCGCTCGATGCCGATCTCACCTCCATCTTCAGCCATGGAATCGCATTTTTCGATAGATTCGGATGGTAATGGGTTGTTCTTATCGGTTCGGATTCAGGCAATCAGCCATCCCAGCGAGATTGCAACTGCCTATGCTGTCCTAATCCGCGATCTCATCTGGGTGACCTCGATGGCTCGCTCTCGATTGTCCTGTCAATCGCAGTAGGTTGAATTGATGCAAAAAATATCTGCACAGGCAGGAGAATAATGGTGATATTGGATGGCGATGTCGTTGAACCAAGCTATGAGCTAAACTGTCTCTCAGAGGGTTACTAACAGGAGCTGAAATGCAAAATCGAACATTTGTAGCTGACGATGGTAGTGCATCAGAAATATTGGAACAAGCTATTCGAGAAGTACAGCAAACTCCCCAAGAATATTTACCGACTTTGTGGCAGATAATTCGTCTGTTTCGTGAGAGTGTGACTCTGAAACCGGCAGAGGAAAGTTTTCGCCAGGGATGGCAAGAAGCGATGACAGGAAATACGATTCCTGTTTCACAGCTTTGGGATGGGATTGATGCCGAATGAACCCTCTAAAATCCAAATTGAGGTTACATCTGAGTTCAAGCGCAGTCTACGCACTTTAGCAAAGCGATATCGTAAGATCCGTTCTGATGTCCAGCCGATTATTGATCGGTTACAGGCAGGTGAAGTTATTGGGGATCAGATTTCGGGTACTCGCTATACTGTGTTCAAGGTCAGGGTTATCAATAGTAATATTCAAAAGGGTAAGAGTGGGGGATATCGCTTCATTTATTATCTCAAAACTTCAACCCAAATTATTTTGGTTACTATTTACTCAAAGTCCGATCAAGGAGATGTTTCAGCCGATACTATCAATAGGATAGTGGCTAATTTTGAATCCCAGTAATCACTTCATTTTGGGGTGATTAGATGATGCTTCATTTTATGACTGCGCTCGACTATCGAATGTTTCCTGTCCGAGATCGCAAAACGCTACACTTGAGTGAACCGGAGATCTCACCTCAATATTCAGTCAGGCGATCGCATTTTTCGATAGGTTCAGATGGTAATGGGTTTCTCGTATCACTTCAAATTCGGTGGTGATCGCACCCACTTATGCCACTCCCGATTGCATTCTCCGCGGTGTTTGCTAAACGCGATGGCGCAATGCCACTCCGAAAGGAGTGTCGCCTTCAGAACTTGGATGGGTTGGCCATGAGCGATCTCCTTCGACCACCACCAACCGAAGCGATCGCCTTGGAATAGAATTCCTGAAACGCCAAAAGGAGTTTGGGATGAGTGATGGTGATGGGTAGGATGGGGTAGCGATCTCGTAATCCGCCGAAGTATGAGGAGAGGGTTGGTGCGTTCCCAAATATCGGGTAATGTCGAAGTCACAATGGTTTCAAGGAACGCACTCTACAAGAGAGATCGCACTGGGGCTGGTTATTGTCGGCACTGCTGGTTAACGAGATCCGAGTGGGCGGCTATCCACCTTCCGTAATACCTTCCACGAGCCGGGTTTAACGGCCCACGTCCCTCTAAGACTGTGTAAATGGTTAAGTATGACTTTAGCTCACTTGTTACCGCCGTATAGCATTTACTACGTGCGTCGGAAGTGCCGAACGAGTAGAACACGCGCGCGTCAGATGATAAACGGCTCCTCAACATTGCGTTGCAGTTCTTCTCGAGGTATTCGCCACTGCATGGGATCAGCTCGGAATAAACAGAGCAGCTAGGGTCAAATTTGTCATCATCCACGAGCAACTCCTCACTGTGATACCCTGGCTCCGCATTGAACAATTTATGGCGGCAAGGCTCTAGAGGGTATGCCAGGTTGGTTCTATGCGAGAACGTTGGCCAACAAGCTCTGTTATTCAGGCTTGCGATGGTACTCTCGAATCTTACTCGCACCGCCGCTTGCGACTCCCTGGCGGTCAGGTAGTGCACGCGGACCGGGTTGCCGGTATACCGCTGGACCGTGTTGGCTGTTTTTCTTTTGGGTGTCATGTTCGCCATAGGAGGGGGGCATGTCCCAGCATTTATGGCCTCAAAATATTCTGCGAGATAATCGGCCTCGCGCTCTAACCCTTGGTCCACAGTCAGTATCGGTCTCGTTGCATATGATCCATCCGCGTTCGGTCCGCTCGACGCGCCTTGTTGCAAAGTATGGACGAGCTCGTGGAGGATTAAATGCCTTCCTTCCCTTGTTTCTTCGGTATAGGCCCCCGGGGAAAAATATATGTGGGTGCCAATGGTAATCGCGATCGCGTCGAAGTTGGCCGGGAGGGGCGATGCCCGATGTATCTGCACGTTTCGTAACCGACAAGCTATTTGTGGGCTTACGATCTTCGCCATCAACGGGGATATCTTTTCCCCGGGGGTGGTCCGGGGCGGCCATGGTGGATCCTGGTCTTTTATGTCTTCTACTCCTGAACAAGCCGTCAATCTTCCTTTAACCCCAGCCGATGCTTGGATCGGTAGGACTGTGCCCATCCGAATTATTTCGCCGTTTTGCTTGCCGATTAACAGTTTTGCTACTCCAACTGTCTTATCGACTATCTCGAACTTTATCGTTTTCAACCTATACTCCTTAGTGAGCTTTTGTGACAGCTTTATAATTTCGGATCGACTTAGTCCCTTCTTTTTCGTCTTATCTGTCCGACGCATTTCTTCTAGAAATGCTTTCTTTGCTCCTTTAATATCTTCTTCTCCAATAATTCCAAACAACTTGACCATAACTTTCGCCAATTGACCCAGCTTGACATCGGTTTGCTTCGACAGCTTATCCGCCTGCCCTTTATCCGCCTTCTTGCCACCCTTAGCGCCTGACGGTTGCGCATCCAATTCGTTATTCAGTTTCTTCGCGTTAGATAACAGAGGTCCGGCCTCTTTAGGTTGGGGTTGCACTTTCTCCCATTTACTCAATTGTTGGGTCACTGTCATGGGAGTACTCGAAATCATTGGCACTGGGTTCGTCTTGCCCTTGAGCTTAAACGAGAGCATGTGGGATTTTCCATCCTTGGTCTTAAAGGGCTTCTTCTTCTTCCACCAGCCCAGGAGTTTCTTCAAGGCGGCCTTGCCTTTCTTAATTCGCTTCTTGGCAAAGTCAATGATCCGCCTGATAATCGCCCTCACAACTTTAGTGATTGGCTGGGTCACCTTGCCGATCACCTGCTTCACTTTCTCGCCAATACCGCCCAACCCAGCCAAGGTTGCCAACAAGCCGATTAGCACTGGCAAGCTATTACCCATGGCGTCTTCAACTTTCTTCTCGGCCTTGGGCAAATTCCCCGCTGCAATGGTGGTAATCGCCGTGTAGACCGACAGGACAAACTCCTTAATCTGTTGGTAATTCCCCACCAAAAACTGCACGAATCGTAAGAGCAGCTGCACCACTTTCACGATGGCTCCCGCCCCGGTGAGGAAACCCATCAACCAGGTAATGCCTTCTTGCAACACCTTGGTAATGAAGAAATTGCGAATGGCGTCAACCACTATCTTCCGTAAGTCAGTGACTTTTTGCTGCGCCGTCTTCCACATGGCCATGGGGCCTTCTTTGCGCAGCTTGCCGATAATGGCGATGCTCTTTTCAATCACATCAAAGATCTTGCCTGCAGGCGGGAAGCGTTTGATCACCACAGCTTTGATATTGTCGTAGGTGGCTCCCAGCAGTTGGGCTACCAGGGAAAACACGCCCATCGCATCGAGCTGCTTCGGTAGCTGGATCGGTAAGGCTGACAATGCTCCCGTTAACCAGCCCACCAGGCCTTTGATTAGATGGGCCTTGATATTCTTGACGAAATTGAGGACCCCGCCTTTCACCGCGAGCACCAGGTTATTGAAGAACTTGACCACATGCTTGAGAATCTTGGCAGCGAACTGCCCGGCCCGATCGATGAATTCTAAGATCGGCTTCGGGTCAATTCCGGCCAGCTCGCAAGCTTTCTGGACAAACAGTCGTAACCCTCCGGCAAAACCTTTGGTCAGAAATGCCCCGGCAAGCTGCACGGATGTTTTGATCACCGATTGATAGAACTTCAGCCCCTTATGGAGGGCGGTTCCCAATCCCTTAGCCACCGCCTTCACTCCGGCAATGGCCCCATTGACGATCACCCTTACACCCTTAACCGCCACCTGGACAATGCCATTGATTGCCCCACTGATCCGCTTGACCAGGGCTGGGAGGTGTTCTTTGAGGAGCGTATCCACCTTCTTCTGAACCCAGTCTCGGAACTGGTTCAGCTTGTTGACCACCCAGACTCGGGCATCATTAATCCACTTGAAGGCGGCCTGCTTCGCCCGTTCGATAATGGACTTGACGGCCGCACGAAGCCGCTTAAAGATCGCATCAATGCTCCGGATCGCTTTCTGGACAGCACCTTTAATGCGATTGATGAGGTTAGATACAAATCCAGAGCTAGCAGCCTGAGGATCTGGTCCGGTTTGGCGCGAAATCGTATCCCTACTGAGCATTGCCAGCTTGACTGGCTGATTCTTCCACCCCCCTTGCTGCCGCTGAAGGGCCAGTTTTTGCGCGTTGGCTTCCTTCTCAGCCTTTTGTTGTTGCTGCCTGGCTTTTTCTTCTCCTTTTGCCAGCTCAGCGTTAGCGTTAGTCTTAGCCTGGTTGACCTTCTTCTCGACTCCTTTGCGAGTGTTGATTTGTTCCTGGTTGGTTTCCTGGTCAAAGGTCTGCATCATGGCATAGGCAGCTTTAATCCCTTCTCCTTGCTGCTGTGCCACGAGTTGACGATTCTTCGTCACGATTGCGCATTGCTGGTGATTCGCTTCATGGTTGATGCGATTGGCTTGATCATTCGCTTGGGCTACAGCATTGATTTCGTTGATTTTTTTCTCCTTAGCCCCATTGAAAACTTGAGTCTTCACCCCTTGCAACCCCTGCTCTAGGGTCAGCTGTAGTGCTTCATCGGCCTTATCTCTTATTTCCTTGGGATAGGGGGCATTCGCGTAGTCCAGCATTGCTGGAACAACGGGTGTCCCAATCTCACCCACGCCTTCAGTCGACAGGTTCACCCGCTGTTCTGCTTTCATTGCCTTCGGCTGAATCCGGCGCTGACCTGGATGGGTCTTGAATGCCTGAATCTTGCGATCTCGCTGATCTTTGAGCTTAGCGTTGGCGACTAACTGCAGCTGGTCCAGCCGCTTCGGATCGGCCTTACCCGTCAACTCTACTGAGGGAGCTATGCCAGCATTGATATTTAGCCCCGGATCCTTCGTGGGGATCCGGTTGATCACATGTTTGGAATTGCTACGCCACCAACTGAGGAAGCCGCCCTGTTTAGGCCGATTCAGCAGGGCTTCAGTTGTTTTATTACTCGGTGGCGACGCCCGATTTTCATGAGGTTTCATCGCCACTTTCGGTGGTTCAGGCCCCACGTCCTTTTCCTTAATCTCTGTCGTTGTCGGCGTAGGAGTCTGAACGGGAGCCAGTGATAGCGTTTTCTCTCCTGTGGTTTCGGCCACTAACACAGGAGCCTTCTCGGCTTCAGTCTGCTGTTCCTTCCCTAGCTTCTGGGTCAGCGTTGCCCCCAGTTGGGCGTAGGTTGTAGCGATTTTTGAGGGACTAGCGCTGAAAACCTGCTGTAATGCCTGATCAGACGCCCCCTCTAGTGGCACAGCGGCAACGACGGACACGGCTGCTTGAGCGGTTTTAGGGGGTGTGGATTCGGTTGGCAGCGGCAACGGCTTCACGGCTGCAGTGGCTGTATCTGCTGGGGGTGGCGGGGCCGCGTCTGCAGGGCTAGCGGGGGGCTGATTGGCTGACGTTTCCGTTTCAGAAGCGACTGGGGGAGTGGCCTCAGCTTGAGGGGTAGGGGCTTCAGAGACGTCTGTCCGAGTTGGGCGATCGGTGGGGGCCTCTATATCAGACTTGTCTGATTGAATCTGAACTGGCGCGGCTCCCTGCTGCGCCACATGGGTCGCCTCATGGGCTATCAGCCCCAGGTTGTAACTAGACTCACTACGGTTCAAGAAAATGTTGTTTCGGTGGGTAAAGGCCCGCGCGTTCAGGCTTGCAGTCGCTTGATGGGCGTTGAAATTTGTATGCACCCGCACCCCACTGAGATTCACCCCCAAATGAGGTTCAATCCGACGACGCATGCTGGCAGGCAGCGGCGACCCCAACCCTGGACTACGAATCCTGGCCCCCGTCGCCAGGGAAACCCTCGGGATCCCGATGCCTTTCCGTTGGAGGGCGCCTTCATCTCCAGTATCTTCTGTGTCTGCAGCGGCTTGTCGCTGGAGGGTATCTGCAGCAGTGGCGTCTTCGGTCTCTTCGGTAGTCTCATCCGCTTCGGCGGGTTGGCGTTGGAGAGTGTCATCGTCGCTTTCCATCCGTTGGACGGCCTCCTCCTCCTCGGCCCGGCGCTGAATCGTGTCTTTCTCGTCTTTCTCTTTGGAATTCTCTTTGCAGGCGCTACAGCTCGCCTTCCGCTGCACCGCCTCCTCTGGCGCAGGCTCTCGCTGCACCGCCTCGTCTTCCTCAGTCGCTCGCTGCACCCCCGTCACCTGGGCCCGATTCTCATCCGGCTGGGGCAGCGGAGCCGGAGACTGCATCACCGACTTAGCTACAGCATCCGCTTCCTGCTCGTACTTATCCCCCGGTGGGTTGACCTTCAACTTGGGCTGCGCCAGAGGAGAACGCATCGCCAGGGGGGATATCGGCAGCCGCGACGGTTTCGCCGATCGGTGGGAAGAGGTCGGCGTATCACAAGTCGGCTGTCGCCGTCGGGTGCGTTCCGCAAGCTGGACCATGGTCACTTCAGGGGCGCCACTGCCCCCATTTTCGTATATTCCCGCTGAATTCCAGCCGTCAAGAAGCAATCTGATACAGAAGCGTCAGCTTCCACCGCCAGCAAGGTGGCATGGAGGGCCGCATTGCGGATTTGGCCGCCAGTGAGCTGGCAGCGTAACGCCGCTTGCCGCAATAAGGTTTTGCTAACCGCGTGCTGCTCCGGCAGATGGAGTCGCCAGAGGCGTTCGCGCTCTCCGGCGTCGGGGGTTCTAAAGTCAATCACCACATCAATGCGGCGCTGAAAGGCGCTGTCAATACGGTCGCTGGCATTGGTCGTGATTAGAATAATGCCTTCGTACTGCTCCAGACGTTGGAGCAGATAGTTGGTCTCCAGGTTGGCGTAGCGATCATTCGAGCTGCGCACATCGGTGCGAGCCGTCAGCAGGGAGTCCCCTTCATCCAACAGCAAAATGATGTCCTGTTCCTCCGCCCGGGCAAACAACCGGCTGAGGTTGCGCTCGGTTTCTCCGATGTACTTGCTCACCACCGCTGAGAGATCAACCCGGTACAAATCCAGCCCCAGTTCAGCGGCAATAATGCGGGCGGCCAGGGTTTTACCCGTGCCGCTACAGCCGCCAAACAAGGCTCGCACCCCGCGTGTGGCGCCGGTGAAGCCCGGACCCAGGTGTCCCAGCAGGGTTTCTCGATACCGGCAACGGCTAATCAGGGTTTCCAATTCGGCGCGGGTGCTGTCAGCAACAATCAGTGTGTCCCAGGTACAGTTCATGGAAATGCGAGTGGCCAGATTTTCCAGGGTCTGCTGATTCAGCGAGCAGTAGGCTTCCTGGACATCCGTCAGCTCCACATAGGGATGATTGTTAAGGGCGGCGTAGGCATGGGCCAAACGTCCCGCCTGCTCCACCGTTCCCAGGGTGAGGTGATAATCCTGGCTCACCTGGGCGATCATCTCGCGGGCGCCGTTAACACTGGGGTCCAAAATCTGGCTCCATTGCCGCTGACGCGCCGCCCGATCCGGTGCGGGCGCCCAGAGGGTCAGACACCCTTCCACCTGCGCCCCACTCAGGCTGCCTTCGCGATTGAGGAAGACGCCAAACAACCCCGAGTATCCCGCCAGACTGGGCAACGCCAGGTTTTCGCCCGGGGCCAGCTCCAGGTCAATTATCGGAATGGCTCGCTGCAAAATCGCCAAGGCCCCCGCCAATCGACAGAGGGCAGGCAACGCTTTAGGGTCCGACCGTTTGAGATGCAGCAGGCCATGATTTATGGAATGGGCCATGGCGGCCAGGGCCCGTTGCCGTCCCGCGCCCCGCATCCCCCGCAGAATCACGCCCCGCGTCAGATCGCGACTGACCAGATCCGGCAGCCGCGCCAGCAGATCCAGCAGATCCTGCGGCAACAAGCCGGTCAGACTTTCAAAGCTATTGAGGGACTCAGGAGGATGGTAAATCAGCCCATCAGCGGGTTGAGCGGTTCTCCCCAGCAGCGGTTCCGCTGTCGCCGCCCCACACAGCGCATCCCACACGGGCGCTGGCACGGTCAGGGCTTGGGAGGCCCGGGGGCGATCGCTGTGATGCCGGGTAACCAGTCCGAAACGTTCCAGGTCTTGCGCCAACACCCAGGCCGGCGGCGGATCGCTAACGGTATTGAACCGGATTAAATCCTCCAGTAATCCAATGGTCAGTCGTTGTTCCTCTGGCAACGGATGCAACACGCTATAGATGACGCCAAAGCGGGCGTCCACTTCCACCAGTCCGGCATACAGGAGGGCTTGTAGGTGATCGGGCGTGAGTCCGGCCCGTCGTAACCGCATCAGGGGAAAGTCCTGGTGCTGAGCGGCGGCGTCTTCCTGCGCCACCACAGCCTGAAAGGCTCGATCCACCTCTTTCCAGGCGGTCAGGTCAGGGAATTGGGCCTTGAGGGGATCGAGGTAACCCCCCAAAAAGCCGTAGTCCTCCAGCACCGGATCCCCCCCAACACTCCCCAGGCAGGCTGCGACTCGCAAAATGCTGCGCTGCAGCCATCGTTGAATATGGGCTTGGGGAGTCGGGAAGACAGTCATGGCGGCTACTCGTAGTGAAACGCAACAACGCGGGCCAGCTCCGGAACCCAGCCCGGATCTCGATCCAAGCCCGCCATGCGCACATCTAGCCGGATTTGCTCCAGGGTAAACACCACATCCACATGGGTGCGGGTGAGATACAGGGTGGCAGGCTCTAACAGGATGTCCGCGATGGCCTCGGGTTGTTCCAGTCGAGCCGCTAGATAGGACTGAACCGGCGCCAACACCTGGCTCCGCCAGACAGAGAGCAGGGCATCGGCCACCGGCTCCCCGGCAAGCTCAGCCAGTAGCCCCCACACCGGATCGAGGGGCGCGTCTGGCAACAGGGCCTGGGCTAACCCAGAGATCTGGCGCCACGGGCTGAGGGCCGTCGTTGGGGGTTCACCAGCGGGGACTTGCCCCGGCCAGTCCAGTGCAATGAGCACATTGACCAGATACCACAGTCCTCCCACCGCTGTCGCGATGCCTTGTTCTGCATTGACGGTTGCATCGACGGTTGAAGCGAAAGGGGGTTCGAGAGTGGGAGTCTCTACCGTAGCGACTGACTCCGCATCAGTGGGTGGGGCAGCCAGAGGCGATCGGTCTGAGGGAGACTGTTCTGATGCAATATCTGTTGTTTCAGGGGGCGATAGGGATTCTAAGGGAGTACTTTGAATATCAACAATCTTGGGAATCTGGGCAGGGGAAACCCGGGGAGGACCAGAAGCCTGGGTCGACAATGACGATACGGACGCTTCATCGTTCTCCCGCTTGGAGACTGGCGAATCTTTAAGTAACTGCTCCGTCCTGGGCAGCGTCAGACTTACCGCCGCCAGTAACTGGGTTTCCGGCAGAAGCGACGGCATTAAGGTCTGTACGGGGGGCGCTAAATGGGGGGTAAGCACCGCCAGTAGAGATCGGTAGTCTGAGTCGGGCTCACCAGAACGGGGGACGGGGAGCGAACATTGAAACCCCTGGACAATCTGCTCCAGCAGTTGTGTAGACTGGTTGGCCGTTAGCCTGCTTAGAAGGGATCCCATCCCGGCGCGGGATTGGCTCAGCAACAGCGTGAGGGCGGCGGGCAGCCATTGCGCCTCTTCCCGCCACAGCTGAAACAGCGTCTCATCCCAGCTATGGTGGGCATGGGGATGCAGGGCCGTTTGCCACCACCAGCGATCGGTCGCGACGCCCTGGCCAATATCCCAAGATAAGCAGGCCAAATATTCCGCCGGATCAGCAAACCAGACGCTATTAGCCTTAGACGATACGGACGAGTGGGCCGGACGCCCCGCCGTGCGCCAGCAATCGTTGAGGGCGCGTTGGGCCGCCTGCTCCCAAGCCCGCAAACTCCGCCTGGACTGGCCCGCCAGCAACTGCCCAGGGTCCGGATCCGACAAGTGCCGCACGACTAAAATGGCCTGGGGCGGCATGGCCGGATAGACCGAGATTTGCTCCAGGGCATTGCTGACTCGCCGCCGCCATTGCCGCCGTTGACCAGCAGAGATCGCCTCCTGCACTGATAAAAACACTCGGTTGAGGGTCAGGTCATGGCGGATCGCATCGCTCATGGCGACCTCCCTTCCATGCCAGGACGATCAGCCGGAGTCGCAATAAACTGGTGGCCGTTGAGCAGAGTGCTGCGCTGGTTTTCAAACGCCTCGCCCATGGCCTTCAGTTTGGCGGCAACCGTCGCATCAATAATATTGTCAGTGCCTTCCAAATCGGTGAGATTAGCCTGGGCAATATCACTAGGACTCTTAAACGCGATAGCAATTCTTTCTACTTTACTTTCAGCGTTTTCTATCCCTTGCAGTGCGGTTTGAATCAAAACACTATTTGCTTCAGCAAACAAGGCTTTAGCTTCGTCAACCATACGCCCAGCCTCAGTACCTGAAATTTTTAAGGTCTGGGCCAAATCACCGCTGTTTTGACGGGCTAATTCTTTGGCTGAGCTAATATTTTCCTGAACCAAGCGGCTGGCAATGTCGTCAGAGACGTTGTCCAGCATTGCCACACTCTGGTCAGGGATTGAGGCCAACTTTCCTAAGGCGTAGCCCACTGCTGCTTTCCTTCTATAACGGTCGAGTGTTTCGTCATTAACCAACAGGACTGCTTTCAACCTTTCACGTCCCTCCAGCGTCGCCGCCTGGCCACGAAAATCTGCGTTCGTAACAACATCAATGGTTGCTAGAGCATCTCGGGCACCCTTGGAAATAGTCGTTCCATCTAGGGTGAAGGACGATGAAGGGAGCACATTTTGTACATTGCTCAATAGTCGGGGGATATACCTAGCCAACTGACTTCGGACTCTCTCCCGCTCTGCATCAGTAATCCCACCCCGCTGCTGTAATTTAACTTCTAAGAGAATATTGGTAACGGCATCAGGGTTCGCGTTAGCGAGGTCTACTTTATGCGGGTAAGCTCCTTTGAGAGCATCGCTTTCGATCTTACCAATACCGGGATAAGCCATATAGCCGTGACGAAAATCCTCTTGCAGCCTTTGTCGAGTCTCTGCAATCAAGCTGGCGCTATAGCTAGGAGATTGTTTGAGCACCCCAGCAATCAACTTGGCAGGGGCATTAGAGAAGGTTTCAAGATCCGCCAGTCCAACTCTCTGGAGCTGCTCTACTGTCGCCCGGTCAAAATCAAGAATTCCTGTACGATCGACTGTCGCAGTCTTATCCAGGGCGTTATCTACTGCCCCGGGAATCGCGATAAAGCGGCTACCGTCAGCAGTTTGCACAAAGGCCGCCACTTTATCACGAGGCTGATCAGGTCTGTAATCCTTACGAATATAGAGCACAGGATTTGCTGTGGCTACCCGTGGATCCTCTAACCCTGGATAATTCAGCAGTCTTTCTATCTGAATACTCAACGCTGGATTTTCCAGCTTCATATAGCCTGTAGCGGGTGGTTCTTTGAGGTGGATATCTGGGCCGAACAGGTCGTTCTCCCATTTCCGGTAAAACTTCGGCCAGTCGGTATGAAGTGAACCTCCGCGAAACCTAATGCCGCCAGGCGACAGCAGAGAATCATCTCCCCTGAAGATATTGCTTGGACTCTCAGAATGACGCTTCCGAAGAATAACTTGGGTATAGTTGTCAGTCCCAGCTGTGACGTCCACCGACTCGGAAACCCCATAGTAGTCTTTCTGGGTAGAAATAGCCTCAACAGTGTAGGAACCTGTAGGCAAATCGTTGAAATAGTAAGGTCCACGCTCTTCCGTGGTGACCACATAATCATCAACGGTATTGAATCTAATTCTCTCCCCGAAGCTATATTTGTGGCGAGTTTGGGTTTTGGCCTCTTGCAGAAACCCTTGATAACGGCTTTGACGCAAAGATTTGAACGGCAATTGGCTGCTCTGGTCAATGGTGCGAATTACTCTGGTTTTCTGGTGGATCGCCTTTACGGACTGGATGTACTCTTCGGCAATCTCCTCCCCTGTTGTGGAAAGCACTTTCACATATAGATCCCCTGTGGAGGTAAGAGTTGGGGTATCCTCCTTTACCTTATCGGTTTCTGCTGCTGCTGCTGTCATGACAGAATGCCGCACAAAAATTCGATAGGGCTTATCTGTAGAAGCTCCTCTGAGCTGGTAGATATCCACGGCGTCAATTCCGGGTCGAATCGATTCTTCATAAAAAGAATCATGAAGCAGCAATCGCAGCCGTTCTGGTTCTAAGAGTTCAGTCGCAATCTTGTATTTGTTAGGACCGAAAAAAGTGTCTACCTTGAAGCGAAGATCGCTTTTCTCCTTCTGAATGGGAAGATATCCAGCAGCAGGCAGATATTCAAAATGTTCCTTCGCAACGACTTCAGCAGGAACCAGGTTTTTATCTTTGCTCAGATCCTCCAGGTGATCTTGAAACTGTAGCAGGAACGCAGCCGCCTCAGCAGAGCGACGGGAACTGACATAAAAACCAAACGGATTGCTGAGGTAAGTCTCTGGATGTAGGGTTGGGGACGCCACCCTCCGCACAGCCCACATGTCCACAAATTGTAGGGACTGGGACTGAAACTGGAATACAGCCAAGGGGACATCACAGAGCGTTAGTCGGCCATCTTGTTGGTAAAGGTCGTCCACAAGCCCGTAGGTCAGGGACTGTTCCAGGGGTTGGGAATAGATTTTTCGTAACGCATTGCTTCCGAAGCACGCATGAGCCAGACGACTGCGTCTATTTAAGGCATTGTGAGGAATTTGGCTGACGAAGTCATCGTTGGTCAAAGGTATAAGCTTGAACCGTACTCCTACTTCCTCATAGCGATTTGTACAACCAAGACGATCTCCTTCCAAGCCTGAATTCGGAGCCATGGTATTCGATGGGCGAGTGGCGCTGGTAATTGCCAACAGGTAGTAGCCCGTGGACACGGTGCCGGTTAAGTTTGTCGCCCCCGCGACTTCGCACGGCGCAAAGGGTGAAGTAGGTTTGCCCAAAAGTTTCGTTTGGACCAGCTCGACCTTCGTTGTTCTTGAAGTGGCGGCGCCCGGTAGAAAGAGCCCCTCTCCTCGACGATTGATCGCCAGTCCAGGGGTAATCACCAGGGAGGTCTGATTGGCATCAGCACTAATCTCCAAACCGTAAACGACACCAGTCCCAATTGCCTGCCCAAGATAACGCGATCGCTGCAAATTAGCCTTCTGTTCATCTCGCAGATCAGTAGCAGTGAGAATCCGCCCGTTGAAGAAGTTTGGGTGCTGAATCCCGCCGGTGAAAACCGCCTCTAAAAATTGATTTTTCATGTTTAGACCTCCCACCGTAACTCAGCCATCAATAGGTATAGCGGACTCTCCTCGACGCCACCAGCCTGCTCCACCTTGGGCACCAAGTACACCATAAGATAGTCAGGATTTGTGGCATTCACCGTTAACTCCAGTGGTTTTAGCTCTGATGGATTGCTAGGGTCTATTCTGTTACTACGGTTGACACGTTGCAGGTGGAAATCTTGCAGCCCTATCGGAGCCATGGATTCAGTGAGAAAATTAGTAGGTACGAACCAAGCATCATTTTGAGGGGGGTAGTCAGGGTGGCCAAGTGAACGTAACCAGCGCCAGACGACTGTCCATGTCACTGTCCCTTGCTGTGCAGCGCAGTAGAGATGTAACAAGGGAGCCTTACCTGGGTCATTATTATTAGGGTCAGGTTTCGTCGGCTTCCAACTAGTAGGGATCAGAGTTGTAAATGCTGCTACCCCTTGCCCCCCGTCAAACACTAAGGCCGGATAACCATTGATTGCCGTCCCTAGCGTCGCCAGGGGCAGATTGGGGTCAACCTGACTGGGGCGCTCATATGGCGGGCCATTATTTGGCGGATTCCGATGGTCAAACACTGCCATATCAATGGGACGCAAGATGAGCTGATCTAATCCAGGCCCCGGGTCACCCTTTGGTCCTGGGTCACCCTTTGGTCCTGGGTCACCCTTTGGTCCTGGGTCACCCTGCGGACCCCGCTGGCCGCCACCCCGTATCAACCCCCGTATCAACTCTTGCAGCAGCCGAGTGTGGAGCAGATAGGGACGCTGCAAATTCTCCACTACCAGAGGGTTATCTGATAACAGAGGGTCATCTGAATCTTCTTTAACCCTACCCTCAGAGGTGAGCTCAAACTGCACCGCTGCCAATAGTAGGCAATCTTCCTCCATTGTTTTACACGATTGGGGTTTACTGGCCCAATGCTGGAGGATGGCTCGTCGTAGGGCAGTTGCATCCTCGGAGGACAGGCTGACACTATCAAGTGCATTAATCGGGTCTAATTTATTTTCCAGGATGTAGTTGTCTAGAGCTGTTGAGAAAATCTCGATTTGCGCCGTCAGCAGGTCTTCGTCCCGGCCTAGTCCAGTATCGATCACAATTTTCTCAAGCAACAACAGCACCGGATTGTGCAGTAAATCTAGGCTAGGGCGAGTGTTTGTGACCCAATACCGAAACAGATCCCGGAGAATGTTCTGAGCTTCTCCCTCCGGTAGTTGAATCCGTCCCAGAGTCTCAATCTGAGCCGTATGATCGAGACAATCTCGTAGTTTTTGCTTGATGTCTGTAATGTTGATGTCACCACTGGTCAAAATCTCGATTTTGGCCAGCAGATCTGCGATCGCTCGCACCTGATCTTCCTCATGCTGCAGAGGAGGTTTGGCCCGCAACTGGAGTTCAAAATCATCCCGAATTCGGGTGTGTTGAATCACACTCTCGCCCCCGCTGTCGGCACGACAGGGATTACCCAGAATCGGCTGAGCGCCAGTTTTACAGGGCCGATAGCAGAGGGTGACATAAACTGTCTTGACCGAGGACGCTTCCCCAACAGAATTGAGGATCTCGTGGTTACGGGTTTCAGACCCTTTTTCCACGGGATCAGCCAACCAGCTATTGAGCTTGGCGCACTGAAGCGCATCCACCCAGACTTCTCGTCCCTGAGGATCAATGGCAAACCCAGGAGCAACCCGGATTTCCACTCTCTCCTTAGTGTCATCGGCATCAACCACGTCAGTGGTAACTTCCAGGCCCCATACCGTGCCATAGCCATGGAGGCTGCGGTTGTGGAGACGGGCCTTGTGGAGAAAGTAAACTTGCTCCTGTTGAAAATCTTTGACCCCCAAAACCTGACCCAGGACATAGTTCAAGCGTTCATGGGCATGCAATTCATCCAGGTCGGGACAGAGGTGAAACGGTTGGGACATGACGCTGCTCCTAGCTGCGGAAATCGGGTTAGCGGGAAATAACGGTTCGGTTGGTCAGGGTATACGGGAAGGCTGCGCCTAAGGCAGCCTCAGCCAACGCCGACTCTCCCAATCGGAAAGTTTCAAACTGGCCCCCTGGCCCCAGCAAGGTGTCCAAACCCAGGCGAACCTCCCCAACCCGGAATAGGGCCCAATACTGCTTAATGGTGAAGGCGGTATGGGCGGGTTTTGCTAATTCCACAATGCGTTCCAGCAGCCTCTGGGTATTGTCAGATAGATCAGTGGGGACCATAACGATAAATTGATGAGCTCGCGCTTTGGCATCGGCTTGGACATCCCTGGTCAGAGTCAGTTTGAGATCGGTTGCATCCCCGGCTGCCACACCGGGTTGGGTGCGGGTTAAAAACCGCTCCACAATCCGCACCCGCACCGTAGGATTGCGCTGAGCAACATCATCTTGAAAAATTTGGGGTCCCAATTCGGGGTAGAGGGTTAGCAAAATGGCTTGCAATAGACCTACCTGGGTACCACGCCGTTGGAAGAAATAAGGGGCCTGGGCAATCAGGAGACGGCGTTGATAGTCGCTCCAGCCGGGTTCTAGGGCCAGCCCAAACCAACTGGCTAACCATTCCAGCGCGTCTGAAGGCGCAGTCTGCACGTCAAATAAGGTTTGTGCCTGGGCAATCTGCCCCTCCAGAGTTGTGAAAATGCCCTCTGGATTAGCTAAGAATCGATCTAAAAAACTTAGAGAATTTGAGTCTTGTTGATAAACCTTGGGCAAATATTGCTGCAGGTAGGAAAAGCG
Source organism: Leptolyngbyaceae cyanobacterium MO_188.B28 (assembly GCA_030065175.1). Classification (GTDB taxonomy): domain Bacteria; phylum Cyanobacteriota; class Cyanobacteriia; order Phormidesmidales; family Phormidesmidaceae; genus JAKSDM01. The sequence goes on along the minus strand of JASJDH010000028.1, from coordinate 615 downwards.
GGGATAGTGGGCCCGTAGCGATCGCACCAGCGGCGTATAGCGACCGTTGCCCACTAGGGTGAGGCGAATTTGCAGGTAACGCCCCTCTACCTGCTGAAACAGCAGTTCCCAGACGCCCGTACAGGGGTCGGTCAGGTCTGTCTCACTCCACAGTGAGCCGTAAGGGATTTCGGCAGTCGGTCGATGGTAGGGGGAGGGTTGACGCTGCCACGGCGCCCAATCCAAGTCAGCGATCTCATCCGCAGCGCGGGTTTCCACATGCAGTTCAGTTTCCGACGGTCGGCGGGCGTCCATGCAGAGGCGATGCCATAGACAACCAGGCTCTCGCCCGTCCATGGTAGGCAGTATCAGGGAGGCATGGGTTTCATACCGCTGCCGGGGGAGCGCTTTGATGGGTAGCCAGCGTTGGCTCGATTTCTCCCCCAGAGAACGGCTGATTTGATGGTAGTAGACCTCTCCTTCACTCCAAACTGCCACCAGCGCCACAGGGCTCAGGTTACGTAAAGGGTAGTATTTTCGCTCAATCCGTAATTCCAGGCGCTCTAGTGATGCCACCCTCAGGGCATAAGCTTGAAGTCCAGAACTATCAACCACCATCAGAGTGCCTGTGGGTAA
>JASJDH010000466.1 GCA_030065175.1 Leptolyngbyaceae cyanobacterium MO_188.B28 | reverse complement strand
GTTCCATTCCACCACTGCGATGGGAGTGCGTTCAACCAACAGAGATAACTTCGCAGCCATATCCTGATAACGGGATTCACTCGCCGCTAGCGCCGCTTCCGCCTGCGTTTGTCCAAGCTGAGTAACGGGATCAGGGGGCTGACTTAACCGATTGAGGGTGTTGTAAGGATCGCCAGTAGACTCTAGAACCATGGATATGTATTACAAAGTTGAGTCGTTTGAGCCGATTGAGTCACCCTTTACTATTCAATCGTATTCCACTGGAAAATCGCTATTTTTTTAATCGGTTGAAGATTTGTATGCTTAGACCGCCCGTTTAATGGGGACCGAATGCTGGCGAACCCCAGGCTTCACTCAGGGTATGGCGGCAATAGGCAAAGCGATCGCTAAATTTGTAGAGTAGAAGACTGGGGAGCGGACACGTCTGCAAATAAGTCCCCCCGCAGCCCATCAGAAATCAATGAGTAGTGGGAGATTGACCTGTTCTGTTAGAATCACTTGTCCGGCGCCCTATCTTCAAATACCGTCTTTTATAGGTTGTAGATTAACCGCCCTCTTTCACAGACTCATCACTACCCTCTAGAAATTGAATGCTGAAGCCTTATCGAATCTGCATTATTCTCGGAACCCGACCTGAAGCCGTCAAACTGGCTCCAGTCATTCAGCAGTTCAAGCAATCGTCGATCTTTGACACTCAGGTCGTTCTGACAGGACAACACCGAGAGATGGTCGACCAAGTGATGACATTATTCGATCTAAGCGCTGATCATGATCTTGCCATCATGCAGCACAAACAGACCTTGACCGACATCACCCAGCGAACCCTGAACGGATTGGAACGTCTATTCCAACAGCTACAGCCCCAATTAGTTTTGGTTCAGGGAGACACCACAACTGCTTTCGCCGCCGCCCTAGCCGCTTTTTACCAACAGATTCCCGTCGGACATGTGGAAGCGGGACTGCGTACAGATGATATCTACAATCCCTATCCGGAAGAGGCCAATCGACGATTGATCTCTCAAATAACGCAGTTGCACTTTGCGCCAACCCCCCTCGCCGTCGAAAATCTTCATCGCTCTGGGGTAACCGGCTCCATCCACCATACCGGCAATACGGTTATCGACGCCCTTCTAACCGTTGCTGAACGTCACCCCGACTGTTCAGTCGCGGGTCTCGACTGGAGCCGCTATCGGACCCTCCTCGCCACGGTCCATCGACGCGAAAATTGGGGAGCCCCTTTGCAAGATATCGCCCAGGGATTTCTCAAGGTGCTTGACCAGTTTCCCGATACCGCTCTCCTTCTCCCCTTACATCGCAATCCCACCGTTCGGGACCCCCTCAAGAATTTACTCGGCGATCATCCCCGTACATTTTTGATAGAACCCCTGGACTATGCTGAACTGGTTGGGGCCATTCAGCGCTGCACCCTCCTCTTGACTGATTCAGGCGGCTTGCAGGAGGAAGCCCCCAGTTTAGGCAAACCCGTACTCGTCCTGAGAGAAACAACCGAACGGGCTGAAGCCGTCACCGCTGGCGTCGCCAAATTAATCGGAACTGATTCTGAGCAAATCTTTAATGCGACCGCAGAATTGTTGAATAGCCCCGAAACGTATCAACTGATGTCTACGGCAGTCAATCCTTTCGGGGATGGCCACGCATCTGAGCGCATCCTGAAAATTGTCACAAACAACTTAACCGGTGAATCACTTTAAAGTCGACCCATTAAATCACCATCGATTTGACAGCGCGAACCAATTGTTCCCGGGTAAACGGTTTAGTGATGTAGGCGTCCGCCCCTTGTTTAACGCCCCAAAGTCGATCCAACTCCTGATTTTTGGACGAGCAAAGAATGATCGGGATGGAGGCGGTCGCGGGATGTTTTTTCAGGTTTCGACATAACTCAAATCCGCTCATTCCAGGCATGACAACATCGGTTATGACAACATCAGGTTTGATCGAGATCGCTTTATCAAGGGCTTCATCGCCGCTTGCCGCACCCATCACGACATAACCACTCTGGCGTAAATAATGACTGATCAACTCCCTTTCGGCGATCATGTCTTCCACAACTAAGACGGTTGTTGTCAATTTGATCCCTACCCCTGAAAAACTTGAACATCATGTGGGTTGTGAGAGAATAATACGGAACCCTAATCTGAACCGCAATGCCCTAGTCTATATTTGTTGAGAAAATTGACTCCGGCGACTAGGTTAGGGATTTGGAAGATTTTCTCAGATTCAGCATTCAGTTCCCCAAAACGATATTGGCTTTGAAGTGCGCTTTTTTGGAGCCACAACTTATCCCATGGGCCAATAGGTCCTAAATAAGACTTATCTGCTGCATTCCGCCCCAAGAGAATCCCTTGCTTTACCATTTCCCGCTTTAACATTGATAGTCATCTCCAACACAGCTTCCGGATTCTGGATTCTAAAATTTGTATTTCTCCTTACCCAACTTTCATCGGACAATTGACATATTGCTTAAACTTTATAATCGTCTTGAGGCATCTTCATCTATGCTTTGCTTGCTTCGAGGAGTACAAAAGTTATGCTTTTGACAGTTAATACCGTTATGTTTAACAAATCCTTATAGGAGATCGCTGGAATATTTGATAACTAGGAATAGTTGATAAGTAGTTTATTGGTGGAATTACCGAAAAAAGTAAAGCAATATTTTTTAACTCTTATTTTGTTGTCTGGGTGTTTTGCCTATTTTGAATAGGCGAAGTTATGGAGGGGGCTTATCTCTAGCTAACAAAGTTAAACTCTTTAGATTTTTTTCGTTTTTGACCAGTCCGTCAATCCGCCTGAATTTAGATATCGCTTCCCCAGTTTATAGAGCTTGGGATATTTGTTTTGCCTTCGCCCAACCAGGATTTTAGGAGTAAGACAAATATGTCAGGTCGCCAATGTCTGAATCCTTGATTCTTAAGGGAAAGTTTATGATTCCCGGGGATAGGGCTGCTTTACTAGGGAGTGATGTTAGAGCTGTGCTAAGTATTAGAAGGGTTCCCTCAGATTATAAAAGTCGGCGACCGCCGAATCGCCCCAGACCATAGCGGGGATGAGGATGCTTTAGCTGGCGTTTATCTTCGTTTGGATGGGTGAAGCCTTTGCAGTTCTCTTAAGGAGAAGTGGTTTATGTTTATGGAAGAAGGAATGGCGAAGCGCTAAAGCTTTAGATAAAGTCCAGCATGGTTCTCTCTGATTCTTAATCGTCAAAATAAACCCACATAACGCACATATTGTTATATCAATTGCTATGAAGCTGATTATTCAAATTCCCTGTTTCAATGAAGAGGCCACCCTAGGGATAACGCTTTCTGAATTACCCCGGGAAGTTCCTGGGATTGATGAGGTAGAGTGGCTAATTATTAATGACGGCAGTCTTGATCGCACCGTTGAGGTGGCCCGGGAGTGGGGAGTTGACCATATCGTCAGCTTTGAGCACAACCAAGGTTTGGCGAGAGGGTTCATGGCCGGCTTGGAGGCTTGTCTTAAGGCTGGGGCGGACATCATTGTCAACACCGATGCAGATAATCAGTACCATGCCGGGGATATTCCCAAGCTAGTCGAGCCCATATTGGCGGGACAAGCCGAAATTGTGGTGGGGGCTCGGCCCATTCGACAGATTAAGCACTTTTCACCCATTAAGAAATTCCTACAGGGGTTAGGCAGCTGGGCGGTGCGGGTAGCCAGCAATACCCAAGTGGCGGACGCACCCAGCGGGTTCCGCGCCATTAGCCGCAATGCCGCCATGCAGCTCAATGTCTTCAATGAGTACACTTACACGTTGGAGACCATTATCCAGGCAGGGCAAAAGGGGATGGCGATTACCTCCGTGCCGATTCATACGAATGGATACCTTCGTCCCTCTCGATTGGTCAAAAGCATCTCGGCTTATGTGCGCCGTTCCCTCCTAACTATTCTGCGGATTTTTATTACCTATCGTCCCCTGGAGTTTTTCTCCCTTCTGGGCAGTATTCCTTTCTTTATGGGCTTTCTGCTAGGGGTTCGGTGGATATTTCTATTCGCCATTGAAGGCACGACGCGGAGTCATGTGCCAAGCTTGGTTCTGGCCGCTATTTTAATTTTGATTGGTTTTCAACTGTGGGTGTTTGGCCTAGTTGCCGATTTGCTTTCCGCTAACCGAAAGCTCCTCGAAGATATTCAGCTTCGCCTGCGTCGGGCTGATATTGAGGCTAATACAATTCCTAAAAAATAGTCATTATGAGTAGAGATTTATTCGCCCGTGAAGCGCTGGCCCAAATCCCCAAGATTCTAACGCTGCAGGATCGCAACCCCCACAGTCCGACCTACGGCTGTTTCGACCGCAACTTCTGGCAATACAAAATCATCGATTTCCCCAGCGGCATGTCCCAGGAGTTTGTCTGGCCGCTGGCCTTAGCGTACGATACTGATTTACCTGGCAATACCTTCTATCAACAGCCCGTATTGCGAGACTGGGTGGAAGCGGGAATTCTTTACGCTGCCCGCAGCGCCCATCCGGACGGCTCCTGCGACGATTATTTTCCGTTTGAGCGGGCGGGCGGCGCGGCTGCTTTTTCGCTTCTGGCCTGTATTGAGAGCTATACGTTATTAGGGTTAAATAACCCGGTCGCTTTGCGGTTCTTTGAGAAGCGGGCCGACTGGCTGGCCCACCACCATGAAAGTGGGCGGCTCACCAATCACCAGGCTCTAATCGTGCTCTGCTTGGAGCTGGCTTCCCGGTTATTGCACACCCAAAAGTGGGATGAGGCAAAGGCCCAGCGATTGGAGCGGGTGCTCGCTTGGCAAAACCCAGAAGGTTGGTTCCAAGAATACGAGGGCTGTGATCCGGGATACCATACCTTGACTATTTCTTGTCTGGCTCGGGTTTATGAACTGACGCCCAACAATCGACTGAAGGATGCGATCGCCAAAGCCGTCATCCTGGCGTCTCATTTCGTTCACCCCGACGGCTCCTATGGCGGCGAATACACCAGCCGCAACACCTATAACTTCTTTCCCCACGGCTTTGAGCTGGTGGGGCGATGGCTGCCGGAAGCGCTCAGCATCAACGACGGCTTCCTCAAAGGATTGGCTCAGGGGCGAGGATCCTGCTACGCCGACGACCACATTGTCGGTCACCACACCTGGAATTATCTGCTGGCTTGGCGCGACTTTGTCACCGAACGCCCGGCCTCTAAGCCGCCTACCTTAGGCCGTTTTTGGCTGCCGGAAGCCCGCATATTGATCGATCAGCGGCAAGACGCCAAACTCTATTTGGCCCTGAATAAGGGGGGCGCGTTCAAGTTTTTCCGCGGCGATCGCTTAGTTCTCTCCGATACTCAATTTTCCCTCCTGGTGAAACAGGGCGGGTCGATCAAAAACGCCGTCGGTCATCTGGTGGGCCCCTATAAAATCCAGGTGGATGAAGACGAAATTACAATTGAGGGATCGTTGGGGTGGGCGAAGCAAAAGCAGATGACCTCCCTTAATTTGATTATTTTGCGGGGGGTAATGCTGACCTTTGGCCGCTTCTTCCCCAACCTGATCCGGAAGTTATTACAAAAGGTGCTGATTACGGGTAAGAAGAGCGCGCCGTTCCAGTTTTCCCGTCAATTCCAGTGGCGAGACGGCCAGTGGCGTCTTACAGACGAACTCAAAGGCGAGTCTTGGACCAATGTGACGGCGGCGGGAATTGGCGGCGATCAGACTTCGATTTATGTGGTCATGAGCCGCACGTTCCAGCCAGGGCAACTTCAAGCCTGGTGGGATCTCACCGATCAGGTGAAGCAATTGGCGCCGGGCCAATCCTTAAAGCTGGAGCGGACATTATAGAGAGTTTTTCTAGATAGAGAATCTTCTCTAGCGCCTGATATTTCCTATTGGGAGGAAGGAAAGATGGAAGGGGGTCGGTAGTGGAATGAATAGGAAACTATGAAACGACTTATTTCGCTGTTAGTCAGCCTGGGCATTCTAGTCATTATTTATACCCAGATTGACTTTGGGGGATTGATCGATGTTTTCAAAAACTGCAATCCTCTCTGGATGGTGGTCAGTCTCGGCATGGTTATCCCGATTACATCGGTTACGGCCTGGCGACTACAGCAGGTGGTTCCGCCTAAAGCCAAGCTGGGGTTCGGGGAAGCCCTCCGACTTATTTTAGCGGCCAGCGTCTTGAATATGGTGCTGCCCTCCAAAATGGGGGATATCGCCAAAGCCTACTTTATGCGAGAAAAAGGCGGTGTCAGCGGTTCTCTTTCCCTCTCCATCGTGGTGTTTGAGAAAGCCTCTGACATGCTTTCTTTGCTCTTGTGGTGCGCCTTCGGATTACTGCGATACCCAGAAAAAGGCCCCTTTTTCTGGACCATGACCGTGGGAGTGGTAGGCGGACTCACCGTCGGATTGCTACTGCTAGGATCCGGCCAATTTGCAAAAGTATTCTTCCTGGCGGCAAGACGATTTACTCCCAAGAAAATCAGCGCCAAGTTCAAAACCCTGCAAGAATCCTGGGGAGAAATGCAAGCTTATGTTTGGGAAGATAAAGGACAACTCCTGAAGATCTCTCTCACCTCTATTTTTCTCTGGTTTTTACACCTGCTGCAGATCTGGATGTTTATCTTGGCTTTAAATGCCGGGGCTCCTTTCATTGATAGCCTAGCTCTCTCGTCCCTGGCGATTTTGGCCGGACTTCTTCCCCTCACCTTTGCCGGGGTCGGCACACGAGACGCCGCCTTAGTGAAGTTATATCTTCCCTACTTCCCTGCTCAGGTGGGCGCCGCGCTGGGGCTATTGTGCACCTCTCGCTACATCCTGCCCGCCATTGGCGGCCTGCCTTTCCTTAGTCAATATTTAGCGACCTTGAAAGCCTTCCAGAAAAAGGGATAGTTGGGGTTTTACTCAACCAAGCTTACGAACCAGATAGGCATCGAATTGACCGTACAAGCTCTACGCCTCACATTCCGCACTCTGAAGTTGTCACACTTATGTATTTATCCTGAAAACCTTTCCTATCAATAAGTTCAAGCCTTGTAGCTCAGGTGAGCCAAAGAAGCAATTCTCAATAATTGCCCTTTTTTGAGATTGATTTCTGACTAGATTGGCTGGAATATCCTTGCTTAGGTTAAATATTCAATGTGACAGTCGGAAGTGCGGGATGTCGGCTTTAAAGATTAGCTCTAAGTTAATTTATTACTTTTCGTTAATTTATTACTTTTCGTTTTATAAAAGCTTCTGGAAGGAGTTTTTTTAACAACATATCTATTCGCTCAATGTCAGCACTTATAGGTCTTCTATAACGCGGTTTCTGACGATCATCTATCCAAGGAAACTCCCAACCATAAGTTGAAAGAATAAATTCTTCAGCAAACGTATCGCTAATGGACAAGCACCCTTCTAAGACCACATCCAGATATGATTGAGCAATTGGACAATTTTCAGTCGGCTGTATGATCTTGTCTGTAATGTAAGTCCATATAGCTTCAATCTCAATTTTGCGTATTGTTTCACTGTCAAGAAAAGTAAATATTTCTAGAGGTAATTTGACTCGCTGATAACCGTGAATCTTTTCTCGACTATCTAATGCAATAAAGTCTTCGCCATTTGCAGCCATTAAAATTCCGTTACAGGATGAAGCACTATCTGAAATCGCTCCCAAACCCGTATCTCTGTCCTCGGGAATATTAATATACCATCCGCGCTTAATACCAGAAACACGAACAGGATGGATATCAGCAAGAACACCTGTGAAGTTTCTGCTAACTTTATTAATGAGACTACC
>JASJDH010000027.1 GCA_030065175.1 Leptolyngbyaceae cyanobacterium MO_188.B28 | reverse complement strand
GGAAGGTCTACAAATTGTTTCTAAACTGACAAAATAGGTTCAAACCCCCATTCCTTCGTTATGTGCGGAGGACGTGCTGATCGCCTGAAATCAAGATTATGCAAGGGCTCCAAATTTCCGGACAGGTCTAATGAAGATGGTTGCGGAATCTGGAAAGCAGATATTTGGATTCTCGCGATCGCTCTCATGATGCGTACCTTATGCCGTACTTCCTCAATTGATACTCCCAAATTCAATCAGCATATAAATAAGGAGAAAAAAGATGAGTGTCTTCTCGTTTAAATCTAAGCAATGGTGGATGGGATTGGCTCAAGTCGTTATCAACGCCGTCGTTATCTTCTTGCTGCTGCTGCCTGTCAATGCTGCTATGGCGCATGAGATTAGTGGATTTGCGGTTGAGCAGCAACCGCTCTCATTTGGGCCTGATCAGACCATCTTTGACTTGAGTAACCTTGTCTGGCGGCCCCTGATCAGCGAAGGCGTTCCGCCCGGTCCTGAAATTGCCGTACTGCGGGGAGAAACTGAGAATGCAGAATCTTTGGAGGCTGTGCTGCGACTACCCGCTAACTATACGTTCCCTAATCATAGTCACACGAGTGATGAAACCTATATTTGGCTTCAAGGCGACTTCACTTACATTGCAGAAAATGGCGAGACGGTCGATCTGAGTCATCATTCTTACATTAGTTTGCCTGGCGGCGTTCCCCATGCGCTTGTCTGTGGCAATCAGCCTTGTCTGTTATATCTTCGCTATACGCGGCCTTTTGACTTGACGCTGTATCCCATGCCTGAGTTGAATAAAGAGGTCTCCTCACGAATTCCTCAACTTTAATCTGTAGGCTAAAGAGTAGATTTTAGAGGATGCTAAAAAAGACCTGATTTTTGTAGCGAAGCATTTAAGATCTCCCTAAATCCTTTTTGTTAGAGATCTGCCGATAGATAATATCCCATTAATCTATCTACCCATCCACGGCCTTTTACTGGGACTTTATTTTGACGCAAATCTTTTAGAGGGAGACTTTGAGCCTAGCCCTCCTTAAAAAAGCTACCGTGTGTACACATCTTGAAACGGGTGGAAGGTTGTTCGATCCCTCTAATCCTCAGGGATGGGACTAGGTGACTTGGGTGTACGCCGTAGCTTAATACCGTAGCTTAATAAAGGAGGGCTAGTTGGCTGCTAATTGGTTGAGCGCTAAACAGTACAGGTTATCTTTTTCAAACACCCTCTTTGGTTAAAGGGCGGATTAACGCAACTCAATACCTAAGGTTTGCCTAGCCATGAATCTAGATCTGCAATACCTCAAGCTTCTTTCCCTCGCTCACTACATTTTGGGGGGAATCGCCGCTGCGTTTTCTAGTGCGGCGATAGTCCGTTTTTTCCTTCGCTTTTCAAGAATCGTAGGCCATATGGGGCCGCCATGGCATGGCCATATTGCGGGAGGACCCGGTCTTCTTGCAATCCTCTATGGAATAGGCGGTTTAGCGTTTGCGGTATGCCTAATCGTGTCAGGGCGATACCTATCGAAACAGATTAACTACGCCTTTTGTTTGGTTGTCGCCGCCATCTCTTGCATTTTTGTACCCGTCGGGACTGTTTTGGGCGTGCTGACTCTGATTGTGCTGACGCGCCCGTCGGTGCAGGAATTGTTTGAACGACATCGTGGGGAAGCCCATTAGGGATGAGTGTACCAATCCAGTTCTCGTCGAAGACTGGATGAATCAGTAGATGAGGGATGGGTAGATGGGTGGATGGGTGATCATCCTTATAGTTCCCTTCAGTCGGCTCTATTTGGTTCAACTGCTTCTATTTTTCTTTCATAAAAGAAGTCATGAGTGATGTTTTGGATCGGTCAGGAGCCTCTTATACAACGGCTCCTCCGGTTGTCTTTCATGTCCGTCAGTTAACTAAAACTTACGTGATGGGTGAAGTCGAGGTGCAGGCGCTGCGCTCAGTTGATCTGGACCTCTATGAAGGTGAGTTTGTGGTATTGCTAGGCCCCTCTGGCAGTGGTAAATCGACCTTACTGAATATTATAGGGGGGTTAGATGGACCGTCTAGCGGTCAAGTATTTTTTCGTAATCGTGATTTGACCGCTGCTGACGATAGCGTCCTGACTCGGTTTCGTCGAGAGTCGGTGGGGTTTGTCTTTCAGTTCTATAACTTGATTCCCAGTCTGACTGCCCAGGAAAATGTCGCCCTTGTCACCGATATCGCTCTCCATCCGATGCCTCCCAGAGAGGCGTTAGGTCTGGTTGATTTAAGCGATCGCTTGGATCATTTCCCGGCTCAGCTCTCGGGGGGAGAGCAACAGCGGGTGGCGATCGCCCGCGCCATCGCTAAGCGTCCAGAAGTTTTACTTTGTGATGAGCCCACTGGCGCTCTGGATTTTCAGACGGGTAAATTGGTGCTGGAAACGCTGGAGCGAGTGAATCGGGAGCTGGGAACCACCACAGCGGTGATTACCCATAACGCCAGCATCGCCGCCATGAGCGATCGCGTGATCCATATGCATAGCGGTGAGATTGCCAGTGTGCATCGTAACCTGACGAAGGTGTCCCCTGCAGAGTTGGAGTGGTGATGCGACATGATTGCGCTTGACAAAAAGCTTTTCCGCGATCTTCTCCATATGCGCGGACAGGCGATCGCCATTATCCTGATTGTCGCTTGCGGCATCGCTAGTCTAGTGACGATGATGAGCGCCTATGAATCGCTACAGCTCTCCCAGGCGACCTATTATGATCGCTATCGCTTTGCTGAAGTTTTTGTGCAACTGGAGCGGGCGCCGGATAGTCTGGCGGATCGAATCGCAGAAATTCCCGGTGTCAGACAGGTGCAGACGCGGGTGGTGGTGGATGTCAATCTGGATGTGCCCAATTTAGAAGAGCCAGCGACAGGGCGGTTGGTGTCCATTCCAGAGGTGCGATCGCCAATCCTGAATGACTTGTATATTCGACAGGGGCGCTACATCGAACCCGGACGACCGGATGAAGTACTTGTCAGTGAGGCCTTCGCCCTGGCCAATAAACTGGAGTTGGGGGACACTCTGGGGGCGGTGATTAACCAACGCTGGGAAAACCTGCGAATTGTCGGGATTGTTCTGTCCCCTGAATATGTGTATGAAATTCGGGGAACTGAACTTGTTCCTGATAATAAACGCTTTGGGGTGATCTGGATGGAGCGGGACGCCCTTGGCGTAGCGTTTGATCGGGACGGCGCATTTAATGACGTTACCCTGTCCTTGGCTCCAGGGGCGAGCGAAGCGGAGGTTATCTTCCAGCTCGATCAACTGTTAGAGCGCTACGGCGGACTCGGCGCCTACGGACGGGATGACCAGGTTTCTAATCGCTTTGTTTCAGATGAAATTATGGGGCTCGCCGCTATGGCCGTCCTGATTCCGTCCATTTTTCTTGGGATCGCGGCTTTTCTGCTCAACTTGCTCCTGGCTCGTTTGGTCAGCACCCAACGAGATCAGATTGCAGTGCTGAAGGCGTTTGGCTATGACAATCTGACTGTTGGGCTCCATTATCTCAAACTGGTGCTGATGATCACCCTAGTGGGAGCTGGAATCGGGACCACCCTCGGCCTTTGGCTTGGGGCGGCGATGACCCAGTACTACACCAACTTCTTCCACTTCCCAGTACTACGCTATGAGGCGGGGGTAGGGCTGATCTCAACAGCCGTTTCGGTCAGTATCGGGTCAGCGACGTTAGGGGCTTTTACCGCTGTGCGTCGAGCCATTTCGTTGCCGCCCGCTGAGGCTATGCGTCCTGAGCCTCCAGCTCAGTATCGTCCTACGTTTATTGAACGGGCAGGTTTGCAGCGGTATTTTTCTCCATCGGGTCGGATTATCCTGCGTAATTTAGAACGTAGACCTGTTCAAGCTGCTCTCTCACTGCTGGGAATTGCTCTGGCAGTCGCTATTTTAGTGACTGGGCGTTACTTTGAAGATGCGGCCAATCATATCATTGACGTACAGTTCCGCCATGTTCAACGTGAAGATGTCACTCTAGTATTTAATCAGCCGCGTTCAGCTCGGGTTCGGTATGAGCTGACGCATCTGCCGGGTGTGCTTCAGTCGGAACCCTTTCGAGTTGTGGCGGCGAGGCTGCGATTTGAGCACCGCGCTCATTTAGGCGGCATTACAGGACTGGAGCCGACGGGGACGTTACGCCGACTGCTAGACAAAAAACTCCAGACGGTGGTTCTGCCGCCCGATGGGGTGGTGCTCTCATCCAAGCTAGCAGACATTCTCGGGGTGTCCGTTGGCGACATCCTCACCGTTGAGGTGCTAGAAGGTGAAAGACCGACCCGCACGGTTCCTGTCGTCGGACTGGTGGATGAATTGGTGGGGCTCTCGGCCTATATGGATATCCACGCCCTGAATCGGTTGATGCGAGAAGGCCAGACTGTTTCAGGCGCCTATTTAGCGATCGATGCAAAATATACCGATCAGCTTTACACCCAACTGAAGCAGACCCCGGCGGTGACCAGCGTAGCCCTGCGCCAGACCATGATCGACCAATTCCAGGAAACCATCGCCGCCAGCATGGGCGGTTTCAACGCTGTCCTAGTTGTCTTTGCCTGTATTATCGCCTTTGGCGTCGTTTACAACGCCGCCAGAATCGCTTTGTCAGAACGGAGTCGTGAGCTAGCTACCCTCCGCATTATCGGGTTTTCGCAGAACGAGATCGCCTTCATCTTGCTAGGTGAGCAAGCCATTCTCACCCTGGCGGCTATCCCCATAGGCTTTGGCTTTGGCTTTGGCTTAGCGGCCCTCACCAGTCATGCTTATAGCTGGGAACTCTATCGCTTGCCCCTAATTGTGACCCGAGCTAGCTACGCCTTCGCCTTTGTCGTTATTGTGATAGCAGCCCTTGGCTCTGGTTGGATTATCCAGCGACACCTCAAGCATCTCGACCTGATCGCCGTCTTGAAGACCCGAGAATGAACCCATCCAATCCCTAAACCCTGTCTTCCCCCCTTTCCCATGCGTTATCTGACAAAACACCTCCCCCGCCGTACGCCTTACGTTCTAGCTGGACTAGGGGCTGTAATGTTGGTGATTTTGGTGGTGCGTCCTTCTCCCGTTCCCGTTGACTTGGGGCAGGTTACGCGTGGCGACTTGCAAGTCACTGTGGATGCAGAGGGCAAAACGCGGGTGAAGGATCGATTTGTCGTCGCGACGCCGGTGGCGGGTCGTTTAGAGCGGATTGATTTAGACGAAGGCGATGCGGTTGAACAAGGCAGGATTGTGGCCCGGATTGATCCGCTGCCGCTAGATACCCAGGTGAGGGAAGCTCAAGCCCGACTGCGGGAGTTGCAGGCGGAAATGGTTGGAGTGGAAACTCAGCGGCCTAAGCAGGCTGCTTTGATTCAGGCGGAGGCGAGAATCCGAGCGGCTGAGGCTGAACGTCGAGCGACTGAGGCGGAGGTGGAGCGGGTTGAGGCGGCGTTGGCTCAGGCGAGGCGAGATCGCATCCGGGCTCAAGACCTCGAGACTAGAGGCGCGATCGCTCGACAGCAGCGGGAGGCGGCGGAATTATTGGAAACCAGTCGAACCCGCGAGTTAGAGGCGGCTCAGCGGCAGTTAGAGGGCGCGATCGCAGAGGTGGCCGCCGCCCGAGAAGCCCTATCGATTCTGCGCTCAGAACAAAAAGACCCTGACTATCTAGTCGACGCCTACCGAGCTCAGATCGCAGCGGTGGAGGCGGAACTGACTAACTTAGCAGATGAAGCCAGCCGCACCGAAATCCAAGCCCCTGTGGCAGGATTTGTTCTGCGGGTGCTGCAGGAAAGCGCCCGATTTGTTGAGGCTGGGTCTCCCTTGATGGAGTTAGGCGACCCCTCAAATTTGGAATTGGTGATTGATGTGCTTTCAACGGATGCCGTTAAGGTGGAAGTCGGCGCTTCTATTCTGGTGGAGCACTGGGGAGGGGAAACGACTCTACTGGCTAAAGTGCGCTATGTTGAACCTTCCGCATTTACAGAAGTCTCGGCGTTAGGGGTAGAAGAGCAGCGAGTAAATGTCATCGGCGACTTTGTTGATTCTTCTGCCCGTCTGGGGGATGGGTATCGGTTTGAAGCGCGGATAGTCGTTTGGCAAAGTGACGATGTACTCAAGGCTCCCGTAAGCGCACTTTCCCGCTGTGGGGAGGCGCAGTGTATGTTTGTGGCGGAGAAAGGCCGAGCCCGTCGTCGTGAAGTAGTGATTGGTCGTAGCAATGAGTCCGAGGCAGTGGTGGAGCAGGGATTGGAGGAGGGGGAAGAGGTTATTTTGCATCCAACGGAGCAGATCGAGGAGGGGAGGCGGATCAAGGCTCGCTAAGATGGAATAAAGAACTCTCTCGTCTCCTGACATTTGATATTACTCAAGTTTACGAAGAGAAGGAAAAAGTTGTCTAGGTTGGAGTGAGCGATTGCTGTCTCAATCACCTTACAAAATGTAACGTATTGCATTGGTTAAGCCTGCTGTCAATATGTTTTGTGATGGGTCAGGTAGTTTGCAGTGTCGAATGTTTATCAGGAAATCTAGATATAGCTGCGTTTTCAACTCATTTGTTGGGGGTGCTCTTCTTGGAAAGACCTGGCTATGAGGGCTTTGCCTCAATAAACATTCATCCACTCATCCATCTTCCCGTTCACCTAATCGCCGTCGCCAATCAAGACTTTCTCTTTGCTTTGATCCCTAGATCTACGCTGGTGTGAAATTGTTCAACGGATTGGAGAGAATGCTGGTTTCCCTAAATTGGAAACAGCCGCCTTCATCCTCCCAGAGAGACAGTTCTGAACGTTTTCTCACAGGTTGATCTGTGGTTTCAAAAGCTTGCTGTCGGTGTATTTCACGGATTTTTCAAGCCCCTCGTTGGGGCGTGTTGAAGAGCTAATCGGCCTGGGAATCCTAGGTGAAGATATCTTCTAAATCAACTTTATGAACCCCGTTGCTGATTTCACTTGCTCAGATATTTTTCTGCCCCTGACATTGTCAGACAGCGCAAGGCGAAACCCTCCCAGTTCAACGATCTGTGACAGAAACCGCCTTGTTTTCAGTTGCAACACACTGCAAAAAGCACTCTCTTAATCTCTGTTAGGGGCACGTTAAGCTGTTCTTGTGGTATAAATTTCTATATATAACTGGCCTTAATGGCGATAATAGACTTCTTTTTTCATGAATCTCTGCTAGCCTTTTCTGACAGTAACGTTTGTTCTTTGAAAGATTTTCACTATGGGTAACAAAACATCTGATCCGGTCCTCTCGAAACTTTTGGCTGCTGACTCCGACTTGGGAGAACAAGAAGCTAAGTTAGTGGCTCAGCTCAACGCCATTCAAACACAACGCGCCAGTCTCCAATCTGTGCTGGAAATATTTGGCGCTGAGCCGACAGCTGCAGCGGAGCCAGCAACAGTTAAGGCGGTTGCTGCAGCGCCAGCGCCAGCGGCAGTGGCGGTGGTTGAAGCTCCAGCGAAGAAGCCTGCTAAACCCCCCTCGAGTCAGCCCCCAGCTGCGACAAAATCAAAAACAGCGCCGCCGCCGCGTAAAGTGTCTAGTCGTCCTAAGTTGCCTCGCCGAGGATGGCAAAAATATATGCGCAACGAGTATTCTCAGACACCATTGCCAAATGTTGTGGCTGGGATTTTGAAAGCTCAGCCCAAGAAGGTGTTTGAGATTGCAGAGGTGGTGGATACGATTGTGGTGAAGGCGATTCCTCACAACGATCGCAAAGGCGCCCGCAACCGGATTTCCAATATCCTGGCGGAAGGCGCCCGCAAGAAAGATTGGTATCGCCTTGATTCAGGTTGCTATAGTTTCTCGAAGTAGTTTGCTGATTTTTTTCAAAGTAGCTATTGAAGCGGCGAACTTATCTTTGCCTCGCTTCAATCGTTCTTTAGTCGAATAGACCATAGTTGAATTAATCAGCTTGAATTGCACAGCGAACTCAAGCCACTAAATCTCATCTATATTGAGAACCTTGGTATTCGCACCTTCCTATAAAGCCCTCTTCCAATTTGGAAGAGGGCTTTTGGCTTTTAGCTCTCCTCCATTCTCTCCATCTTTCCTCGAGAGATTTTGGATTTTAGTCATTGGTCATTAGTCATTGGTCATTAGTCATTGGTCATTAGTCACTCGTTACTTGCTTATTGCCAATTCGTCATTCATCATTCGTCCAACAATCCTATCTCCCCCATCCCCCCCATCCTCCCCTGCTCCCTGAATGCCTTTCATCCGGTCATCTCTACAACATCACTCCTGCAGCAAAATCAACCGCAACGGATCTAAATAAACCTGCCATGGAAATGGACGATCTTTGAGTGTGATCCACTTTTCTTTGAAGACTTCGGCTTGCAGATGATAATCGCTAGGATTGGTCGGCGGAGAATGTAGCGTTAGGTATAGCGTCATTCGATGGGGGGTTTCACTGGTTGTGGCGAGCCAGCAGGGGAAGGTGTTTGGATGGGATGAAGGGGTGAGGGGAAAGGTGATCTGATGGGCTCGAACACCGACTTGTGTGAGTTTCTCAGGGACGGGTTCGAGTGTTTCTAGAATGCAGTTCCAACTGAGGGCTTCAATTTGATTCGGGCCTTTGGTCAGGGCGGGAGAAAAGTTTTTGCAGCCTGTGAGTTGGGCTATGCTGGCGGTCTGGGGATGTTCAAAGATTCTGTGTTTGGGACCATGGGCGATCGCGCGTCCGGCTTCCAGCACTAGCAAGTTTTGACATACTCGATAGGCTTCTTCAAGGTTGTGGGTGACGAAGAGGGTAATCCCTGTGTAGCCTGCTAATCGATTAATCAACTGCTGTTCGAGTCGGTTGCGAAGATGGGTGTCTAAAGCTGAGAAGGGCTCGTCCAGTAACAGGATGTCAGGTTGGTTCGTCAGTGCTCTGGCTAGGGCGACTCGCTGCTGTTGGCCGCCAGAAAGCTGATGAGGATGGCGATTTGCCAGGTCCGCCACATCCATGGTCGCTAAGTAACGCTTAAACATCTGTGGAATAAGGACAGGATTTCCCCGCCATTGATTTGCCTTGGGGCCAAAGTTTATGTTTTGGGCGATGGTGAGGTGGGGAAACAGAGCATAGTTTTGGAAGAGAAAGCCGACTTTGCGATCGCAGGTAGGGAGGTTAATTCCCTGATCGGCGTCGAACAGCACCCGACCATTGAGAACAATGCGTCCGCTGTCAGGGGTTTCAAGACCCGCAATACATCGCAAGAGCAAGCTTTTGCCAGCGCCGGACGCCCCTAATAGGCCCAGTGGCTGATGATCCGTTGAGAAAGAGACCTGGAGTGAAAAGTCAGGGAGTTGTTTGTGAATGTCTACGAACAAACTGGGTTGGGTGACAGGGTGGGTTTGAGCAGACAGGCCGTGAGGGGAACGAGGAGGAAAGGGTTTCTGCAAGTTTTCGAGTCGCCCTCTAGACAAGAGTCTGACTCGAGGGTGACTACCCGGTCTGGCCCGCCATCTCGTTCTTATCCGCTCCCGGCGTTTCTGCCAGACGTTAACCGCCGTTAGCCCAAATAGCGAAATGCCGATCATTGTCAGTGACCATAGCCAGGCTTCCTGCTTATCTCCCCCTTCCACGGCGAAGTAAATTGCCATCGGGATAGTCTGGGTTTGTCCAGGAATGTTCCCCGCTACCATCAAGGTGGCTCCGAATTCCCCCAAGGCTCTGGCGAAAGCCAAGATAGCCCCTGCTAAAATCCCGGGCAGAGCTAGAGGCAGCGTCACTCGCCAAAAAATAAATATTTCAGATGCGCCTAAGGTTCTAGCCGCCTGTTGCAGGTTCGCATCAATTTGCTCAAAGGCGCCTAATGCAGTTTTGTACATCAGTGGGAAGGCGACAACGGTTGCTGAAATTACCGCAGCGTACCAGGTGAAAACGATGTTGATCTCAAATCGGGAGAGGAGTTGACCCAGCGGACCATTTCGGCCAAAGAGGAACAGGAGTAAGAACCCGGTGACGGTGGGCGGTAGAATCAGAGGGGTAATCAAGAGGCCTTCAATTAAAGACTTTCCCTTGCCGCGATAGGTCAGCATCCAATGGGCTGTTGCAATGCCCAAGAAAAAGGTCAAAACGGCGGCGATCGCTGCAATTTTGAGGGAAATCCACAGGGGGGAGAAGTTGGACGCCATGGGTGATGGACTACGGAGTAGACATAAAATTATCGGGATCTGTCTACACCGTAGAAGAGGTTGGCGAGGGAAAGCAATTCAAGGGGTTGCGAAGCCAAACTCATTAAAGATTACTCGGGCCTGACGACTCGACAAAAAATCAATGTATGCGATCGCCTCATCCACCCTAGAGCTTGCCGCCAGGACAGCAACGGGGTAGACAATGGCTGAATGGGACTCCGCTGATACAACTGCAACGACTTTAACTGAATCCGAGAGAAGAACATCCGTGGTGTAAACGACTCCGGCATCAACATTGCCGCTTTCAACGGCCGCCAGGACACCGCGCACATTGGCTCCAAACACAAATTTTGCTTGCAAAGCCTCCAATAGTCCAAAGGTTTCAAAGGCTTCCTTGGCGTACTGGCCAGCAGGAACACTGCGAAATTCTCCCACTGCTATTTTGCGGACCCTATCCGTTTTCAACTGGTCTAGCCGAGTCAGATCGAGGATTGAATTTTCTGACGTAATCACAACTAGCTGATTGGCGACCAGATTTCGCCGCGTCTCAGGACGGATCAGGTTCTTTTCCTGCAGCCTGTCCATTTGTTTTGCGGCGGCGGAGAAAAAGACATCGATAGGAGCCCCTTGTTCGATTTGCCGTTGTAGAGCGCCAGAAGCGGCAAAGTTATAGTTAACTTGAATTGTGGGATGAGTGCGTTCCAAGAGGGGATTGATGGCTTCTAACGCATCTTCCAGACTAGCGGCGGCGGATATAGTTAGAATATCTGTTGTATCTGTTGAACCAGATTGTTTTGGGATAATCCGTCGACATCCGACAATACCCCAAGCGACGCACCAAGCCGCGAGAATAACTGTCATCCAGTTAGAGAGTTTCATAGGGTTTGGAGTAAATAGCGCCTAAGCCGCCGATTGAAAAGATATGATTGAAGTGAATTTTGAAGAGAATTATTTACTTGCCGTTGTTGATCAAATTATTCGATAATCTGGCTGATCGGCGGATTGATTATCTTTGGGTTGGCGGTGTTTCCCTCCTCAGCTATACGGAAGGACACAATACTAGCGATTGATTTTATTCTGGGTAAGTCAGATCTAGGGGCAATTCCTGAAGTTTTATTACAGAAGAAAATCGTGATTCCTCCTGTGGATTATTTGACGTTTCACCAATAGATTGTTCGTTTACAGATAGTAAGTTGTTTGAACAAGTAAAGGTTTCTGTGGATTTATTAAAACTAGTTACTGTCCTTGAAAAGCGCCTCATTATCGCCGACCGCCAGGGATTACAAATCAATGCATTGATTTTAGGCTATGAGTAATCTTGGCTTGAAGGAGAAGCAGAGAAGGTTGAATCATAAACGTGCTATCCTTTTAGCATTTGGCGCAAGGGTTCACCAATATGGATAGCCCGTCAACCTGGGCTGACTGTTTTTTCTATGCCTACGCCAAAAAAACTTAATAAAATACAAACAACTCAAAAAACAAAATTTTGATGGCGCATTGATCTTTATATTCCTGGATTTTTTGCCGTACCTCCAAAAAGGATGCTCATTTTTTGGCATGGCGAGAGAAACAGGAGATCAGACCTTTGGATAATTTGTGGGAGCCTGAAGGGTGAATTTACCTATTCATTGGCAGTTTAACGGTATAGTCGAGGTTATGGATTTTACAGAGAGTGTTAGATGTTTCTAGATGTTTCTCTGTGTTACGAGAAATGTCGGAATGCCTGCTCTTTGTGAGTTTTCGTGAAGTCGCCCCCCTATAAGAATCCCCCAAAAGTCCATTGTCGATGGTGATGCCGAAGTATAGGCTGAACATCGACTTTAGCCTAACGTGACCTCGTTTAAGATTCTTAGGATTATGCAACTCTCCAATCACAATTTCAGTTTCAATAGCATTCACGCGCCTGCTTCTCAGAAAGAGGGGGCAGGCAATTTCGAGAGGATGAGTGATTGTCCTTGTTGTTCTAGCCCTTTGCTGCGCCACATTGCACAAGGCTCTATTTACTGGTTTTGCTCCAGTTGTTGGCAGGAAATGCCGAAACTTTCGTGACAGTTAGATTTTAGGAAAGTTTTGGCGCAATCTGCGAAGCTCTGTTTCTTCATTGGTAGATCGTATCCTAGATACATCCGTTGATGTGAATTCCCGGTCATCCTTGGTATGATGGCCGGGAATTCGTTAGAGCAGTTTTGCCTCCGGTAGACCTGAATCGCTGAGGCGTTCCGACGAATTGATCAGGCGAGGCGTCAAGCGCCTGACGGTGCGTCTGGATTTGCGGCCTGACCCTGGGTGTTGTAGCGAAAGGCATTGTCCCAGACATAATCCAATACAGTGGCCGCCTCTGTAAGAGGTAGCACGCAGCATCGGCCTTGAGCGTCATACTCTAGTAAGGGCCTTTCATCATCTGACTGAGGTGTTCGGCCGCGTATTCGCTGTAGATTTTGCAAGGGGCCGTGGATATCGAAATTGATAGCGGCCCCTGTTTTCTCAATCAGCCAGGTTTCGATCTGAGCGTCGAGCGCTTCGGGGGAGAGGGGGGCGGGGCTGGTGAGGAGGTGATAATACACCAGAATAATTTCTTTGCATTCTTCCTCTTCAGCAATATCCACCAGCATTTGAAACACGCTGGCGTTATTCGCTAAGTTCTTAAAAAAGAGGGTGTCCGTTACATCTTTTTGGAATTTAATTTTCTTATTTTTGTACTGGCTGTACTGTTTGGCGGCAAACCCTCCTAGTGCAATCGCTAGGGTCAGCGTCGCGATCAACACTGGCATGATATTGCGGGCCTGTTCTGCTTGCACGCCAATGGTTTGGAGGGCTGAGTCGGCGTTCAGCGCCAGCAAAATAGCTGCCGCCAACAATAAAATATTTGGAATTGCCTTGAGCGCCACGGACGCCGCCGCCCCAATCGCCGGGATTGCTAGCATCAGGCGGTCTCGTAGGGTCATGCTGGTTTGAACATTGGGAAACAGCAGATCCAGATCTAGCTTTGGAATATTTTTGTAGAAATAGACGTACATTTTGCCAGGGATAAACTTGCGTTCAGCTTGAGACCGCTGCCGCCTCTTTTTTTCTTTGGTGCGAAAATAGCCTTCCCCTTTGAATTTAACCAGCAGGACTAGGCGTTCAAGAATGTCGATGCGGCGCTCGGCTTTCCAAAAAAAGAACCGTTTTTGTGGGATTGTTTGGTAAACATCACCCCGGTAATAACACAGACACTGCTCAAAATCATCGAAGTCAACGTCAGTTCTAAGGTTAATCAGAGAGCGGCTATCCAGCGCTTGGCGAATGGTCTCTGGGGGCATGGGGTAGTAGTTAGCCTGCTCCAGGGTTTGCTTAAACGCCTGAACAACCTTTTCCCCCATCTGTTCGTATTCCTGCAGAGTCGGTGTATACAGAGGCTGCACGTCGGAGTTGGGGTTAAATACCCGGTAATTCTCTTTAATGTCTTCTAGGGTGGTGTGGAACTGGAAGTGGTAGAACGCCGTCAGCAGGTTGCAAAAGGACTGAAAGGCGGCGACGGATTCTCCTTCAAGCTTTTTATCGGCCAGACACAGTTTAATAATGTCCTTGCGGGGGTAGGGAATAAACGCCTCATGACGACTGCCAACATCCATGTTTTTAAAGAAGCTATCAATTTAGAACGGAAAATTATCACTGAGACAGAATACAGGAGCCAGAAGACAGAATCCAGTTCCCGCCTAATTTCTGTATCCCGCCTTCCGTCTTTTGTATTCCTTTCCTACAGCAATTTCCTGGCTTACATTTCAGGCCGTTGAGCCGTCGCAATAAGTACCCGAGCAATAAAATTTACAAAAAAGGAACGTAGGATGGGCAAAGTGAAGCGTGCCCATCTTGCTTGGCGAGGCATACTGATCGATGGGCACGGGCGAGCCCTTTGCCCATCCTACGGCTTTCTGTGTTCTACCTTCTGTATTTCTCTCTTACCCAATTCATTACCACAGAAATTTCCCCGCTTAAATAGCATGTTATTGACAGGTGTCAGCAGGAATTTAGGCAACTAATGCCCAGAGCAACGATATCTGAAAATATATGGAAAGTTGATTGCGATCTATTTGGATTGAGATAAGCTTCGGACAGTTGTGTTCTAAGTCCACCTCTCATGAGTAGTATATTCGTCGCGCTAGATTTTGAAACCGCGGATCGGGGTCGGGATAGTGCGTGTGAGATTGGCTTAGTCCGCGTGGAAAACGGCCATATTACGCAGCGGGTGAATCATTTAATTCGGCCTCCGAGAGATATCTTTGAATTCACCTACATTCATGGCATTCGGTGGAGCGATGTCGCCGATCAGCCTACCTTCGGCCAACTCTGGCCGACGATCAAAGACACCCTCAGCGGCGCTGAATTTATCGCGGCCCATAATGCGTCTTTTGACAAAGGGGTGTTATACGCTTGTTGTCGAGCCCACCAAATTCCTGAACCTGCACAGGAATTTATATGCACCGTCCAGATGGCGCGTCGACACTGGAAAATTCGTCCCACCAAGTTGCCCAATGTGTGTGATTACTTGGGGATTGAATTAAACCATCACAGCGCCATTTCCGATGCCGAAGCCTGCGCCCGCATCGTCATTGCAGCGGAGTCCAGTTAAGATTACAAGACAATTTCCCCACTCATCAGTCAAATGGGTAAACGCCTGAAGCCTTTGACAAGGCTATTCTGCAGAGCATTGAACAAGTTAACTTAGCGGCAAGGGAAGATCTATTTAAGCCGATCGCCACAGATAATGAACTCAAGGGTTCCGTAACGGCGACCTGACGGCTTGGAGAAGACATACAGTGAAATCATAGGAGTCTTTACACATGGTGACGTTACAGGAAGTGCAGGTTACTCCGAACGCTGATCAGTTAAGTCAAGTTCAGGGACAAATTGACTCCTACATTCAAAGTATCGACGCCAATCCCGATCGCCGTGACTGGGCCTATCCTTACTATCAATTTCATGAACCCGGTGAGCCGATCCGAGGAACCGTTCTTTTATTTCATGGCTTTAGCGCCAGACCCCACCAGATGGCGCGTCTGGCCGGGTACTTGTTCCTCAACGGTTTCAACGTATACCAGACTTCTTTAGTCGGCCATTCCTTCCGGATTCCCGACAAATACTGGCCGCAAGTTGACCTCAAACCGGAAATCGCTGGCCCGCTTCGGGAAAAACTTAGCCAAGATCCTATCCTGCAGAGTTACTTAGCAAATACGGACATTGCATCGGGAGGTCGTCCAACATCTCTTCAGATGCTCAGTATACTGGCCCGAGTGCAGCAGATTGAGCCACGCACGGTGGAGATTTTCCAAGTCGCTGAGCGGGAGGGAGACCCCAACTTCGATCGCTACTTTGACTCCTCCCACATGGATTATCTGTACAATGCGCAGCAGCGCCTCAGCGAACTCGACGCCATGCCCGGGCCGATCTACACCGTTGGTCTATCTGTAGGGGGAGCGGTCGCCCTGGCGCTAGCGGCGTCTCGACCGGATCGGATCAAGAAAGTGGCGGCCTATGCCCCCCTATTGGAAGTGTATGGTGAAGAACGAGAACGGTATGTGAATATAGCAGGTCCCCTGGATGTTACTGAGATGGGATGGGATGATCTGCGATTTCCACTGGGATGCTTGACCGCAACGAATCACTTTGGGGCTTTTGTTCGCACTCGCGATAATATTCAGGCGCTCAAGCAAATTCCAACGCTGTTAGTGTTGACGGAAAACGAAGACGCGGCTGATATTGAGACCAATCTGCAATTTTTCAATTCCCTAGGACAAGAGGCTCAGGGACATCATCTCTATAAGTATCCAGCCAGTGATATGGTGCCGCACCCCATGGTGGACCCGAAAGAATTTAGTCAGGGCATGACGAATCATTTCTGGCAAAGTCTATATCAGGAGACATTTCGGTTCCTGGCGGAGGACCAATTTAACGCCGCCAATATGAGCACTCTAGAGCAAGACTCCAACCTTCCTCAAGTAGCGCCTGTCTAGGCGAGACAGTTGAAGCGTTTCAGGAACCTTTATCAATGGTGACTTTGGCGCTAATATAGACGACGCCTACTTACCGTTGGGGAATCAGAGATACAATGTACCCCAACCAAAGGGGGAAAGGTCTATTCCCCCTGGCCATTAGGCGTTGAAGGAGATGATCTATGCCGATGGAGTGGGACCGTTATCCTGAAAACTGGAAAGCGCGCTCCCTTGAGCTGAAAGCACAAACAAATTGGACTTGTCAGCACTGTGGTCGTGTCTGCCGCCGAGCTGGGGAAAGCCTGACGGACTTTGCGGCGCGAATTGGTCGACCCCTGGCGCAGATTGAGAAACCGGGGCGATATGTGCTGACGGTGTCTCCCCTGGACCATGACCCGGAAAATCCCAAAGCTCGACTGATTGTGCTGTGCAGTGTATGCCACCGACGGTATGACAATCGGTTCATCGGCAAACTGAGCCACCAGAAGCGAGAGCGGCGCGGCCAGTTGACCTTACCGGATCGCCCGATGCCCCCAACCCCACTGCGAGGACGGCAGTTATCCCTGCTGCCTGACTGGGCTGCGCCTTATTCCATTAGTAATTCGGGGGAATAGGCGGTGCAGGGGGAGCAGGGGAAGAATATTTCGCCGCCAGGATCGAAAGTTGAGAAGAGCCAAGTTTGGCTAGATTCGTCTGCTGATTGACTGTTATAGCCCTGGAGAAAAAAAGGTCAGCGGTTTAGCATAATGCATAAATGAGATGCAACTAAAGTCGTGACCTCTCTGCATTCCACCCCCAGTACAATCAAACAGCGTGTCATCTTTCTGGTATTGGACGGTGTCGAGCTGTTAGATTTGGCTGGACCGGCACAGGTATTCAGTGAGGCTGACTCATTAGGGGCTCCCTACTCCCAACACTTCTGCGCCAATACTCCTGGAGTGAGATCGGCGCAGGGGCTGTTCTTAGGGCAACTTGAGCCGCTGCCACCATCTGTTTTTGGCGCTGATTTGGTGATGATCGCAGGGGTTGCATTGGATCGACTCAATCAACCCCTGCTGGATTCTGATACTCGTCGCTGGCTGATTAATGCTCATGCAAATGGCGCACAAATTGCCTCCATCTGCACAGGGGCAGCTGTCCTAGGCGAGGCAGGTCTGCTTGATGGTCGGCGCTGCACCACTCACTGGGTTATGGTTGAGGCTCTCCAGCAACGTTACCCAATGGCTCGTGTTGTGGATGGCGTTCTGTATGTCAGTGATCGCGGCATTGTCACCAGTGCGGGTGTTGCTTCTGGAATTGACATGGCTTTGTCGCTGGTCGAGCAACAGAATGGACCCCACCTTGCTGCTGAGGTGGCTCGCCATCTGGTCCTCTATTTACGGCGCAATGGCTCTCAGCCACAACAAAGTGTTTATCTAGAATACCGAAACCATTTGCATCCAGGGGTCCATCAGGTTCAGACTTGGTTGGCGGAACATGCAACAGAATCGGTTTCTCTAGCTAAGCTTGCTCACATTGCCCACATGAGTGTGCGGAGCTTCAGCCGCGCCTTTAAGGAGGCGACTGGATTAACGCCTGTGCAATACCATCAACGCTTGCGTTTGGAAGTCGCTGCCATGTTATTGCAGAACTCAGACTTGTCGATCGAGGCAATTGCCACCCAATGTGGCTTCGACGATTCCCGTCATTTCCGGCGGCTTTGGCGGCGGCACTTTGAGGTTTCTCCTTCAGTGACGCGCAAACAGCAAACAAAATCTCCTGCGGCGTGAGTGTATTGCCGCGATCAATCTGCTCAGAACTTTCAACCCATAAAATTGGAGAACAATATGATTTCAGCTGACGGAACTCCTCTAACCATTGGTATGGTCTTGTTTCAAAATTTCACTCAGCTTGACCTGACGGGACCGTTTGAGGTGCTCTCGGCTATGCCAAACACCCATGTGGATCTTGTGAGTAAAACTTTGGAGCCGGTGATTAGTAACCGACGGCTGCAAATTTTACCCACAGTTGTCTACGAAGACGCCCCTCCATATGATGTGCTACTTGTACCGGGTGGCGGTGGGGTGAATGCTTTGATGGAGGACCAAGAGACACTGACTTTTCTAAGAACGCAGGCGTCTAATGCTAACTATATCACTGCCGTGTGTACGGGATCTCTTGTGCTGGGGGCGGCTGGACTCCTACGAGGTTATCGTGCGACAACGCATTGGCTCTCGTTAGACTTTCTACCGATCTTTGGGGCTATCCCTGTAGAAGACCGGGTAGTTTTGGATAGAAACCGGATGACGGGCGGGGGGATAACCGCGGGGATTGATTTTGCCTTACAGCTGGTTGCTGAACTGAGGGGGGAAAACTTAGCGAAAACTATTCAGCTTAACCTTGAGTATAATCCTGCTCCACCGTTTAAGAGCGGCCATCCAAGCGTCGCCGAACCCCAAATTGTGAACCGTGTGCGAGAACAAACAGCTGAACGCCAAGCTGAACGCAGACGGATTGCAGAGCGAGTCACACAAGATTGGGTTTAGGTTTTCTTTCGTCCAGATTTTGACAAACCTAAGGGATCTGAGGCTAAGTAAGTAGGTAGGCAAAATTAATTACAGAGTCTGATGTCCAGTAAACACAGGATGTCATGTTGAGTGGAGCATAGCGGAATCGAAACATCTCAGACTTTAGCGGGAGATTGAGATTCCTCGCTTCTCTCGGAATGACACTTGGCCTCTATGAAATTTTCAATGCCCAGGTACTTATGGTTACGTTGCAAACAGATCACAAGGAGAGAAGAACCCTGTTCCTCTAATGCCTGCTATGCTGTTACTCCGAAGATTTGAGGATGGGGGAGGGGTATGGGGAAAATCCGAAATCCAAAATCCAAAATCTAAAATCCGTCAAGATTGGAGGTTGCCGAACTTGGGGGACCAAAATCCGTTCTGGGTTTGGAAAAATGCGACTTCCTTGCACTTGCCCCGACGGTTTTCCCGCAGAGAGCATCGCAGCATCACCTTGTCTTTGCCTTCCTTTTTGTAGGCGTAGCGCTCCAGCAGCGCCCCACAGACGGGACAAGGCAAGTCGGTAAACGCCTCTGGGTTGGGCGGTTGTTGGGAATAGGGCAGCTCATATCGTCGCTGTTTTGGATTCCAGAACATGACGGTTCCACACCCCGGGCCGCCGCATTTGAGGAAGTGATTCGCCTTTAACTTCTTGGAGCGGGAGGGAATCTTTTGCATGGCTTCTCCGCATTTTGGGCAGGCGATTTTCGTTCCTTTAGCGGATGTTTTGTTAGCGGACGTCTTATTCGTTTTTGTTTGGGGCTGATTTCCTTTTGTCTGACTTCCTCGGGGTTGATTCCTTTGGAGGGCAGATTCAGATGGGACGGAGGCATCGGGATGTGTAGACGGGGGAATCTCAATTCCGTTCTCCGCTGCTTTAGCGAGTCTAGTCTCTTGCCGTTGCTTTCTCCACATCCCCATTTGCTGTCTGGCCTGATTTAGGGCGGGCGCAAAATAGTTGCGATGCCAGCCCGTCAGGTAGGTCTGCCAATCCTGTCGACCGGCGGCGATCGCATCCAGGTCAGATTCCATCTGGGCCGTAAACGCGGGTTGAATCAGATCTGGCAGCAGCTCCGCCAGCGCCCCGTCCAACTCCAGTCCCAGTTCAGTTGGCTGCAGTTTTCCCTTAGTCAAGCGGACATAGGTGCGCTCCCTCAGGGTTTTGATCGTCGGCGCATAGGTGCTGGGGCGGCCAATCCCCCGCCGCTCCATCAACTGCACCAGTTTTGGCTCGGTGTAACGCGGCGGCGGCTGGGTTTGCTTTTTGTCAGCCTGCGCCTGCTGGAGTTGAAGGGGACGACCTTGCTGTAGGGCGGGGAGGGGCGTATCCGTCTTCAGGTTGTTCCAGTAGCGACTATAGCCTGCAAACTCCACCACCTGGCCTTTGGCTTCCCAGAACGCTTCCCCTGATTGGGTGACTATTCGCGTTTTGCGCAGTCGGGCGGGACGGCATTGGGAAGCGATCGCGCGTCGCCAAATCAGATCGTACAGTTGGGCTTGATCCGGCGCCAAGTTTCCCTGGAGTAACTGGGGTGTTCGGGTAACCTCCGTTGGGCGAATCGCCTCGTGGGCCGCCTGAGCGCCTTTGGCGGCGCGATGTTTCGTTGTTTTCTGGGGCACATTAGCAGGATCCGTTTGCTGCAGGTAATCCCGCACTGCTGCTCGAAACGGTTCAGATAAGGCCACTGAATCGGTTCGCATGTAGGTGATATACCCGGCTTCATAGAGGGCCTGGGCCGTTTTCATTGTTTTTTCAGGGCTGAAGCGTAATTTTGAGCCCGCTGACTGCTGTAGGGTTGAGGTGATAAATGGAGCAGGCGGAGATTGATTTCGTACGGTTCCTTCCACCGCGACGACCTGATGGGACGATGATTGAGCGATGGCGATCAATCGATCGGCTTCAGCTTGCGTTGTAATGCGTTCGGACTCCGGCGTCTCGTTCTGCTGGGCGGCGTCATCGGCGGCTCTCTCCGTCGACTGATTTGCGGGATTCAGTGTGCGACGGTAAAACGCCTTAAAGCCTTCCTCATAACTGACCCATACACTCCAGTAATCTTGGGGGGTAAACGATTGAATTTCTCGCTCCCGTAAACACAGCAGATGTAGGGTGGCGCTCTGGACCCGCCCCATGGACTTTGCCCCATTATTCAGCGGCCATACCACATGGCGGCTGCCTTTATACCCCACCAGTTTGTCTAAACAATCCCGGGCGCGACCTGCGTCAATTAAGGCTGAGTCCAAACTGCGGGGATGTGCGATCGCTTGTTGGACTGCGGTGGGCGTAATCTCACTGTAGACTACTCTCTGGGGTTGCTTTAGCCGCAAGGCTTGCTGTAGATGCCAACCGATGGTTTCCCCCTCCCGGTCTGGATCGGTGGCGATATAGACTGTGTCGGCTTGCTTCACCGCCTGGCGCAGCTCCGCCAGCACCTTCTTGGCCCGAGGCCCTCTGGGGGTATACCGACAATGGATTTGATTCCCGTCTAAGTCAAATCCCAAGGCGTCCTCACCGTCATTGGCCAGCTCCCGAATGTGGCCCATACTGGCTTTGACCATCCAGCCAGGACCAAGAATCTGCCCCAGCTTCTTTAACTTACCGGGACTTTCAATGAGTAGGAGACGGGTCATATCGATTCCCCCTTAGATCCAGTGAGTGGTCATCCGTATCTGGATAACCAAGTTTTATTTTAGTACACTTGATCTATATTGATTCCTTCGGCTAAAATTCGACTGCTCGGGTTGCTTGGTTAGTCACCCATTTCTTGGTTCCATAGGCTCTGTCTGTGGAACCTTCTTTGAGATTCTGCCTCCAAACAACCTGACTCCTGAGTCGTCGCATTGGGTCGCCTATGTTAGGCGTTAATTTATCAAGGCGACAGGAAAAGTTCGGGTATAGATGTAATATATCAAAATGGTTCATAGTAATAGAAGACAGGCCATTCGACAGTTTTATCAAGAGAAGGCTAAAGAGTTTTATAACCGTGTAGGAAGTCTTCAATTGTATTTTGATGACTTTTTCCCTGAATTTTGTATCGGTTCTTTAGTGGTAGAAATTGATGACTACTCTGAACCTATCAGACTCATTCCCAGGATACAGAGAATCAATCAAGAGGTTCCTAAAACAGTTTTAAAGACCTTTAACCGTCACCTTTGGTATTCTCAGTTCAACCTCAGCGATATCGTAGTAGTCAGGGTTCCGATTGATGGACTAGATTCTTTCGCCATGTTAGTTCATGGACATTTTAATGATTGGTGGGATAACGGCTGTACTCTGTTCGAGATCTTTGACGAACGAGGCGCGCCAGTAGGAGCCGCAACAGATATTAGTTTTGTTTTTCAGGAGAGTGACAACATACAGTGGTTAGACCGCCAGCTCGATGGCGATGACTATGTTCAAATAGCGCCTGCTTTTCTAGATGATTTATTCGATGAACAAACTAAGCCGGACATCGCAATTGAGGAGCTTGGGGAACCCTTGTGGTTGTTAGAAAGCAAGGCAGAGTTTTTCTGTCTCCCAGACTACTGGTAATCTCTCTGCATAATTAGGCGGCATAAGTCATGTAATGGGAGCTAGACAATTTTAAGCGGGGATAATGTGGGAGTTCTGAGCGGTTATATCAGTTATATCTTGGCAGATTGTAACTGCATCACTTCCTCTACAGGATGTGAAAAAAGTGTAATCGGCTCCACTAAAGTCCATCTTAAAGCCTGAAAGTCTGAAAGAATTACCTACTGGGAATTCAGCGATATTGCCTATTCCAAAGCAGAGGAGAGACCGTTAAACTAACGTTATGAATTAAACTTCTCTGGAATTAACAGGGGCATTTGCCAAACCTATCTGCTCAGTTTACCCGTGCGATATC
Organism: Leptolyngbyaceae cyanobacterium MO_188.B28; assembly: GCA_030065175.1. Classification (GTDB taxonomy): domain Bacteria; phylum Cyanobacteriota; class Cyanobacteriia; order Phormidesmidales; family Phormidesmidaceae; genus JAKSDM01. The sequence goes on along the minus strand of JASJDH010000027.1, from coordinate 8,110 downwards.
ATTATCTAAAAACGAGATTAAATGATAGAATTCGCTAATTGAGTATGCATCGATTGTTATAGATACTTATTAAAAGTACGTCGATGTCTTGTCTCATGGGTGGTTTTTAAGAAAAATATAGGTGCTCTACTTCAAGCCTCATCGGACTATTATTTCAATATTCAAACCCTTAGGTTTTCCTATTAATCAGTTGGAATAGCGCCCCCTCAACAGCTGAAATTCATCGTCAATGGGATGATGATGAGTCGATTTATTGTCTTTTCCGACTTATTTTAAGCGGTTAGATCGAGCTTCGTATCCATAGAGTCAGTGATTAAATCGACGGGATTTTCCTAGGGCGATGGTCCCTCTTTTCCCAGAATTTTGCAAGAAGTAGAATGAGCTATTTTATCCCTTTCTTCCAAGAGGAAGAAATTATCGATTCCAATTTATTTGGACGCGATAGTCAGGAAGTAATATTCCAAAATAAGCGACTGGTTCGATGTCTCACGTTTGCTAAGAATCATATTCGGAAGGCCATCAATATCTGTCAAACGGATATTGCGTCGGGAATATTTTGTGTGTTGACAGAAAGTGATGCTAGCTTCACAATCTGGCGACAAGACTCTTCAATGAATCCAGAAACTTCAGAGAAGGAAGAAGTTCATGATGAAGCAATGGCTGAATTGCATCATCAACTGAATGAATCTCAGCTGTCTGACTCTCAAGAAGAGGCAATTCAACTCCCAATTGCTGGGTTTGAATTGATTTATGAATCTTCTTCGTCTGTGACTGACGAACATGATTTAGCAGCTGCGTTTCAAGCCCTTGAAGCAACGGCTGACCCCATTGAGACTGTCTTTCAAGTAGAGACTTCGCAGCATCAACCCGTATTTTCCAGTTTCTCAGAAAACCCCGCAGAATTTGAGTTAAAGCTATTGGACTCCGATCTTTATTCAACCCCTCGCTCCGCTTTCCTCGCGCTGGTGAATCAAGAACTCTCCCAACACATTGGTTCAAAGGCGGATTATTTGATTAATAAGCTTCTAGCGGAACAACCCGACATCCAGCCTCAAAAAATGCTTGAAGCGATCGCGGCTGAAATTTCTGATTCGGAGCAATCACAGAATATACAAGAAACTTTAGACCGCTTAACCCATGAAGTTAACTTAATGGGCGCTCTCAAGCGCGTTGATGATCTGCTTCCACGGTTTGTCACATAGATAAGCTTGAAATAGTCATCCATCAGGGTCTTCTTCCCCCTGCCAATCCATATCCCCAGGTGACGCCAGCAGCAACGACTACTTCCCATACCCCAATCCAGAACAACAGACTATTTTGCCAGGTTCTGCCGACATTGAGCAGGAGGCTGCCAGCGGTTCGTTTGCGGAAAGGCCAACTTAGCAGCCATAGTCCAATGCCAATCACACCAACCAGGTAAACAGTGCTCCAGCCAACTTGTCGCCATTGCGACAGGAGGGTGGCGAAGGATGCGATCGCAAAACCCATAAGAACCCAGGCCGACAAGTAGAGCATATTTCGACTGGCGGCTTCTCGGCCCATTACATTGACCACAAGTAGATAGCCGCCCCCTAGCACAACACTTACTAAGGCAATATAAAAAACAAACCCGATCATAGCGACTTACCTATAGCTTTGGGGAAATAAACTAAACGCTAGAGGGCGTTGCTTCCACCCATCCACCCATCCACCCATCTACCCATCCACTGCCTTTTACTGGGCCTTGATTTTTACGCGACTCCCTCATAGCAGCTGCAAACTTCTCAAGCAGCGACGGGTCACTTCTAGCCTGGCTGCGAGATCATCCTGATCGCGGATGTCGATATTGGCAGCGAAGAAGTAAGCATTCTCGTCCTGCTCTACATAGCCGACGTACCAGCCAACTGCGCCTGAAATTGCCCAGCCGGTCTTGGCGCGGATGGTAAAGTTGGGAGTTTGCTCCACGATCATGATGTCCTTAACCGTGGCGAGGGTGCTCTCCGAAAAGGGCAAATCATTCCGATATAAGCGTTGCAGAAACTGAACCTGCTCCTGTGGGGTGATGCGTAGATCGCCCGTTAGCCAGAACGTGTCAATGTCTTGAGCACTGCCGATGTCTTGGTTGCCGTAGCCAGTCTCGGTCACCCACTGCTGCATGAGCTCATGACCAATGCGACGGGCTAGCACTTGATAAAACCAGACCGCTGAAATCCTCAAAGCGGTGCGCAGATTCAAGTCGCGGTTCCACGTGGGTATACTCCGCTCAACGCCATCCCACGTCAAAATAGCTAAGTCGTTGGCGATGACGCCGGTCTCTAACGCGATCAAAGAATTGAGAATCTTGAAGGTGGAGGCCGGTAAAAACGGTGTGGCGTTGCGGTCGGGATTGTGTTGATAGGTGCGATCTCGATTCAAGTCGTAAATTAAGATTGAACCCTCCACATCCAAGTCTTGAAAATGCTGAGCGATGGACTGTGTGGATTGATCTAGTTGAGTTATGTGTGGAATGGTAAATGTGAGAATGGATTCGGTCAAGATCGGAATAACTGCCATTCCAGCCCCTACAACTAAATATCCGAGCCAGCGAGCAATATAGTCCATTAATCAGAATTGTGAACGATGCCAACTGGATATAAAACTGTGCAGAGTAGAGGAGGCCAAACTATTTCTATGGAAAGGCTATTCGTTTCTTAGCTTAGTTACGCCCAACTTCATTTTGAATTTGTATTAAGAGGATTTGTTTGAGTGATAATCAACACATTTCGAGCAACTGTTCACGTAAAAAATCTAATTGATTTAATTCTTTTCATTTTTGAAAGTTATCTCTTGGAGAATTGTGGGGAGTCTCTATTATATATCTTATCAAGCAAAGATGAGTAGAACATAATTGAAGCTCATAGTGCATTTTACTACAGCTTATAGTTCCTGAGGTCGCTGTTATGATCTATGGATTCAATGAGAATTTTATATAACCTTTAAATAATGATTTTTATTGACTTTTATGATGGTTGCAATTCAGACTCAGTAGAGTTTCACTAAGACAATATTTAGGCGGGTAACGTAGAAGTATTGAGAGGACGCCTATTGAATTTGTCAGGGGATTGACAGGTAAAGTCAGGTGATTTTGGTCAAGTTATCTGCAATACCTGTTGTTTTTGTCAGGCGTGACTTCAGGTATGTTATCTAAGCTAATGCCGTCTTCCCTTACAAAAATAGATAGCTCTAAAGCAGTCAGAAAGCATACCAAATAGATATGAAGCTGTGCGGATAGATGAAGTTAAATCCTTTATTGGTATGCTTTTCAGCCTCTGAATTGTGCTCGCCTTCAAATTGAATTGGTATCATAAGTTGGTTGGTGTTGGACTCTGACTGCTGACTCTGAGCTTCTGACTCAGGGATAATGTTGCTATCTAATTTGATATTCCAATTTATTCTGACTTTATTGCCAGGTTGCTAGGATAGATTCAGATGAAATATATTGAATATTGATGGAGTATACGCCTTAGCTTCCCATCTTTTAATATTGCAGCCTCAATGCTTAGGAGAGTCTTAGCTAAAGCTTGTGTGAGCTAATTTAATTTATATGGTGTTGCAGTTCCGAAGTGGGAATTGCTGGCTGGAAATTTGAATTCTATTCAAGGCTGGGCAAAATCATACCGCTATTCAGCAACATCATATGCAACTGACTGATGATTTAAATTCTGTCATAGTCAATCCTAGAAATGGTTCGACGTCAAAAGTTGATTTCTGCTAAGGAAGGAGGAGTTCAATGATGACTAAAGAGCACTCAAACGTCTCTCTTGTGAAGCGGTTAGATCCTGGTAATATAGCGGAATCCGCTGACCTTTTCGCGGAGAATTTTGTCTGGCGTTTCTTCAATCCTAGCTTGCCAAACGTCCAGGGTGACTATGTCGGTTTGAATGGTCTTCAAACCTTCTTTAGTCAATTAGATGCGCTCACTAATGGTTCCTTTCAGGTTGAGCCGATCTCCATCTTCGCCTGTGGAGATGAACTGGTGGTGACGCACGTTAAGGATAGGATGATATGGCAAGGTCGGCCGATTGAAATCGACGCAGTTGTCGTCTGGCGAATAGTTGATGACTGTATTGTTGAGGCGTGGGACATCCCATCTATTTATACAGATCATCTACAGACAGCCGCCTAAAGAGGACCGCTTTGATACTCAAGAACCCTGACGGCAGCGAAACCTACTATGTCGAATTAGGCGATACGGACTACACCCAGGCAAGCCAACGCACTGCTAAGACCTTATTGTTACTACACGGTATTGGCGCAGATCACGCCATGTGGCAACCCCAAATGCGAACCTATGCAGAAGCAGGCTTTCACCTCCTCGTACCTGACCTATTTGGCCATGGTCGCTCTTCAAAGTTCAGCCATTTCAAGCTGTCTGATTGGCATCGTCAGATCAACTGGCTCTTAGCGCATCATGAGGTCGAAAACTGTACGCTGATTGGCGCTAGTATGGGGGGCGTCATCGCTCAATCATTTGTAGTAGAGTATCCGCACGTAGTCGAAAAGCTGATTATCTCCGATTCTTTTGGCGAACTCTACACATTTAAGGAGAAGCTGCTAGGGGTCTCTCAAATCATTGGTTTTAGCCTGGCCAAGATATTGGGTAAACAGTTTTTGGCTAAAGGGGTGTGCTCTATATACCAGGCGAGCTATGCCCAGGCCGCGCAAGACTATTTTAGGCAAGTCAGCTTAAAGGTGGACCTGAATCAAATGATACGAGTGAGGAGAGCGATTAATCGCATCGATGTGTTGGAGCAATTGCAAGATATTGTCATCCCTGCTCTGGTCATTGTCGGCGCCGACTTGGGGCAGTCATTTATCACCATCAACCAAAAGATTGCAGATGCCTTGCCAAATGCTGAGTTTGTCATATTAGAACGCGCTATGGACCCCTCTAATCTGGTGAACCCGGTTGAATTTGATCAACAGGTCTTCAGGTTCTTTAACAGGACACTAGCCTAGCCAGACTTATCGTCAGCGCTGTTGTAAAAAATAAAGCCCGCTGCGATCGCGGGGAAGCCCAATTCAACTCTGGTTACATATTCATGAAACATAATTTTCCCTCCTCTTCTTGGCTGTCCCCCTGGTTTTTGGCTGGAGCGTTCGCTACAACAGCCTTAGCTTGGACGGTTTCAGCAAATGAAGCTCGGCTGGCCATAGCCATGTTTGAGGATAGTCCTAAGACCGTTGTGGATGAAGTGTGGCAAATTGTCTATCGAGAATATGTTGATCCCACCTTCAATCAAGTCGATTGGCAAGCCGTTCGTTACACTCTGCTTAGTCGCAAATATATCACCCAGGAACAAGCCTACGCTGCTATTCGAGCAGCGCTGGAGTCCCTCGACGATCCCTACACTCGCTTTTCTGACCCCGAACGAACAAGCCCGTTTATTTAGCCAGCCGAAGTTACGCGCAACGGCTGATGATCCTCAATATATCCAGGCGCTGTTGGTGCTTGAAGCAATCACATTCGCGAATTCGTAAACAAACATGACACAAGACAAGAACCCATGCTCACACTTTATCACAGCCCGATGACTCGTTCTCTGCGAGTGTTTTGGGTATTGGAAGAACTGGGGTTAGAGTACGTTTTGAAATCTATCGAATTTATTCCGCCGACTGACGGAAAAATCTTCGTACAGAATACGCCAATTGGTCGATTTCCGACGCTCGAAGATGGTGAAGTAACCTTTTGTGAATCGGGAGCAATTGTTGAATATTTGATTGAACGGTATGGCGAAAATCGTCTGGCGCCGCCGCTAACCTCCCCTCTACGGGCGAAGTATCTTCAGTGGATGCACTTCCCAGAGGGAACCCTTAATCCCTATATAAACGCCATCCGACGGTTTGCCGAGTCGTCCCCTGGGATCGCCGCCGCCATGAGCGATGAACTCGATATCGCCATTGGGTTCGTTAATGCTGAGCTGGCGGATAGCCCCTACATCGTTGGTAAGGATTTCACGGGCGCCGACATCATGTTGGCTGTCAGTTTGCTGTCAATCAATATGATGGGACTATTAGCCGAAAATCACACCCATATCACCCCCTATTTGAGGCGACTGCAATCACGGCCAGCCCTAGCTAAAGTGATGCAAAGTTTGGCGACCAGAGCAGAATATCCTGAGCATCCTGTCGCCTGCCGCTAATATCAAGTTACGCTTTGTCCCTAATGCCGAAATTGAATCGCTAGACGTTGTAGGGGAAATTACGTTATCCTATCTAAGATTCTTCAAGCCACAGAATAATGAAGTAGCCTTTTGAAGTGAGACCGCAGAGTTAGAAATCTGTTAGGCCATTGTAAATGGAACAGATTTAATCTGTATCCGACCGGATACAGGTCGGATGCTGCCTGTGTCTCATCCCTTAGCCTTTCACAAAATTTCCACGAAACTAATGTAGCTGCTCTATTTGCAGCTGCACTTGGCAATGTTATTTTGCAAGGAGGTGATGGGTGTCTCATCCTCAAAAGCCCTACTTGATTGCTGAGAACTTAAGCTACACACTGGATTCCGGGCGAACGTTATTTCAAGGAATTTATCTCAGTCTGGCGGCGGATGATCGGATTGCTTTAGTGGGCTCTAATGGAGTCGGTAAGTCGACGCTGCTGAAGATGTTAGTCGGTCAGATACAGCCGACTCAAGGGTCGGTAACTTGCCATGGTTCAACGTACTACTTGCCACAGATCAGCGCCATTCGAGCGACGATTCAGTCAGAGTCTATTCTGGACTTTCTCAACGCCATCTCTAACGAGTGGTGGGAGATTGAGCAAATGTTTGAAACGATGTTCAGCTTAACTCTGGATTTATCTCTACCGATGCAAACGCTCAGCGGCGGAGAATTGTCTAAGCTATTGCTGGCTGTCGGCTTATCCCGATCGCCCGATCTCTTATTTTTGGATGAGCCGACTAATCATCTAGATTACTGGGCGCTTGAAGACCTCCGCCAGATTCTCTGTCAGTTTCAGGGGGCGTTTGTGATTGTTTCGCACAAACCCTTCTTTCTGGATCAAGTGGCTAAAACCACCTGGGAACTCACCCCGGCAGGATTGCAGGTCTATGGGGGAAATTTCTCGTACTATCGGCAGCAAAAACAGCTAGAAGAGGCTGCGAAGGTGAAGGCGCATGAAACAGCGCGGAAGGAATTGAAACGGACCAAGGCAACGGCTTTAAACGAGCAGAAACGGGCGCACCAGTCGCGTCGTAATGGGCGGCGGAAAGCACTTAGGGGGGGGATGCCGCCCATCGTTGCAGGAAATTTACAGCGCCAAGCTGAGGCGGCGGCGGGGAAGCTGAAGATCAAACATGATAAGGCGATTGCCGCCGCTACTCAAAAAGTGGCGGAAACAAAGATTAGAACCTATAAAGCAACGAGTATTCAACTGGAGGAAAACAGCCAAAAACACAGAGATTTAATTGAAATCAACCATGCGAACCTTTGGGTCGGGGATCGATTATTACTCAAGGATATTGAGCTTCGCGTTTCGAGTTGCGATCGCATTGCCGTTGCAGGAATCAACGGTTCGGGTAAATCCTGCTTGGCGAAAGCCATTTTGGGACTTGAATCAACGTCAGCCTTTTTCCAGGGCGGTGAAGTTCGACGTGCAGACATGCAAACTGTCTATCTAGACCAGAGCTATGGGTGTGTTGATCGCACCCAAACCGTACTTCAAAATATGCAACGAGCAAATCCTGCTCTCAACTATCAGTTGTTGCGGCAACAACTGGGGCATTTTCTGTTTTTTAACGATGATGTGTATAAGGTTGCATCCGTACTAAGCGGTGGAGAGTTGGTGAGATTGGCGATGGCGATGATTACGATTGCAGAAATCGATTTATTGATTCTAGATGAGCCCACCAATAATTTGGACATTACAACCGTCGACCAAATGGTAAATGCCCTCAACGACTATCAAAGCGCCCTTTGGGTCATCTCCCATGATCTAGATTTCCTCAGTCGCATCAACATCACGGGTTCATTTCGACTGAAGCGCCAAACTTTACAGCAAACTGCTTATCTTCCCAGTCAGCGATCGCGCTATCACAGTAATCTACTGGAAGGCGCTCATTGACGCAACGGGCCAAGACCATGAATCGTT
>JASJDH010000465.1 GCA_030065175.1 Leptolyngbyaceae cyanobacterium MO_188.B28 | reverse complement strand
GATGGGTGGATGGGTGGATGGGTGGATGGGTGGATGGGTGGATGGGTGGATGGGTGGATGGGTGAATGTTGCGGGATTGAGCAATAGATCCTGCAATGCTAGTTGGATAAACCTGCACGCTCAAAGACTTGTTGAGCCGTTAGTTCAAGTCCAGGTAAGGCAGGATGGATGAGGACGAGATCGCCTCGATAAGTCGCAGGGGCAGCCTCTGGAACAAAGACGGTAATGCTCTGAGCTCTTGGGTCTACAATCCAGACTGTCAATACGCCAGCGGTTAGGTAATCAAGCACTTTTTCAAGCATTTCGCCAAAGGGTTGGTCAGGCGATATGATTTCGACAGCAAGATCTGGGGGAACTGGACAAGGTTCACCGCCTAGGTCATCCGGTAATCGTTCCTTCGAAACAAACAAAAGATCAGGAATCGGAGCCCAATCTTTTCCTCGCCGCTGCAATGTGACTGCCCATTCAACCCCGATCTCACCACGCTCCTCACCCCAGTCCTCTAGCAAACGCAGCAAAGCTCTCTGAGTTTTGGAGTGAAATCGTTTGGGCGACACTTTTGGAACGGTTTCTCCATCAACTAACTCATATGACCCATTACTTTGGGGCGAGGCCAGAAATTCTTGGAGCGTTAGCTTTGTTTGACGACTTTGGACCATCACCATTCAATCTAGTGTTTGGTTCTAGTCTAAGAGCTAGCACTCTAGGGAGGCTATAGTTATTAATCGTTTATCAGCAAATACTCCTCAAAGCAAAGGTTTAAGAAATGGGACTCAACCATCCCTCTACCCATCCACCTTTTACCCATCCACTCATCCACCGTCTTCATTTCTAACATTCCCTCCTTCAAGCATCAAACCCTCCTCATCTTCTGACTCCTGACTTTTGACTCCTTTTTCTACCGAGCCTTGCCGACTCAAATCAGACTCCGGTAGCCTCTCCACTTGGGGCGGTAATTCTTGGGGCGGTAATTCCAGGGGCTCCAATTGCTTTGGGGGGATTTTTCGTTGGTCCAAAATATCTTTGACCCAGGCCTCTTCGAGCCAGGTTTTAGTGATCACCGCTAAGGGTAGGGCCAGGATCAGACCAAGGGGTCCAAAGAAAGTTGTAAAAAACAATTGGGCGATTAAGGTGGCGGCTGGCAGGAGTTTAACCTGCTGCATCATCACCATCGGACTAAACCAGTAACTTTCCAGATTTTGAACAATCAGGTATAGGATGATGACTCCGATCGCTTTGCCCACCGAGTCGAGCAGAGCCACCGATAGGGGAAACACCACACTCAGAAAAGGACCAATGTTGGGGACAAAGTTGAAGACACCCGCCACCACGGCATGGGTAAAAGCAAATTCCACCCGCAGCGCAAAAAGGCCTACGCCGCATAAAGTAGCTACGAACAAAGAATTAAAGGATACTCCACCCATCCAGCCGAGTAACGCAATTTCGCACTTTGAGAGAATTTTGTCAGCTCGCCGTCGATAAAAGGAGGGAAATAACCGTAATAACAAGTTGCGATAGGCGATTGGGTCCGCCAATATCATGAGGGTGAGGACGATCACCAGCAACAGCTGTAATAAAACAGTGAAGGAATCGGAGAAAAAGGTCAGAAAATTTCCAAATGCTGTCCCCGCAAACGTCCCAATTTGCTGAATCAAATCAGAGAGAGCGGGCATTTCCTCCGGCGTGGGCAACCAATTTGGCGGGGTTTCCATCAAGGCGTCCACCCAATCGACGAATTGCTCAAATCCTTTTGGGATCTTCTGGAGTAATTGATGAAATTGATTAATAAATTGGGGAACAACCAGGACCAGTAACGCAGTCCCGCCCAATAGCACCAGGCCCAGCGCAATCAACACAGCCCTGCCCCTAGGAACGCCCAGCTTCACGACTAGCCGCCGGACTAAACTGTTGAGGGCGATCGCAAGCACAACCGCAGTGAAGACCAGTAACAAAATCTGGTGAAACTGCCACAGAATGATGAGTGCAATAACCAGACCGAGGAAACCAACCAAATCGTTAAATTTCACGGCATGAATTTAGGAAGACGATAGGTTCAATGTGAATACATGCAAGAAAAAGGTATGATTGTAGCGCACAAGGGGAGGGCGCTTCGAACCTTGCTGGGTAATGCTTGAACCTCATACACAACTTCTCAGGCTCTGGGGAGTTTGGGTTGGCGGGTACTGAGCGCCATTACACACAGAAAGGGAAATCGAGTATAAGGAATTTCTATGGATTTATCTGGCTTCAGGCAGTCCTATTCAAAGCAATCTCCGTTGGCTTGGTGGATCAAAGTACATACTAGCGTCCCCTCTTGCACGTATTACTTTGGCCCTTTCGATAGCGAAGCAGAAGCCAAACGCTTACAGGTGGGGTATGTTGAAGATCTGCTGGAAGAAAATGCCAAGGGCATCGATGTTGAAATCAAGCAGTGTCACCCTGAAACCCTCACCGATTTCGTGGATTGATCAGAATGACTCGCCAAAGCAATGAACGTCTTAAAACAGGAAATTTTCCCTAGCGGAGAATACCTGTGGTTCCTGGGGAGAATACATTAACTGACTAAATCTAAAATCCATGTTCTGTAAGTCGTCTTTAATAGACTGTCCGAGTTTAGAGAAGGCGCTAATTGATAGCAATGTTGCATTTTGCCGACAATAAAGACTGACGATCCCGAAAACTTACGACCTCGCACGAAGCCGCAGAAAAATATCCAGCTTATACGTACTAATACTGAGATTTAGACTCCTCTATGCCTTATTATCATGTCAAAAGGGATAGGGTGTGTATAAATTGTGGAGATAAGCGGGAAGTTTGATTATAGAGCCTAGAATTTTCACTTGTTCTTGTTAAATAGTTTGAGAAATTCGTAATATTTATTAATATTACAGGGATGATACTTGCTAGTTTAGAGCTAACGTCCCTAGGTAAATCAATAGCTATCAGTGAATTTGATCTCTACAGTCTGACATACCCGTAATCCCCGAAATCCGGCAATGCCCAATCCATCGATTCTCGACTCCCTTTCTCTGGAACAGATAATCGAACCAAACCCGCTCGTAGTAGCCCCTGAAACTTCCCTGACCGACGTCATGCGGCTAATGAGTCAGGCCTGGGGTGAAAGTTGCCAATTGGCCGGAGATGAAGGCATGCCTAAAGATGGGCTGTCGACACCAGTTCACGCCAGTTGCGCCTTGATTATGTCCGATTCGAAGCTGCTGGGCATTTTTACTGAGCGGGATATTGTCCGATTAATTGCTGCTGATAGAACATTGGCGGATTTGGCGATCGCCGATGTGATGACCCAGCATGTGATCACTCTAAAGGGGCTCGATTTTCAGAATGTCTTCGCCACGCTAAATATATTGCGTCGGCATCGGATTCGTCACCTACCTGTTTTAGATGAATACAACCAGCTCTTGGGGATAGTCACCCCTAGCAGCGTCAGACAGGTGCTGCAACCCTGGGATTTGCTCAAATTTCGTCGGGTAGGCGAGGTGATGAGCACCCAAGTGATCCAGGCGACGACCAATACGTCGGTGCTCAAGTTAGCCCAGTTAATGACCCAGCATCAAGTCAGTTGTGTGGTGATTGTCGATGGGGTTGAGTTTTCAGGGTTGACGGCTGAGTCGGAACAATCTTCACCGCTCACTCCCCCCTCCCTCTCCAGGCCAGTCGGCATTATTACTGAACGGGATATCGTTCAGTTTCGGCTCTTAGAGCTAAATTTAGACCAGATCCCGGCCCAGGCGGTGATGAGCGCACCGCTGTTTCTGATGAGTCCAGAGGATTCGCTATGGACGGCGCATCAGCAGATGCAACAGCGCCGCGTGCGGCGGTTAGTCGTGGCCGGATTGGAAGGGCAACTGCTGGGTCTGATTACTCAAACGAATTTGCTACGGGTGCTTGACCCGATTGAGATGTGCGCGCTACTGGAGTTGTTGCAGCAGAAAGTTCACGAACTAGAGTCAGAAAAAAATGGCGGATTGTGGCGCCGTACAGTAGAACTCGAAGCTCAGGCTAAAACTGAACTCGGTGAACGTAAGCGAGTAGAGGAGGACCGCGATCGCTTCTTCTCCCTCTCCCTCGATATGCTTTGCGTTGCTGGTTTAGACGGATATTTCAAGCGCTTGAACCCGGCCTTTGAAAAGACCCTCGGGTTTACCACTGAAGAATTGATGGCGGAACCGTTTTTGAATTTCGTCCATCCAGATGATCAAGAAGCAACTTTAGCGGAAGTGGCGAAATTGTCCATGGGCCTTGAGACGATCTCCTTTGAGAATCGTTATCGCTGCAAAGATGGTTCATATAAGTGGTTGCTGTGGTCTTCAACCCCTTATCTTGACCAGCAGGTGCTCTATGCAGCCGCCCGGGACATCACTGAGCATAAGCAGGTTGAGGCGGCGCTGCGACAGAGCCAGGAACGCTATAGCTTAGTCGTTCAGGGGTCTCGGGATGGGTTGTGGGACTGGAATATTCTCACCAATGAAGTTTACTATGCGCCTCGATTTAAGGAAATTCTGGGTTACCAGGACCATGAAATGCCGAATCACTTCAGTTCCTTTGAGTCGCGGCTACATCCCGATGACCATGATTGGGTGCTAGAAAAAGTCCAGGGCCACTTAACCGAACGAACTCCCTACGACGTCGTTTATCGGTTAAGGACAAAAGCAGGAGACTATCGCTGGATTTACGCAAAAGGGCAGGCCATCTGGGATGAAGCTGGGAATCCTACTCGGATGGCGGGGTCAATTTGCGATATTACAGAACGCAAGCAAACCGAACAAAAAATCCATGAACAAGCGGCTTTGCTGGATGTGGCGACGGACGCCATTTTCGTCCAGGGTCTAGAAAATCAAATCTTGTACTGGAATAAAGGGGCGGAGCGGCTATACGGCTGGACGGCTTCAGAGGCGATGGGGAAAAATGCCGAGCAGCTTTTATATCGGGAAACGTCCTCTGAATTTGCCGAAATTCAAGAAGAGTTGATGGCGAAAGGGGAATGGCAAGGGGAGTTACATCAAGTCTCTAAGTCAGGGCAAGACCTGATCACTGAAAGCCGCTGGACCCTGGTGCGCAATCGGCGGGGCGATCCTAAATCAGTTCTAGTGGTCAATACAGACATTACTGAGAAAAAGAAATTGGAGGTGCAGTTTCTTCGCGCCCAGCGGCTGGAGAGCATTGGCGCTCTGGCAGGCGGGATCGCCCATGATTTGAACAATATTCTGACGCCGATTCTCGCGATCGCCCAGCTATTGCCCCTCAAACTGCCGGAGGTGAATGACCAAACTCAGCAACTATTTGAGATCTTGCAAACCAATGCTAGACGGGGCGGGGATTTAGTCAAGCAAGTGCTGTCGTTCGCCAGGGGTGTGGAAGGCAAGCGGATGGTGTTGCAGGTCAGGCACTTGATTTCTGAAATCAGCAAAATTGCCCGGGAAACCTTCCCAAAATCAATTGAATTTTATGCCGATATCCCCCCTGATCTCTGGACGATTCGGGGAGACGCCACCCAACTCCATCAGGTGCTGATGAATCTCTGCGTCAATGCCCGGGACGCCATGCCGAACGGCGGCAGTTTACGGCTCTCCGCTGAAAATCTGCTAATTGATGAAAATTACGCCCGCATGCATCTTGAGGCGGAAGCCGGACCCTACATCATGATTCAAGTTTCTGATACGGGTATTGGCATTCCGTCCGAGCTCGTAGACCGGATTTTTGAACCCTTTTTCACCACTAAGGAGTCGGGCCAGGGAACGGGGCTAGGGCTATCCACCGTCATCGGCATTGTCAAAAACCACGGCGGTTTTGTCAACGTATACAGCGAGGTAGGGCAGGGCTCTCAATTCAAGGTGTACTTGCCCGCGTTAGAGAGTGGCGACGGCGTCCCAACGGATGACTCTGAATTACCCTCCGGCCAGGGAGAATTGATTCTCGTGGTGGATGACGAAGCGCCGATTCGAGAAATTACCCAAACCTCCTTAGAAACGCACAATTACCAAGTGCTGACCGCCGCCGACGGGATCGAAGCGATCGCCCTCTATGCTGAAAATAAAACCAAAATCAGCGTAGTCTTAATGGATATGATGATGCCCGCAATGGATGGCGCCACTACGATTCGAACGCTGCAGAAGATCAACCCAGAGGTCAAGATCATTGCCGTTAGCGGTCTAGTTTCGAGCGATAAGATCGCCTCTGCCATGGGCAACGGGGTCAACGCCTTTTTATTAAAACCCTATACTGCGGAGGAGTTGTTGCAGACGCTGCATAAGATTTTGCGTCAATGAGGGCTGGAAAATAGTGGGGATAGAGAGCTGCAGAGGCAGGGGGAGAATCTTTTGTTATCTTAGCCAACGAGATGACTCAATACTAGATATCCCCCAAGTACACTGCTAGTAAATTCATTAATCGGGCTCCCGAGCAGTGACCTCTAAAGAATAGTATCCTCGCTGATTATGATTTAACCACTCATCAAACCAGCTCTCACTATAAGCGGCGGCACGGATTGTATACTTACCAGTCTCGCTAAGAGTTGCTCTAAGTTCAGAGTTACGATTTCCAAAATCGCCATGATCTTGCGCCAGAACATTTCCATCTGGATCATACAGAGTTAGATGGGTAGCAAAATCATCGCTTATCATCGAGATTTTTAGCCGCTGATCTTTGAATCCCTTGAAACGATAAGTCTCACTTGATGAATAAGCTGTAAAGTACCCAATAGTGTAAGGCAGAGGAGCTTCACATTTCCTAACCGCTTCATCGAACTCTTGTCCTTCAGTTTTCCATGCCTTGTAAGGACTCCGCACTATTTCTGCAACATATCTGCTCGCTGTTTGGCATCGCCCCTCATTAAGCGCAACATTCGCATTCTGCTGAGCAGTTCTCATCTCACGTTCATGTTGTTTCAGTTGAGGAATGAGATCTTGGGCTTCTTGAAATGCTGAGGTTCCTCCAGGAATTAAACTGAGCATCTCTAAAGCTTTATCGGAATCAGCATATCGAGAACTTGTGTTGTAGAGTTCTTTGGCGGTTTGTAGCATCTCGTTCGCCCAATTCTCTAAGCGCGCTTCTACTTCAGCATAGGCGGAAGTATCAGATGGAATAGCTTTCAGAATACGTACAGCCTCGTATAAATCCTCCCTATTGTTATTCTGTCTATACTTATCGTAGTAACCACTTGACACTGTCAGAATTTCTTCAGACCAGTTGTCTATTTTCTGACGAACATCCTCAAGAATAGACGCATCTACAGACTTGCCTGCAACTTGCATATCAAAAATTCCTTGGGCAGTCTCGATCGCATCTTTATAGTAAGTTTCTGGCGGATCAGCAAGCTTTTGGGCGTTACCTAGAATACATTTAGCCTCAAGATTCAATGCCGCCAACGCGTGCTCAGAGGACGACGGTTCAGGGAACCGATTCGACAGCGCAATGCAATCATCAAATGATTTCTGGTTAAAATGATCTTCTATCTGCCCAAGTATTTCACCTTGTGCTGCAAGCGCCATTTGTTGAGCACATTCAGCGCCAAGGTTTAACGCAGAGATCGCATATTTAGAAGATGCTGGCCCAGGGAACTGATTTGACAGCGCAATGCAATCATCAAACGATTTCTGGGCGACATGATTTTCTATCTGCTCAAGCACTTCACGTTGTTCTGCAAGCGCCAGTTGACGCCTGACTACAGCAAATCCTCCATCCCGAATATCTCACAAATTTAAAGAAAGGGAGTCTCAAGAACAGCGAAACTTATATTTAGCAAATACTTCAG
>JASJDH010000464.1 GCA_030065175.1 Leptolyngbyaceae cyanobacterium MO_188.B28 | reverse complement strand
CCTCTTCATAGTTGGCAGCCTCATAGATGTCATAGGCGTCATTGAACAGTGCTGATTTACGCTGCTGCTTAGCAGTTTGGCGCTCCAGAGGGCGGCCCTCCTCATCGGTAGTGGGCAACTGATGGTAACGCAAGTAGGGCTCCATCCCTCGGACCTTGTGAGTAATGCAGCGCTGTTGTTCAGTATTGGGGAGGGTTTGAGCCATCGCAGCGAGTAATCCTTTGGAGCCGTCGCTGACAACCACTTTGACCTGCTTGGGGTCTAACCCGCGGGCGATCAAATGCTCAAAAACCATCCGCCAAGCGGTGGTTTCCTCTTGCTGGGCAATTTCATAGTGCAGGATTTCATGACTGCCATCGGCCCACACCGCCATCACCGCCAAGATCACTCGCTCCTGGGCATGCCGAACCTGACGCTGGTGGCCTGAGCGGTCAATTTTGAACTCCCCAGTCCCATACTGGATGTCTACCCACACCCCATCCACAATCAGCACAACGGGGGTTTGCTCAATCCTAGATTGACGTGCGGTTTTCATCTGGTCATGCATCCTCAAAGTCACCTGATTGATAGCGTTTGGAGATAACACCCGCCCCAATTGCCAATATAAGAGCACCTGCAAGTCCCGGATTGAAAGCCCCAGCACATACAGGCAGCAGACCCAATCGAGAAATCCTTGGACGCCTCGTTGATAGCGTTCTAGGATTTGCCAATCCCGTTCGCGATTGCGCGCCCGCAATTTCGGGACTGATAGCTCATTAATGCGTCCATATTGAGTGTCCACCACCCTTGAGTAATAACCTGAACGTCGAGGACTGGTCTCACCAAAGCGCCCGATGTCTAGCTTTAATTCCTCTACCAAGGCCGATTCTAGGACTGACTTAACGGTTGCGACTACACTACGACGCAGTTCGGTTTCTAGCGCCTCATTCAGGGATTGCTGAAACGTTTGGCTCTGAATTCGTTGAATTTGGGCTTCTCGCTCAGCTACCGTAGGCATTGTAGATGCTCCTTTTCGCCATAATCTACTTCATATAGCCTCTTTACGGCGCTTCCTCTTATGGCGAAAACCTAAGGACACTAACAGTTTCCTAGCTTCAACCTAACCGATCATTCTGCATGGAAGAAATTATTCCTCAGATTACATCAGTAGCAACAAGAAAAATGCCCCAACGGACAAAGCTCCTAGACACCCCATACATGAACCACAACCAGAGTTTGAGGGTGAAGGTTTATCAGAGAGATGGATTATTGAATTCTGAGGAAATAGCTCTGGTTGAAATGTAGGTTGGCTTTCTACATTGTAGAAAGATGATCTATATTCTGGGTTACAGAAAATGCTTTGCTGGTTTTGCCTCTTTGTGCGGCAAGCAGGACAAATCTTTACTACACTGGCTAATTGATTTTCTAGGGAGTTTGAGAAGAACGCCCCACATAATGAGCATCTTGTTGAAGCAGATTGATTAGGAATATAGTCGTTCTGTTTAGCTTTTCCCTCCCAATTACATTTACATTTTGCACGGCAACTGGAACAAATTTTGTGTTCACCAGAATCAACTATGCTGAAGGGTATGTTGAAGCGACCGCAAATTTTGCACTGCTGAAATAGTGACCGATCAGCTCTTCTTTCTTCACTCATGATGAGTCTCCTAGAGCTTCACTTTCAACCCTAGATTATGCTTGTGAAGAAAATATGTGAACAAAATAAGTTTCAATTTTCAATATTGATCTCAAGGAGGTCTTGTCAAAAAAAGTAACTTTATGCATTTGACAGATCTAAACTTTAGACTTTCAGGATGCGAATCGTTTTAAGTTTTGTGGAGTAGGGTTTACAGCTACGCATCCCGTGTCTGCTTTCCTGAAACACCGATTGAGATTGATTTTTTAATCGTCGATGATCGATTATTTGAAGCAGAGATTTTTCAGCAGCGCCTTAGCAACTTTTTCGAAAGTGGCTAAGCTGCTTACAATACTATCAAGGGTCTACTAACTTATGATTTCATTCGCAATCCATTGTTGAATCGCCTCCACCAACCGATCTATCTCAGACTCTAGGGTGAAGTAATGGGTGCAGGCGCGGATGCAATTGGGATGAAGCAAAGTGCGGAGGAAGATGCCTTGTTGTTCTAGGGCGGCGACCAGCTTGGGTTGAAGGTTAGCGGCGGCGGCGCTGTCGGAGTTGATTTGGAACGATACGATGCCGGATTCAGGCGGAGTCGTGCGGAGACAGGCGACTTTCGGCAGTTGGGTTAACCGCTCCCAGAGATAATGACTGAGTTCGCAGATGCGTTGATAGCGAGCTTCGGCGGATCCCCATTGATTATGGAGCGCGATCGCAGATTTCAAACCCGCAGCCAGAGAAAAATCAGACGTGGAAATTTCAAAGCGTTTGCCGCTGGATTGCCATGCCGCTGGATTGCCTGCTTCATCCACCGTAATTCCCCGCCGACCAATAAATGTGGGATGAATCTGCTCAAATACCTCCGGTCGAATGTAGAGGCCGCCTAACCCAGCTGGGCCACACCACCATTTATGGCCGGTAAATGCGTAGAAATCGACGCCTGAGTCCGTTAGCCTCAGGGGTAACGCGCCTGCCGATTGGGCCGCATCCACCAGAACCCAGACCGGATTAGGGGCATGGGCGTGACAGACTTCGACAATTTCCTGCAACGGAATGACCTGCCCCGTATTCCAGAGAATATGACTGATCATTAGCAGTCGCGTTTCAGGGCGAAGATGTTCAGCGATGATCGCCGTCGGATCGCCCTGATTAAGCGTGGCCAATAGCGGACATGTGGTCAGCTCGACGCCATAACGACGACTCAACTCCTGGGCGGCGGCGATCACCCCGGGATGCTCACAATCTGACATCAATAAATGGTCGCCAGCTTGCCAGTCAAGCCCCCAGAGAGCGATGTTGCACCCCACGGTTACATTCTCCGTTAGCGTCAGCGCCTCCATCGGAATTTGAAGTTCTTGGGCTAAGACTTTTCGAGTGGAGCCAAGCTCCTGACTCAACCAGGCATAGACGCTTTCAGCGAAAGGCCCCTTCTGCTGCATCGTCTCGTGGGCTTGTTGAATGGCGTCTAAGGACTCCCGCGCCATCGGTCCCTGACCGCCATAATTGAAATAGGCTTTATCCGTCAGCGCGGGAAATTTCTGACGATGGCGTTCGGTGATCGCCGGGTCAATTGTCGATGAATTAGAGGGCGCGATCGTCATGATGGAGATGCAGAACACAGGACTGTGGTAAAGTGTACCGGTATAGAGGCTAAAAAACGATAGCCTAAGGTCTCAGGGGCTAGCTTAGCTGATGAAATTGGCTAAGTTTAGGAATTGAATAGTTTGACGTATGACTGACTGTGCGAATACTCCGCCAGTATAAACATAGGTCTATGTACTATCCAGGTCTCAAGCGATGGTAGAAAGCGCTCAGCGATCCTCTAATGCGATGTCTGAGCAGGCTGGCTTTTTCAGCCTGAACTTTCTGCTGAAAATCAGGATGTTCGCCTCGCCCATGGTATTTAGGCGATTATTCGTCCTGAGCGCCATATGTAACGATGTTCAACTAATACATAGTAGGTTTGTCTGCTAGTTTCCCCCTGCCTCATCGTTCAGGAGCCGGGGGACGGGACCCAGCTCCAATCATAGCCCTGCCTTCAAATCTGGTCGCCTCACCTATTGTTGAATCGAGTAGCGGGCCTTGTCTGACTGATAGATTGCTGTTCAACTATCAGCGGTGTAATCGAAGGGCTTTTTTAGAACTGCGCGGCGATCGCACTCAAAAAGATCCCCCCAGCGACTACCTGCGTAAGCTCAAACAGGATAGCAGCGATCACTCCCAATCAATCCTGCTAAACTATCAACCCCTCCATCACCCCGTTTATCCATCTCAGGACTGGATAGCTGGGGCAAGCGCCACACTAGCTTTAATGCAGCAAGGGGTTGAGCATATTAACCGGGGCGTTTTGCTCAAACAAAACGCCCAAGGACTGTTTTTAGTCAGCACGCCAACTTTGCTGATCAAGCAGCCCGGTCAGTCAGTTTGGGGGGATTGGTGTTATGTTCCGATAGACATCAAGTTGGGTAAGAAGCCTAAACTTGATTACCAGATCATTTCCACCTTTCACGCCTATGTCCTGGCGGATGCTCAGGGCGTTTGGCCAGAAACCAGTTGGCTGGCATTGCGAGCCGGAAAGTTGTACGCCGTTGACTTGGAGCGACAACTCCCCCGAATGCACGAAATTTTGCAAGGGTGCATCCAGGATCTTCAAAAAGAGTATATTCCAGAGGTCTTTATCGCCCATAGCCGCTGTGATCTGTGCCAATGGTTTAGTGGGTGTTATAGTCAGGCCCAGGCTCAGCAACATCTCTCGCTGCTGCCCGGGGTCACCCCAGCCCGGTATGCTCACCTGCAAGCCCTCAAGCTGACTACAGTGGAAGCCCTGTCGGTCGCTAATCCAGCCCGACTTGCCCCCTTACCAGGATTTGGCGAACAGGTGGCTGAAAAATTAGTCCATCAAGCGCAAGCCGTCCTCGAAAACCGAGCGATTCCCCGCACCTCTCCCCATTCTTACCAGCCTTTTCCCCTCCTCCCCGCCGATTTACCCTCCGCAGATATTGAACTGTACTTCGACATCGAAGCCGCCCCTGACAAAAATCTGGTTTACCTCCATGGCGTCCTTGTCGTCGACCATCAAGCCAAAACCGAAACCTTTCACGCCCTAGTCGCCGAAGAACCCGATCAAGAGCGAATGGCTTGGGAGCAATTCCTCCGTTTGGTTTTGCAGTACCCCGAAGCCCCCGTCTATCACTTTTGCCCCTACGAAGCTCAAACGGTCCAGCGATTAGCTGAGGAATACGGAGCTCCTCTCGAGCACATTGAACCGTTGCTGGAGCGCTTTGTCGATGTCCACAAATGCATTACCGACGCCGTCACTCTACCGATTGAAAGCTACGCCCTGAAACACATTGCCCGCTGGCTTGGGTTTAATTGGCGAGATCTAGGAGCCAATGGAGCCCAGTCCATCTGCTGGTATGACGATTGGATGGTAACGGGCGATCGCACCTATCTAGACGCCATTCTCCGTTACAACGAAGACGACTGCCGCGCTACTTACTGGATCAAATCCTGGTTGGCGGAGTTTGCGCAGCCGTTTTGGGAAGAAGGGGAATAGAGGAGGGAAGAGATGATGGGGGAGATGGGGGAGAAAATAATGTAGAGACGCAACATGTTGCGTCTTGAGGAGATGGGGAGGCAGGGGGAGCAGAGGGAGCAAATGTAGAGACGCGATATATCGCGTCTAGGGAGCATAGGATGGGGAAGTCGTTTGCAGTTTTAGGGGCATTAGCGCAGCCATACCCCTTGGGCTATAGCATTTGGCGGTAACTCTTCAGCTACTTCCGTTAATCCTGCTCCAAAATGCTCTGCCTAGATCAAGCTTCGACAGGTCTTTAGAGAGGATGGGTGAGATAGAGAAGCGATATATCGCCTTCAGGGGGCCAAATCTTTAAAGGGGAAAATTTTATTTGACAAAAGGGCGAGTTGATCCGCACAATAGAGATCGCCCGGTAAGGGCCTGTAGTTCAATTGGTTAGAGCACCGCCCTGTCACGGCGGAAGTTGCGGGTTCGAATCCCGTCAGGCCCGTTTGATTCTAAAGATATAAACATTTAGCGCTTCGACAGTGTTTCTAGATCGTTAAATCTATTCTTTCCAAGCGTTTCTCACTGTTGAATACGAGGGCTATTCTTTGGGTAGAGGACAGAAGACGAAATCCATTTCCTGACTGACTCCTGACTTCTGACTCCTGTATTCCTTCCCGACTGGATTATCCCAGCTTAAATTGCCCGCCCATCATCTACATAAATCTAATATCCTGGAAACTGGACTTTCGAGTCTTTAGCTTTTTTAGCTACGGTATACATAACTTTCGACCTTTATCGTTTTCCCTATGTCTGTTCGCGTTCGTATTGCTCCAAGTCCTACTGGATCCCTTCATATTGGGACAGCTCGGACAGCCCTGTTTAACTGGTTGTTCGCTCGCCATCAGGGGGGACAGTTTATTTTGCGGATTGAAGATACGGATCAATCGCGATCGCGGCCAGAGTTCACCCAAAATATTCTAGAGGGATTGCAGTGGTTAGGGCTGAATTGGGACGAAGGTCCCTTCTTTCAATCCAAGCGTTTAGATCTGTATCGGCAGGCCATTCAGACTTTGCTGGATCAGGGGCTGGCCTATCGCGCCTATGATACGCCGGAAGAGCTAGAGGCGATGCGGGAGGCGCAGAAGGCGAAGAACTTAGCGCCTCGCTATGATAATCGCCATCGGAATTTGACGCCGGAGCAGCAGGCGGCGTTTGAGGCGGAAGGCCGTCCGGCGGTTGTGCGGTTCAAAATTGAGGATGATCGAGTCATCACCTGGAATGATTTAGTGCGGGGCCGCATGACCTGGCAAGCCAGTGATTTGGGCGGGGATATGGTGATTGCCCGGGCCGCTACAGCGACAGATATTGGTCAGCCCCTCTACAATCTCGCGGTGGTGGTGGATGATCAAGACATGGCGATTACTCATGTGATTCGAGGGGAGGACCACATCGCCAATACGGCTAAGCAGATTTTGCTATACGAGGCCTTAGGAGCCGCTGTTCCCGAATTCGCCCATACCCCGTTGATTTTGAATACTGCAGGGCAGAAACTCTCCAAGCGGGATGGCGTAACCTCAATTTCTGACTTTCAGCAAATGGGCTTTACCGCCCCCGCGTTGGCCAACTATATGACTTTGCTGGGGTGGTCTCCGCCGGATGCCGAAGAACTCTTTACGCTGGCGGATGCAGCTGAAAAATTCAGCTTCGATCGGGTCAATAAGGCGGGCGCTAAATTTGACTGGGATAAACTGGACTGGCTGAACAGTCAGTATCTGCACCAGTTGTCCGCTAATAATTTGACGGATAGTCTCATTCCGTATTGGCGGGAAGCGAAATATTCCTTTGATCCTGAAACTGATCGCCCCTGGTTAGAGCAATTGGCGGCGTTAGTGGGGCCTAGTTTAACCCGGTTGCCGGAGGCAGTTGGCCTTAGCCGGTTCTTCTTTACCCCAACGGTTGAGTTTAGCGACGCCGCCAAAACCCAAGTTCAGCAAGCGGGCGTGGCGGAAATTTTACAAGCGATTTTGGCTGCCCTGAAGGCAGGTGAATCCCTCACTCAAGCCGATGCGGTGAAAGCGCTGGTGACTCAAGTGACTAAGGCCCAAGGGGTGAAAAAGGGCTTAGTGATGCGATCCCTGCGGGCTGCCTTAATGGGAGATATGCAGGGTCCCGACCTGGTGGACTCCTGGCTGATTTTGCATCAGAGAGGGTTTGATCAAACTCGCTTTGAATATGCGTTAACGCTATGCAGTGAATAGACTGGGCTCTATAAACTAGTTGGCTAGCCAGCTTGATTGCGTTGGCTAGCTTTTTTGTCTTTCCGCCAGCCTGTATCTACCCGAATCCATCTATATCTGGGCTGAACCACATCAGTCAGCGTCTACGAACTATCTCTGATTGAGGTTGATGAAATATCACCTCAAATGAAAGCTATGCCTTGCCCTCATCTCCCTTCACAAGTCAATTCAAGGACGGAAGCGTTATGCTGGGTAAACGCTCGTTAGTCTAAAAAAAGGGATGTGGGATTGATTTACTTTACAAAATTACGTTAAATTTAATTAAGATATTTCCTCATATTTTGAGCAGTCGGTTTATTTCACTGGCAATGCTGTTGAGGCAAGTTGTCCATTTTAAAAT
>JASJDH010000463.1 GCA_030065175.1 Leptolyngbyaceae cyanobacterium MO_188.B28 | reverse complement strand
CCCATCTCCCCCTGCTCCCCCATCCCCTCTCGTCCTTCCCACCCATGCTCCCCTCCTCCCGACTCTTCCTCCTCCTGCTCCTTGGCGGCGCGATCGCCACCGTGTTCGCCATGCTTTGGCCGATGGACTCGGCGCAAAGTCTGGCGATATCGGGTTTGGCGGCATGGAATGTTTTTTTCTTGATGTTGGCGGTGGGGGATGGGTTACGGGTGCGGGGGAATCGGGTTCAAGTCACTCGGCAACCGTTGAAACGGCTTTCGATTGGGCGGGACAACCCGGTGGAATTGAGGGTGGAGTCAGGGCGACGGGCGGTGGAGTTTCAGCTCTATGACGCCTACCCGATGGATTTCTCGGTGTCAGAGACGCCCTTAAGGGTTTCCCTGGCGGCCAATACGCAGCAAACGCTGACCTATACCGTTCATCCAGACCATCGGGGGGAATATGCGTGGGGCGATATTCGGGTGCGGCAGTTAGGCCCCTGGAAACTGGCCTGGTCCGCTTGGACCCTGGCCCAAACGCAAACGGTGGCGGTTTATCCTGACTTGATGGGGTTGCGATCGCTGTCTATTCGTCTAGCGCTTCAGTCCACCGGCGCCATTCGGCAAAAGCGTCGGTTGGGCATTGGCACCGAATTTGCGGAACTGCGGGAATATAGCGTGGGGGACGATCCTCGTCTGATTGATTGGAAGGCCACGGCCCGCCGCAATTTTCCCCTGGTGCGAGTCCTGGAGCCGGAACAGGAGCAAACCCTGATTATCTTGCTAGACCGGGGGCGGCTGATGACCGCCCAGGTGAAAGGATTGTCCCGATTTGATTGGGGCTTAAATGCGACCTTGTCATTGGCCTTAGCCGGATTGAACCGAGGCGATCGAGTCGGGGTGGGCGTCTTTGATCGACAAATACACACCTGGATTCCCCCCACGCGGGGCCAACAACACCTGCCCACTTTGATTGAACGGCTAACCCCTATCCAACCTGAATTACTGGAGTCGGATTACCTCAATGCCGTGACCAATGTCGCCAACCAACAGCACCGCCGCGCCCTGGTGGTGCTGATCACCGATATTGTAGACGCCACCGCCTCCGCTGAACTGTTGTCGGCCCTGGCGCGGCTAAGGCCTCGCTATTTACCCTTCTGCGTCACGCTGCAGGATCCTCTGGTGGAGCGCCTCGCCCATACCCCTACTGAAGATGTGCAAAACGCCTACAACCGGGCGGTCGCCCTTGATCTTCTGGCCCAACGCCAGGTCGCCTTTGGACAATTGAAGCAAAAGGGAGTGTTGGTGCTGGACGCGCCAGCGGATCGGATTACGGAGGAATTGGTGGAGAGTTATTTGCGGATTAAGGTGAGGAATCAACTGTGACCCTTAAAGCCAATTCCCCACCAACACATACGTCCCCCAAATATGCGGCGCTGGATATCGTTTGAAGAGGTCTAGCTGGGCCCGGCGAAGGGCTTGGGCGCGGGTTGTTCCGGGGGTTGACAACTCTTCGTAGAAGCGGATCATAAGTTTAGTGTTGGGAGCGTCTTGGGCTTCCCAGAGGGTGGAGATGGCGCTGCGGACCCCTGCTTGGACAGCGATACCGGCTAAGCCGAGGACTGCCCGGTTATCGCCCTGGGCAGTGGAGCAAGCGCTGAGGACCAGTAATTCGAGGGGGGTTTCCGTCTGACGATTGCCGGCTTGGATCAGGGAGCCTAAATCTCGGCCGTGAATTAATTCTTGGTAGGCGACGATAAAGGTCTCTTCCGGGTCAGAACTGAAGACGCCGTGGGTTTTTAGGTGAACCACTGAGAAATCCTCGGCCCCGAGTTGATGCTTTAGATTGTCAGTGGTGAAGTCAGCATCGATCAGGGGAGGATTGGTGTTGACGTCTTTGCCAATGCCCTGGAGTTCATCCACCAGATACTCAATCTTTTCAAACGTTCGCCCTTTAATGGTTTGGGATTCGCCGACGCCGCCCACAAAAACGGCCAGCTCAGACGAGATGGGGGTGGGGTTAAACAGGGCTAATCTAGGGGCGACGGCGATCGCGTATTTTTGAATCAGGTATTGATTGTTATGCCGCAACACCGCCATGGGAATATTCCGCAGGGGCCCGTCGAGAACAAACACCAAGGTGTCGATCTCAGGGTCCTGGGCCAGGACGGGTTCAAAGGGTTCAATCAGCCATTGATAAAGCATTTCCGCCTTCTCGAGCACCTCGGGCGTCCGGTCCGGCGCTTCGCTCAAATCCTGGCGTAACGTTTGCAAGACCTTTTCCACGTCTTTGCGCGACTCCATCACTTGATGGAACTGCAAGGGTTGATCCTGATCGGGCAATTGCAGGATGACGGCCAGCCGTTCCTCCAAAATCATCGGGTAGAGAATGGCGGCGGTGGGGACAGGGGTAGCCTGATTTGGGTCAAGGGTCTGGGCTAGATTACAGCCAAGAAAGTTTTCCAGCTCATTTAACTGCAAGTTGTCAATTCTTTGGATCGCCTGCCCTAAGTACTCTTGACTGGGTTGATCTTGACTGGGTTGATCGGCGTCTTGACCGGCTTCGCCGCTGACCAAGAGTTCCACCAACTGGCGATAGACCGGCTCGACGTTATCCCGAAAGGAGAATTGAATGTCTGAGTCAATAAAGAGCAAATCATCCCGCACCGATTCCAAGGTTTTGACGGCTTCGCTGTAGGCGGTAATGGCTTGATCGGGTTTGTCTTGCTGCTTTAGTAAGCGACCTAATTGCCACTCCCAGCGATAACGGCCATCTGGGTATTGGGCGGCTTCCGCCAGTTGCAGCGCTTGCTCCGTCAAGTCCTGGGCGTCTGACCATTGACCTGTGACTTCATACAGGTTGCCGAGCTGCCCGAGGGCGTAGGATTCTGCGATGGGGTCTTCTAACTCCCGTGACTGCTGCGCCACCCCGGCTAAAAACTGACCAATTTCCATCCAGTCGGGGGCTGCTCCCGCCGCCATTTTCGCGTCCGTCGCCGCCTTCAATCTAGACGCCTTGTCTGCCGCTGTTCCCTCCTCCAATGCCTGCTTTTCCAATGCCTGCTTTAGGGCTGTTTGGCTACGGGCGAAGTTTAATTTAGCGAAGAGGGCGGCGCGGTTTAGCGGCAAGTCATTTATGGCTAAGGTGGGCCATAAGTCCTGCGCCTCAGAGAGTTCCCCCATTTCAATCAAGAGACTGAGCTGGTTGAGTTGCGCCTGTGTTTTTGTGATTAAGGATTTAGTGGCGCCCGCCGCCTTTTGATACGCAGTCAGCGCCTGGGTCCTATGCTCTGCTGCTGCTTCATCTTGGCCAATGGCGCTGGCCCGATCGCCAAAGGCCCGTCGGGTGTTGCCTAAATCCAACCCCACTAACCCCACCAAGGGAGAGGCTGAGGGAGAAGATTGTAGGGTCTCAGCATGCCTTAAACTTTCTTCTAACCTCTCCAGTGATTTTTGCAACTCGCCAATGTGTCTATAGGCAATGCCTAAATGCCACAGTCCAGTCGCCTTGAGCTGAGGAGATAAGGCTTGCCGCTGCAGAATTTGGTAAACCTGCTCCAGGACAACTTTGGCCTGAACATGCAGCCCTTGTGCTTGCAGCGCCTTGGCCTGGTTGATTTGACTGAGCACAATTCCCGGAACATGCCCCGCCTGATCATAGGCGATCGCGGCCTGTCGCCATGTATCCAACGCCGCCGATAGGTCGCCCTGGCTCCATTGCAATCGACCCTGGGCATTGAGGGCTTTAGCGAAGGTTTCATAATACGCTGAGGACTGTTCCTCAGCCGCCCCCTCTGTCAACAGGGCCAGACTCGCCGCAATGGCCGCCTCGGCTGACTCTTCCTGCCCTAACTGTTGATACGCCAACGAGAGGTTACTGTACAAGAGGGCTTGTTGCAAACGCTCCCCATCTCTTTCGGCCGCTGTCAGCGCTTGCCTCCAGGCTGCGATCGCCGCTGTATACTGGCCTGCTTCATACTGCTCTATTCCCTGTTTCAAGGGCGATTCAGCCGTTGCCGCTGAAGCCGCAATGGGGGTTTCCGGTCCCGGCGCAGCGCTATGGACTTCGGTCAATAAAGCCGGGAAACTGAATACTGCGATCAGACCCAGTAGTGCGGCCAGCAGGAAACGACGAATACGAAAGGTCATTATCTTATCCCTCGGGATGGGGTAGTGTCTTTCTAAGGGTTTGAATTGCTTCTGGGGACAAGCCGGTTGCCGTAGGAATTTGGTCTAAGGCGGCTATCTCTATATTATTGTCCATGTAAATTGCACACTCCGCTGCGTGAAGCGATCGCCCTGAATTTTATCACCTGGGTCTGGAGAGACCCGGTTTCTCCGTTTCAACTGCAATAGCTTGGGGTGGTGTTGGCAGAAACCGGGTCTCTGAGGGGGCGCGATCGCGGTTGGGAAATGCGATCTGATGCTGTCGGCGAAGTAAGTGGGTAGGCAAAATTAATTACAGTGAAAAGTCGCTGAAACCCTCTGAATACCTGAATCCAGTTAGTAAACGTCATTGCACAGGTACTTATAAGTGGTGTACTGCTGTAAGGGCGAAGCATTTGGAGCGAAATTGACAGAAGTGTCTGAAGCCTTATAGCCAAATGCTTAGCCCCTACCAATTCTCGACAGGACTGTTTAAGCACTATCCGATTAGTAGGGCTAGGAGATTATCCAACCCATCCACCCATCCACCCATCTACCCATCCACCCATCCACCCATCCACCCATCCACCCATCCACCTAACCCCCACCCAAATAACACCCCCCCCGTCCCGCTCCCTCCGAAACATCCGCCACCAACATCACTTCTCCCCGCTCATTCACGATCCATCCCCGGGCTTCTACGATTTGCTCGGGGTAGGCGGCGGCTCTGGAACTTGCTGCTGAATCGGTGGGGTCTATAGATTGTTGGGCGGGATAAATGTCGTCTAGGAAACTGCTGCTGCTGAGGGGTTCATAGGGGCTGGCGGTGGATCCGCCCCGTCCGATGTTGACGAGGCGGCCTGAGCCGCTGCTGATTTGACAACTTTGACTGAGGGGGGGAACGGCGAGGTCTGTGGAGAGTTCGCCTAAGCCTTGGGTGGGGTCAACTTCTAATGAATCGATAATAATGCTGCCGGGTAAGCCGCCCTCAAATGAAATGGCGGTGATGTCGTTGTCGGGGGTGAGGGCGGCTCTGGGTTCAATGCCAATCAGCCCTTGAGCGGCAATGTTAATCACGCCGCCGTCGCCCCGCTGGGCGTTGGCGGTGATGTCGCTGCCATTGGGTCCGGTGGGAAGGATACCGACAATAAAGCCATCGGGTGCATCAATGATGATGTTGCCGCCATTGGCATCTCCTAATGCATTGGCCGAAATACTACTTTCATTGCGCAGCAGCAGGAGTTCTAAGCCAGACAGTCCAATATTCGCCCCTGCTTGGCTTGGGAATGCAATTTCATCGGCGGCTAAATTCTGAGCGGCGGCGATGTTCGCAGCCGTTTCTGCACTGAGTGTACCGTTATCGAGAATAATGACATCGGCGGTAACGTTTAGATCGCCTGCTGTACCCTGGGGACTACTCACCGTCACGGCGGCTTCGTCTTCGACGATCAGTTGCCGGGTGTTAATGTCCACGCTTCCGGCGACTCCTCCTTCACCAGTTGCTTGAGCGGCGAGAAGACTGTCGTTGCCGCTTATCAATACTAGGTTGGCGGGGGCTTCGTCTTTGTTTACGCTCACGCTGCCTGCTTGCCCTGTTTCGGTTGACGCGGTGATTTGGCTGTTGTCAAGCACAGTCAAGCGATCAACACCCTGGAGTTGAATACCTTCTTGACTTCCGCTTGAAACAGTTGAAGCGGTGATCTGTCCTCTGTCTTGCAGGTTGACGAGTCCAGCCTGGATGATGAGACTGCCCGCATCGCCAGAATTGTCAGCAGCAGCAGAAATTTGGGCTCCGTTCTGAATGCTTAATTGAATAGAGTGAACTGTGATGGCTCCGCCATCCCCACTCCCTTCAGTCCGGGCAAATAGACCACTGGCAGGACCATCATTAACAACTAAATTACCAAATTGAGCCTCTCGCTCAGCAAAGTTTTGATCACTGCCAGAGAAGATAACATTTTCAGAGGCGTTGACTGTAATCTGACCTGCATTCCCGCCGCTAAAGGCAGTCGTCAGGATTTGCCCACCACCAGAGAGTTCAATGGTGTTGGCATTGACTGTAATATTTCCTCCGCTAAAGTTGCTTCTGGTTTGAGCACTTAATACGGCTCCATCACTGATTTGTAGGTTATCTGTATTTAGGCTGATTTCGCCCCCACGATTATTTGCTCTGCGCCCAGAGGTTGTATATAGACCACTGGAAAAGGAGGTATTTGAGGAAACTCCAGAGAGATTGATGGAATCAGAATCGTTAATTTGGATTTTACCCCCTCTACCTTGACCTTGTGTAGATGCTAAGACTCGCCCTCCCTCCAGCATATTTACCTGCCCAGCAAAGATTGTAATATCTCCAGAAGACCCTCCGCCAAAGGTCGTTGTCCGAAGGAAGGCATTCTCTGTGAGGTAGAATTGCTCGGTCTGAACGTGAATTGACCCGCCACTGCCAATGCCTGAAGTTGAGGTCGTGAGCCTACTACTACTCTCAGCAGAAAAACGGTTATTGACTATTATGGATATATCCCCTGCATTTTCACTGCCTTTAGTGCTAGTCGACAGCAAGCTACGACCAGCCATCAAGAGAGCTCCGCTTTCAATATTAATGCTTCCACCAATTATGTTTCCCGAAGTTGCGCTACTGACAGAGCTTCCTTGTAGAGAGATAGCGTTTTGCGCCCGCAGAAAGATGTTGACAGTTTCACTAGCATCAATGGAATTAGTAGCTCTGAAAGTGCTGCTGTCTAAGTCAATTCTATCCTGAGCATCTAAGATTATCTCTCTAGAAATACCTTCTTCAGTTGAAGATATAAACAGAAAAGTTTGATCTAAAGAGAGTGTACTGCCATAAATATTAATACCACTGCTGCGAAAAATAGAGGAACTTTCATTCCCACCAATAGATACATTTGCTCGAGTTAACTCAGCTGGGAAAAATAGCTGTAGATCATTTACCTTATGATTCAGAGCAACACTTCCCAGGTCAGAGACTCCCCCTATTTCAATTCGCCCATCTGGAGCCGATAGATTTGCACCATCAAAATTTAATATATCTCCACCCAGTAATACTAAGGTCTTACTGTTGGGGACTTCCAGATTTGCTCGATTTGTGATGGATTGAGTTGGAACTTGATTAAAGAGGAATGCTGAAGGGTTAATAGTGAGAAGTGTATTGGGGAGAGCATTTCTTTCCGAGGCACTGAAAGCATACTCGCCACCAAATTGGATCGCATTAGCAGTGCTAGCTACAAATGAGCCTGTAACATTCAATTGGGTATTGTCGTTAAAGACAATGCCATTCGGATTAATTAAAAAGAAATTGACATTAGGACTAGTTGTAGAAATTATCCCATCAATGAAAGAGGGAGAACCCCCAGTGACTCTGGAGATGATGTTGCTTATTGCATCAGTGCTCTGAAAACTAGCCTCCTCGCCATCAAAAAGATTAAAACTCCCGAAGCTATGGAATAGGTTGCCGTTAACAACCTGACCATCTTCTTGTCGTATCACGTATGTCGGCCCCGTCAAAATTGCTTCAGGTCCGAGCGAGCCATCGATGGATATATTTTGGGCTACAGTTTCCCGAACTAGAGCAAAGTTCCAGTAGAGAATTATCCCAATAGATAACTTGACTGAAACTAAACGGACAGCCAGTGAATCTAAC
>JASJDH010000462.1 GCA_030065175.1 Leptolyngbyaceae cyanobacterium MO_188.B28 | reverse complement strand
ACCGCCTAGATAATGGCAGACGGTTAGCCTGAGGCGAGTCCTGGGTCAGGCTCAGGAAGGGGAGAGTGAGGAGTTGACGATGACTCATTGTTAAATCGCGACTCGAGCAGGGTGGACTAAAGAGCGTGAGTTTGCCAAATAGTTGGCGAAGTCCGTCTCAGAACTCAGGGTGACTTGAAACGATCGCTCATCTTAATGATGCAGCGGGGTGCTTCAGCCTGAGCAAAAGTTGCCTCTTTGGCTCAATTTTTATTGATTCAGTAAATTAGATGTTGGAGAACCCTTATGTCGATTCCTCTGTTAGAGTATGCCCCCCTATCTCAAAATTCTCGAGTTACTGGGTTTGAGGGGCCTGCTGATGGACAGCCCATGATTTACAATACCGAGAATCTGTTATCTGATTCTGAAATGGATCGGTTGATCATGGCGGCCTATCGCCAAATCTGTAATGAGCAACAGATGTTGGATTGCTATCGTCAACGCTTTTTAGAGTCTCAATTAAAAGCGGGTCAAATCTCTGTCAAGGATTTTGTGCGGGGATTGGCGCTGTCAGATAACTTTCGACGCCTAATTTACGACAGCAACAATAATTATCGATTTGTGCAGATTTGCATTCAACGATTTTTAGGTCGAGATGTTTATGGCGATCGCGAGAAAATGGCCTGGTCCATTGTATTGGCTACAAAAGGGTTGAAGGGCTTTATTGATAATTTGCTCAACAGTGAGGAATATCTCTCTAACTTTGGCGAAAATACCGTTCCTTATCAGCGGAGGCGGAAACTGCGCCACTGGTCTGAGGGAGAAGTCACGTTTGAGCATATGGCTCGCTACGGGGTAGACTACCGGGATCGGCTCCCCGTTACCGACATTCGTAAGGCTGGGGTGAGAAGACATCCCAACGCTGATATTTTGGAAAAAATCTGGCTGGGAATGGTGGGCAGCGGTCTGACCTTCATTGCGTTAGTAGTTCTGGCTGGATTGCTAGGTTTCTAACGGTTGAGTCGACAAGGGCTAGGTAGCGGCTGAAGTTGGTATGGGTACGTCCTCAACCCTCAACTTTCTCTCCGAAGGGAATCGCTTCTCCAGATTGCGATGCCGACTGATGGAGGGGGGAGTTCCCCCTAACTCCCTCCTTTGTCCGGGGAGGCTTGACGGCTTAAAATTCTTCTTTTTCCTGGTAAGGCGCTCACCCATGCAGTTTCCCCTCCTAGCGGCGCTTGGGCGATGTGCTTCCCCGCTTAAGCTTGCGCTCAGAGTTCCTTTAATTTAAGTGTAATGGCAATGGAGAAAACGCTTTTTAGAATAAAATCATCTCAACAACTCTGTTTTGACAAAGGGGGAGTGATTTCCAAAACGGGTTTCTTTTTTCGCCAGGTAGAAGTTGTTGACGCCAAAAGTTTCCAACCAACCGGAGAAAAGCGCTTCGTTGCGCTTGATAATTTAGAAATGTTTGATCAAAAGATAAACCAATTACAGAATGAGATGCTTGAGATCGCTATGCAAGAAGATTATGCTGAATTGCAAAAAAGCCGACTCGATGGTCATAGCTAATCTCCACTAACCCCTATCGTGAATGTAACAGCTTTACTCTGCATCGGCGTTGGCGGCGGCTTGCTGTCTCTGCTTACTGCTTACTGGTATTACACCCGAGGGAGAGGTCGGCGGCGAAGTCAAGACGCGCTGTTGCGGCAAACTGAACGTGAACGGCTGGTGTTTCAGATTGCTCAAAATATTCGGCAATCTTTAGATATTGATCAGGTATTAGCCACCACAGTGGAGGAAGTGCAGCGTTTTCTGCACGCCGATCGTGTCCTGATCTATCGTCTAGGGGATGATGGAACGGGCCGCGCCATTCACGAAACGGTTATATCCCCCTATCCCAAGATTTTAGGGCAATCCTTTCCAGAAGAAGTTTTTCCTAAAGAGTACCATCAGGCCTATTCTCTAGGTAAAACCCGCGCAGTTAATGATATTGAGCAGACTGATGTTGAGCCTTGTCTGGCGGAGTTTGTAAAACAGTTTGGAGTCAAGGCGAAATTGGCGGCGCCGATTATTCAAGAGAATCGGCGGAATGAGTCGGGCGACCCTCATGAAGTATCACCCTCTGAACCCTATCTTTGGGGGTTATTGATCGCTCATCAATGCAGTTCGCCCCGCCGGTGGGAAACCTGGGAAGTTGAGTTGATGCAGTCCCTGGCCACTCAAGTGGCGATCGCAATTCAGCAATCTGAACTCTACACCCAACTCCAGCAATTCAACACCGAACTGGAGCAACGTGTCCAACAACGCACCGCTGAATTAGCCGCCGCCAACACTGCCCTGCGGGCGGAAATTGAGGAGCGCCAGCGCACCGAAGCCGCTTTACGTCACAGCAACCACACCCTGAAAGCGCTGATTAAAGCGTCGCCTCGGGCCATTGTAATGTTAGATCTTGAGGGTAAGGTCAAGATCTGGAACCCAGCGGCGGAACAGATGTTTGGCTGGACCGAGGCGGAAGTCATTAATCAACCCAGTCCGATTGAGTTAGACAACCGACTGGCGGACTACCCTACCCTGCAAACTAATCTTCTGCAAGGCCAAACCTATTCACGCTTAGAACTTCGTCTCCAGAAGAAAGACGGCTCCCCCATCGATATTATTTTTTCCGCTGCTCCCCTATCCGATAAGGATGGACAGCGGAGCGGCGTTATGGCCGTGATTGCGGATATCACCGAACAAAAACGACAGGCGGAACAGGTGCGGTTGCTGCAATCTGTCGTTGTCAATACCAATGACGCCGTGATCGTGACGGAAGCGGAACCGATTGATGAACCCGGGCCCCGAATTATCTATGTGAATGAAGCCTTTACCCGAATCACGGGCTATCAGCCGGAGGAGGTATTAGGGAAAACCCCACGGATTTTGCAGGGCCCCAAAACCGATCAGGTAGAACTGCAAAAAGTGCGGACGGCCCTCTCTAGCTGGAGCCCTGTCACTGTTGAAGTGGTCAACTATCGCAAGGACGGCTCGGAATTTTGGAATGAATTTAGTCTTGTTCCCGTTGCCGACACCCAGGGATGGTATACTCACTGGATCGCGGTGCAACGGGACACCACCGGGCGAAAGCGAGTAGAACAGGAGCTCCGTCAGAGTGAAGAGCGGTTTCGAACTCTGATTGAAAACGCCCTGGACATCATCATGATTCTGGAGCCAGATGGAACCATTGGCTATGTCAGTCCCTCGGTGGAAAAGGTGCTAGGCTACGCCGAAGCGGAGCTGGCGGGGTCGAACGTGATTAGCTGCATTCACCCTGATGACTGGATCACCACCCGCGATCGCCTCACCAATATCGCGCCAGATCCAGAGATGGCTCGTCCCATAGAGTTTCGCTATCGCCATCGCGATCAGTCCTGGCGGATCCTAGAAGCTATCAGTCAGCCCTTTGTGGAAAGCGCCGTCACGCGTCGAGTGATGGTGAACGCCCGTGATATTACCGAACGCAAGCGACTCGATGAAACTCGGTTGGCGCTGGCCCGAGAAAAAGAACTCAACGCCCTTAAAACCCGTTTCTTTTCCATGGTGTCCCATGAGTTTCGCACTCCCCTCAGCACTGCCCTGGCAGCGGCTCAAGTGCTGGAAAATTCTCAAGATGAATGGGACAACACCGCAAAACGCTTACGCAACCTGAATCGGATTCAAGATTCCGTGAGAAATATGGTGCAGTTGTTGGATGACATTTTGACCATTAATCGCGCCGAAACAGGGAAACTGGCCTTTAATCCCAAGCTGCTCAATCTGGAGAGATATTGTCGTCATTTCATCGAGGAAATGCGTCTAAGCGCTGGGTCGAACCACACCCTCGCTTTCACGTGTCAGGGAGCCCCGATTCCGGCTTACCTGGATGAGAAGCTATTGCGGTCTATTTTGTCTAATCTGTTGTCAAACGCCATCAAGTATTCTCCCCAGGGGGGGAATGTTCACCTGGCTTTAGCATTTCACGCTGAGACGGTGGAAATCAGCGTGCAGGACGAAGGGATTGGCATTTCCCCTGAGGATCAAAAGGGGTTGTTTGAACCGTTTTATCGGGGCAAAAATGTCCGCAGCATTCCGGGCACGGGGTTGGGTCTAGTGGTGGTTAAAAAGTGTGTGGACTTACATCAAGGCGCGATTTACATTGATAGTGAGGTGGGCAAGCGCACAACCTGTTTAGTCTCTCTGCCCCTAGTAGAAGCGACGCTCTGATTCAATCGGGGACTTGAAGTTAACCTGAACGGAGTAGCTCCCTAAAATTGCTGATTTCGAGATCAGCATTACAGTTGTCTGATTCATGCTTTTCAACATTGTACCAAATCGTTCTCATGCCAATTTGTTTTGCGCCCATGATGTCCTTATCAACCCTGTCTCCTATCATGAGACAATGTTGAGGGGCTAACGTCATTTTTTGACAAGCATACTCGAATATTCTTCTATCAGGTTTCCTGAAGCCCACATCATAACTAAAGACATATTCATCAATATACTGCGCTAATCCATAGTGTTTATACATTTCCTGGTATATCCACCCAGGCATTACGGAATTGGACAGGATGCCAATTTTAATATTCTTCGCCTTGAAATATTGAAACAGATCGCTAATTCCATGATTTGGCGTATCCCACTGAATGTGAGATTTGCCATATGCAAAAATCATCTGATTAATATCAGCTTCTTGATAGTCAATGTTATAGACAGCAAGCATCTCATTGATATAGTCATCAATTTTAAGTTCATAACCGCGACGATCTCGGTTCGGAAATGTTGATTTCCATGGATCGATAAACGTCTGTAAGATCTGATCGACTGAAATCGTTTTTTGGTATTTTTTCTGGATAAATAACTGAAGACACTCAGCTCTTTGAATTTCCTTTGCCTCACTACTGGGTCCCTGATGAGAAGCGTTGGTGGTGTCTCCTCGATCGAAAAAGACTCCCTTTGTGGCGTCAATTATGGCGTCAAATTTTTCCAGCATAATGTGTCCATTCTGCTGGCATATTATACCTTTTTAAGGATGCCATCAAAGCGGACTTTATAACTTGACAGGTAGCTTGATGATAAATTCAGCTCCCTGGCCAGGAATTGATTCACAGCCTAAATAGCCTTTATGCTTTTCGGTGACAACTTGGTAGCTGATGGAGAGCCCTAGTCCTGTTCCTTTTCCGATTGTTTTTGTCGTAAAGAAGGGATCGAACAAGCGGCGGCGAACTGATTCAGGAATGCCGGGACCATTATCTTTAATCTGAACCGCCACCCAATCGGGCTCAATCGTTTGAGTCGTGATAGTGATTGTAGGATTTGGCAACTCCGGCGTCATTTCAAACGCGTCAATGGTATTGCTCAAGATATTCATAAACACCTGATTTAGCTGACCGGCGTAACATTCGATGGCGGGGAGCTGTCCATAGTTGCGTATCACCTGAATGGCTGACGCCTCTGATTGGGTTTTGAGGCGATTGTTCAAAATTGTCAGGGTGCTATCAATGCCGTCATGGAGATCCACCTGTTTAATTGCAGATTCATCCAGCCGTGAAAACGTTCGTAGGGATTGAACAATGTCGCGAATGCGAATGGCTCCCTCTTCCATAGACTGCATCAGTTTTGGAAAATCCTGTTGCAGGAAGGGCAAATCAATGTCCTCAATGGCGGATTGAATCTCTGCGTTAGGGGTAGGATAGCGACTTTGGTATAGTTCCAATAGCTCTATCACATCTTCGGTATAGCGGATAGCGTGCTTAAGATTTCCGTAGATAAAGCTAACCGGGTTGTTAATTTCATGGGCGACACCCGCTACCATTTGTCCCAAGCTGGACATTTTTTCGCTTTGAATGAGTTGTAACTGGGTTTTTTGTAACGCATCCAAAGTGCCTTGTAAGTCCTCTGCTTGTTGTCGCAAAGAGGTTTCTGATTGCTGTAGCGCCTGGGTTCTTTCTTCAACCCGTTTTTCCAGAGTTTGTCTGGCTTCTTCTAGTTCGGCGGTGTATTGACCGGCCCAACTCACCAATTGATTCAGGGCTTGGGCCAGCAAGGAGACTTCGTCACGGGTTTGGATCGGGGCCTGGAGATGAAAATTATTATCTTGGGTAACGCGGTGGGCCACCATCGTCAGTTTTTCAATCGGTCGGGCGATGGCTCGGCTGGTGAACATGGCTAGCACGATTCCTAATCCAACAGATGCAGCCATGCTTGCCAAAATGATGGTGAGTCTTAGGCGTTCAACCTGCAGGAGTTGGGAGGTCGCTTCATTATAATTTTGGTCAACCATTTGTTGCAGCCGAGTTAAGTCCTCAGACCGTTGCTCAAATAGAGTAGAGAGTTCGCTGGCGCTATTGCTGCTGAGGGCTGCGGCTAACGTCTCAGCGGCGGCCTGTTTGTGATCAATGCCCTTAAAACTGTCCCAGAGATCGCGGGTAAACTGATCATAGGACTGAAGAATGATCCGGTATTGGCTGATAAGTGTCGTTAGCTTTAGGTTTTCCGGAGGGGAGGCTTTCGAGACCTGCTCAATTTCATCTAGCAGGAGATTGAGCTGTCGCAGTTCAATACTGAATTGATTAGTCTCGTACTGCAGCCATATGGCGCTCTCTCCAGAAACCGCAAGTAACCGCTGAGGATGCATTTGAATACTCAAGAGACGGGTGTTGAGATCATTCAACAGCGCTTTCTCTTGCAACATTTGCTGTGCCTGTAGACGGGTCGGCTGAGCATAATATGAGCCGCCCAGTAGTCCGCAACTGGCTCCCAATACTGCTGTTCCCAGGGCCAGGGTGTAGCCGAAGCTAATCTTTTTTGAAATGCTTTGATCAATCCCGAATGCCTTGCTTAGATAGTGAAGGGCCTGGGATGTTGATTGGAGCATTGGTAAAGAACGCTGCGCCATAGAGAAAATGGTCACTCAGTTAAGTGGCTACTCAATTGCAGAGGATTGTCCAATGGCGTGATAGCTATCTCGCAAGGCTTGGTAGTCAGCGTCTTGAACTGCAATCAATTGGGATTGCTGATACTTTTGGTTAGCTTCAGAAGACAGTAAGGCAGGCATTAGTGTTTCTTTGTGGGCGAGAATCTGCGATCGCAATTCAGCGATAAAGTCTTCTCCCAGACTAGGATTCGCCACAAACACATCTGGCGGCAAGTTGTCGCTAGTGGCGATGACTTGAATTTCGGAGCCTTCTAACCCGGGTTCTTTAACATATTCAACATAACGGCTGTGAGAATCTGTCCAGGCATCGACTTGGTCGGCTTGAAGGGCTTCAAAGCCCTGTCGGTTGAGCATCACAATATCATAGTCCCCTGGCGTAACCCCCGCATCCAGAAGTAGCTTCATCGGTACAATATGGCCTGCCGTTGAGCCTTCAGTGCGCATGGCGATTTTTTTGCCTTTCAGCTTGGCTAATGTGTCAATGCCGCTGTCCATGCGGGTCATAATGAGTGTGTAATAATCGGGACGAGTTACGCCCACAATGGGAACGGCTTGAGCGCGCGCCCTCAAGAGTAAATATTCAGACGGGCCAGCCATAGCAAAGTCAAGTTCGTTAGCCAATAGGGCGGGAGCGGCGGCGGAATAGTTTTCTACTGGATAAAATTCCACTGGAATTCCCAATACCGTTTCCAGCGCCTGACGATATTCCCCAAAATCTTTCTCTAAATCATCCAAGCCGCTCAGATCGGTCACAGCGAATCGCAGTTTCTCAGGCCAGTTGGCCTTGGACACCGACTTAGAATTTGAGGAGTAGGGAGGTGTTGTCTTTGCCAAGGTGCAACCGCCCAAAAATAACA
>JASJDH010000026.1 GCA_030065175.1 Leptolyngbyaceae cyanobacterium MO_188.B28 | reverse complement strand
GAAACGATGCAAAAGCGCGCACTGGAATTGTTAATGCAAGTTGATCCACTGAGCCAAGGGGATTTGACGATTCGGGCCAGTGTTACTGACGATGAAATTGGTACGGTTGCAGACTCATACAACGCCACCATTGAGAGTTTGAGGAAAATTGTCACGCAAGTGCAAACAGCGGCGACCCAGATGACTGCCACCACAGATGAGAATGAAACCTCTGTGCAGGCTTTGTCTGAGGGAGCGTTGCAACAAACGCAAGAAATTTCAGCAGCTTTGAATCGGATTCAAGAAATGGCCAACTCAACTCAGAGTGTGGCTCTCAACGCTAAACAAGCAGCGGCGGTTGTTCAGCAAGCCTCTCAAACGGTAGAAATCGGGGATATCGCTATGAACCGGACAGTGGAAGGGATGATGGCGATTCGGGAAACAGTTGCGGATACTGCGAAAAAGGTTAAGCGCTTGGGTGAATCGTCTCAGAAAATTTCTAAGGTGGTTAACCTGATCGATTCATTCGCGGCTCAAACGAATTTGTTGGCTCTGAATGCATCGATTGAGGCGGCGCGCGCAGGAGAAGAGGGGCGTGGTTTTGCAGTGGTCGCCGATGAAGTCAGATCGCTCGCTCAACAGTCTGCTCAAGCAACTGCTGAAATTTCCCAATTGGTCACTGACATCCAGGCTGAAACAAATGACGTGGTGACCGCAATGGAAGCCGGGACTGAGCAAGTGGTGGAGGGAACCAAATTAGTGGATGAAACTCGCCAGAGTTTGAATGAAATTACAGCAGCCAGCAGCCAAATTAACACTTTGGTTGAAGCGATCGCCCAAGCGACAACCGCCCAAACCCAAGACTCCGAAGTTGTTGTGAAGAGTATTACCGACGTGGCGACGATTGCTGACAAAACGGCCAAGGAAGCTACTCAAGTGTCTGATTCTTTCAAGCATCTATTAGCGGTGGCCCAAGCTCTGCAGGGGAGTGTGGGTCAGTTCAAGGTGAAGTAGTGTCGGTGTTGGGGAACGGCAAGCGAGGTAGGCGTCTTCCGAGCGACAGCCTGATTCCCCAGTCCCCATGGCCTATGTTGATAACCTGTTTCCTAGTCCCCAATTCATTATGTCTATCAGTTCCTCAATTCGTGATCAGGCCTACCAATTTTTTATTGAAGAGGCTCCTGAGCTGCTTCAGATTTTGGAATCCGGCCTATTAAACTTGAGACAGGAGCGCAGTACGGCAAAAGTTCATGATCTGATGCGGGCGGCCCATTCCCTCAAAGGAGGAGCCGCCAGTGTTGGGTTGGACGCGATTCAAGTCATCGCTCACCGATTGGAGGACATTCTCAAGGCGCTTTACAGTGACGCCGTCACGGTTGACACGGCGCTGGAAGGGCTCTTTCTCCAAGCATATGACTGTCTAAAATTGCCCTTGATGGAACACATAACAATGGGTGATTCTGACCCATTGTTAGCATTAGCTGAAGCTGAGCCCATTTTTGCTCAACTAGAAGCGCTGTTGGGGGATGTCATGGCTCAAACCGAGACGTTCATTCCAAGCTCTGTGGATTTGGGCGTTGATATGGTGGTCTCAATTTTTGAGGTTGATGTGGGCGAGGGGTTGGAGCGCTTACAGAGAGTGCTCGCCAATCCCCAGGATTATGAGGTGGCAGGTGAACTAAGGGCCCAAGCGGAAGTTTTTCAAGGGTTCGCTGAATTACTTGATTTACCTGGCTTTGGAGACACGGCCCAAGCTGCTATCAAGGGACTGGATACTCATCCCCATGAAGCGGTTCTCATTACGCAATTGGCGTTGGCTGACTTTAAAGCAGCTCGGGCCGCCGTGTTGACGGGTGAACGGGATCATGTTGGCGGCCCCTCGACTGAATTAGTCGCTTTAGGAGATCTGAGGCGAGAAGTCCTTTGCGATGCCGTCAAAGATTCTATCCCCCGCCGAGTCGAGACAGAACTCTATTTGGAAAAAGTTGAGTCAGAAGCCTGCTCAGTTGATGAAGCGGCTTCCTCGGAAACAATTGATATTCTGGTGGGCGCCTCCTCTGGGGACTGGGATCCGCCACAGAGCATGGAGGAAGAGAGTCTTCCGGCTGAGAGCACACGAGCAAATTCTACGTTAGATACCGAGCCGTTAATCGCCTCATATGACGAGAAAGTGTCGGTGGATTCGATTCCTTTGATTGAGGATCCTTTAATTGAGGATATTTTTGGCGATAGTGATTTCCTGACTGAACATCGTGAAGATTTATTTCTCTCGTTAGAGAGTTTAGAGGGCTCGGTTGAAGGGGCGATCGCAGATCGGCTAGAGGGGCATAAAGATGACCCTGACTTTATTCCTCAGACAGAGTTATCAGAAGATTTGCACACAGATTATACATTAGAGGCTGCGAACTCTAAGTTAGATGAGATCTTTAAAGGCTTAGCGGTTGAGTCTGCAGCAGGAGCTGCATATGAAGCAGCCGGGATGGGCGCCACAGATGAAATGACCGACTATGGTGATATCGTTATCTCAGTTAGCGGCGAGTTTGAAGCGGAAAGCGAACTGGATGAGCCGTTGGTCTTAGACGATGTACAGGAAATTACAGAAGAAATCATTACAGAAGAAATAACAGATTATATTGACATCGTCATTCCAACTGAGAGCGAGTTGAATTCAGGGGGTGACTCTGATGAACAGTCAATTCAAGAGGGGGTGGAGAATGTTGCCGCCTATGTTGACTTCGTTATTCCACCTAATCAAGCGGGGACAGTAGTTAGTACGACTGACCAGCCAATAACTTCAGAGAGTGTCGATGAAGCTGACGTCGAAACGTTAAGTCTAACTCCGCCTTTAGCATCTCAAAGTTATGCAGAACCGCCAGAAACTATCGCTGAAGCCGTATGTTCGGTGGAGCAAATCTTCGAGGATTTGCCCCCAGTAGAGACTGTCGAAGGGCTTCTAACCGAAGACACGGCGCTTACGGTCAGTGAATATTCACCTCCCCCCCAAGGGGCTACCGCAGGCGATAAATCTTTGACGGCGCTTACGGTCACTCAAGGGGGCTTAATTAGGCAGAAGACCCCTACTAAGCAGGGAGCTTTGGCTCCTGAAACGAATACTCCATCCCCCAACCTCTCGGTTCGGGTTGATCTCGACCGTTTAGGCCGGATGGATAATTTGTTAGGTGAGCTGACTATCAATCGCAATGGCCTTGCTTTACAAAATGAACAGCTCCAACGCTCAGTCCGAGAACTGGTCTATCGGTTTGATCTCTTTAAGCGTCTAACAGGTTCCCTGCAAGACCTCTCAGATCAAATGCTGATCGACCCAGAGCGCAATCTGTCTCCAGCTTCTGGCGGGCTAGCAACGAACTCAAAACGTGAGCTACAGATATCGTCAACCGCTGCCGATTTTGATTCTCTGGAATTAGACAGCTATGGGGCTCTGCATGGTCTGATTCGCGACCTCCTCGAAGAGGTTATGTTGTTAGAAGAATCTGTGGGAGATGTTGAACTGTTTGCAGGTCGATCGAACCAGATGCTGGATAGACAACGGAAGCAGATGACCCAGCTAAGGAATGAGTTGATGTGGGCTCGAATGTTGCCGCTTGGTGGCGTATTCGATCGTTTCCCACGGATCCTGAGAGATTTATCCGCCACGTATCACAAGCCTGTCGAACTGAAGATAAGCGGCGGCGGCGTGCTGGTTGATAAGGCGGTTTTGGAGAAGCTCTACACCCCCTTGTTGCATTTGCTCAGGAATGCCTTTGATCATGGCGTTGAAGGCCCCGAAACCCGAGTTCAACAAGGCAAGGCCGAATGGGGACAAATTGA
The DNA here is from genome assembly GCA_030065175.1 of Leptolyngbyaceae cyanobacterium MO_188.B28. GTDB lineage: Bacteria > Cyanobacteriota > Cyanobacteriia > Phormidesmidales > Phormidesmidaceae > JAKSDM01. The sequence goes on along the minus strand of JASJDH010000026.1, from coordinate 26,543 downwards.
AATAAGCGCTTACCACCAGAGCAATACCACTGTGATTGAAGTGCGGGATGATGGTCGGGGCTTGGATTTGGAGAAAATTGGCCGTCGAGCGGTTACATTAGGATTACTCTCAGACGCTCAATTGGCCATCATTGATAAAAAACAGTTGGCGGAGTTGATTTTTTCACCAGGTTTTTCCACAGCTTCCCAAGTGAGTGAGTTATCTGGTCGGGGAGTTGGCCTTGATGTCGTTCGCTCACAGCTTAAGTCACTCAAAGGGACGATCTGCGTCACCCCCTTCCCTGGACAGGGAACTACGTTTACCCTACGTTTGCCCCTAACCCTGACCATTGCAAAATTGCTGATTTGTCTGATTGGTTCAACTGCTCTGGCGATTCCTTCTGACAGCATTTCAGAAATTGTGATTCCCAAAGCTGACCAAATCAAGCGTTCTGGGAGCCAACGATTGCTTTACTGGCAAGATGAATTGGTTCCCGTCTATGCCGTCGCGGATCTGCTAGATCAGACCTATCCTTTGCCTGAAACCCTTCCCAGTAAATCATTAAGCGCTGTGCCGACCCCCCAGAACTGGGCGTCGCCCATCCTAGTGATTCGTCAAGAGCAAACCGTATTCGCCTTGGAGATTGAGCGGTTGGTTACGGAGCAGGAATTAGTGATCAAACCTTTTAGCACTGTGATTGTATCCCCCAGTTATACCTATGGCTGCACTATTTTAGGGGATGGATCTCTGGTTCCTGTGATTGACGGCGCAGCCTTGCTTGATTTTGCTCTGGGGAGCCCTTCATCTCCATCTCTAAATGCAATTGCGCCAGGTGAAGAAGGCCCCTTACTAGTGGTGGAACATAGCCAACCCATCCTTGAAGGAGAAACTCCGAAAGAGTCGCCAAAGGGCTTTTTTCAAACGTCAACCATTCTCGTGGTTGATGATTCCGCCGCCTTACGACGAACGTTAGCGCTGACATTACAAAAAGCTGGCTACCATGTTTTACAAGCGCGAGACGGGAAAGAGGCGTTAGATCAGCTGCAACAATCCACGAGGGTAAGGCTGATTATTTGTGACGTTGAGATGCCTAATATGAACGGTTTTGAGTTTCTCCACCACCGTCGTCAAGATCCGCAGATCAATGCTATTCCAGTTGCGATGTTGACGTCTCGGGGTAACCCTAAACATAGGCGTCTAGCCATGCATTTAGGCGCCAACCAATATTTCACCAAACCCTATGTCGAGCAAACGTTCCTGGGTGAAATTCGCAACATGCTTGAACGGCAGATGTCTGGGATAGCGCAGATGCTCACATAGCCGTCAATGCTTTCTGATTTCCATTGTTGGTGATTGTCCTTTGAAGGTAATTCTCTGGTATGAAGAGCACGCTCAGTCGATCTAAGCCAAGCCGCTCTAAAGGTCCGCTTAAATCACCCGCCCTGTCTCAAAAGCTGATCGTTTTCGAAATCGGCAAACTCGTTGTTGCGTTTCCGATTGAGCGGGTGTACAAGATTATCAATCGTACGCCAGTTCACAGCAGTGGACTTAGCTACACCGGCATCACCCAGATTGACGGCCGAGAAATTACGGTTGTGGATTTGCATCAACGCTTGTTTGGGGCTCCTTCACAAGATGACGGACAAACTCAGGGCTATCTTGTCATTGTCCAGAGTATCCAGAATGAATTCTTCAGTATTCCGACGGCGAATACCCCTACGCTAATGGCGGTTCCGTTATCCAGGATGCGAACTCTGCCAGAAGCCTATCGCCGTTCTGATACGCTGGAAATTGCCAGCCATGTTGCTATGATCTCCCATGCTGAACAAGAAATGACGATTTTTCTATTAGATGTGAATCGCCTGATCTGAAAATCCTGGGGGATCTGGGAATAAGTAACATCCCATCCACCCATCCACCTATCCACCTATCCACTTCCTCCTACTGGGACTTTATGTTGCCGCAAGTTGCTCCTAGAGGATTGGAACGGTAACGGGATAAGAAGCTAGAATCCACTGTTTGTTCACGCTGGCACTTCAATTTTCTGCTGACCTGCTAGGCCAAAGGCGGCGTGAACTGCTTGTAGCGCTTTGACGCCTTCTTCTTCAGCGACCACACAACTGATTTTGATTTCTGAGGTAGCGATCATCTGGATGTTAATGCGCTGGTTTGCCAGGGCTTTAAACATTTTGGCCGCAACGCCTGGACTATCCACCATCCCTAAGCCGACTACGCTCACTTTTGCGATCGCGGTGTCTAGAACGACTTCGCCACAGCCTAATTGTGGGGCGACAGTCTCTAAGATTTCTTTAGCAGCCTCTGCATCCGATTGAGACACTGTGAATGCGATGTCTCGGGTTGCGATCTCATCAACGACTCGACAGCGCTGGGATTGAATAATCATATCGACGCTAATGCTATTTTCTGCTAGCAGGCGGAAGATTTTGGCCGCCATCCCAGGACGATCAGGAATATGTCGAATGGCTAATCGGGCTTGATTGCGATCAAGCGCGGCGCCTCGGACCGCCGGGGCGTCTTTAGGGGGCGTCGTCTGGTCGGTATTATCGAGTCGAATGGGAGAGCTGTTCAGGTTAAAGGTTTGGCAAAGGATTTCGATCGCCCGATCACAATCCTCCACATCCAACGTGCAGCTGACCTTCACCTCCGAGGTGGAAATCATCTGGATATTCACACCCGCCTCGGCCAATGTAGAGAACATCTGAGCCGCTACCCCTGGACGGCCAATCATGCCAGCGCCGACGATGCTGACTTTGGCCATATGTCTTGCTACCATGACCTCTGCTTCATTGGGATCCGAGGGATGGTTGCGCAGGGCGGGGGCGATCGCATCGGCCACTGCTTCCGCTCGCTTCAGATGACTATGCATCACAGTGAAGGCAATGTCGTTGGTATTGCCCTCATGAATAGATTGAATAATCAGATCGACGTTCAGGGATTCTTGGCCAATGTCCCCAAAAAGCTGGGCGGCGACTCCAGGTCGATCCGGCACGCGCAGTAAAGCGACCTTTGCTTGAGCGGTATCAAACTCAATGGCGTCAACGGGATGAACCAGTTCTAAATCTTCTAGGGAGCGGGACTGCGCCAGTGGAGACAGCACTTGAGTACCCGGATCATCTACCCAACTGGAGCGCACCACCAATAAAACCCCGTAATTGCGAGCAATCTCCACCGCTCTAGGATGCAGCACCTTGGCCCCCAGACTAGCTAGCTCCAACATTTCGTCACAGGTGATTTCAGGCATCAGTTGAGCATCGGGAACTAATCGAGGATCGGTGGTGAGAATACCGGGAACGTCCGTGTAAATCTCACACTTGTCCGCCTGTAGAGCCGCCGCCAATGCGACAGCGGATGTGTCGGATCCGCCGCGGCCCAGCGTAGTGATTTCCAAGTCTGGCGAGCTGCTGACACCCTGAAACCCAGCGACGACGATGACGGCGCCATCTGAAAGATGGCGCTCCAGCCGTTCCGTTTTAATGTTTAAAATACGCGCTCGAGTATGTTCAGCTTCGGTCACAATGCCTACCTGGGCTCCCGTGAGGGAAATGGCGGGTAAGCCCAGTTCTTGGAGGGCCATACTCAATAGGGAAATGGAGACCTGCTCTCCAGTGGACAGCAACATATCCATTTCCCGACGGGAAGGACGGGTGGAAATCTGATTGGCCAGTTTGACTAAGCTATCGGTTGTCTTTCCCATGGCGGACACCACCACCACCACCGAATTACCAGCCTCAACAGTCTGCCGCACTCGCTGAGCGACGGCTTGAATCCGCTCTACTGTACCTACTGAAGTACCGCCATACTTTTGGACAATCAGCGCCATGATCGCGTCTAACCCTCTTTTTTCAAGCACCCAATCCTATTGTTTGCTTCTTGTCCGTTGGACAAGGAGCGTGGCCAATCGATCAAAATATTATACGTAATAGAGTCGGTTAAATTGTTAATCCAGCATCCAAATTTAAGCTTGGGAAAATTCCATAGGGCTTCGGGGGTTGGGTATGTTGACCGTCTAGTGGGTCCGATCTTGTACGCAGATATTGAATTAGATGGGGGAAGCCGAGGCTTCCCCCTCTTAGTCTGCCCTTGCCAACGAGGGAAACTCCGGTCCTTTTCTCTTGCAAGGGGGAGTTAGAGTGGGTAGAGCTTATGTCAGGCAGTCAAGGTTAACAGGTGTGCAAACCTAGCTTATTTAGGTTGAGCATCTTTCTAATAGTTCTTCAACGCCCGTTCAACGTCCCGCTTAGTCTGCTTGCGTTTCAGGTCTTCCCGCTTGTCGTGGAGTTTCTTACCTTTACCCAGGGCGATATTCACTTTAACCTTGCCCCGCTTTAGGTACATTTTTAAGGGCACTAGGGTCAGTCCCTTCTGCTCAACTTTGCCGATTAGCTTTCGGATTTCCTGGCGATGTAGCAGCAGCTTTCGGGTTCGTCTGGGATCATGGTTGAAGACCTGATTTGTGGTTTCGTGGGGGGAAATATGTACGTTGTAAAGCCAAACCTCTTCGTTCCGAATCAGGGCGTATCCATCCCTTAGATTGACTTTCCCCTGGCGAATAGATTTCACCTCGGTTCCCTTGAGTTCGATTCCAGCCTCATAGGTTTCCAAAATTTCATAGAGGTAGCGAGCTTGTCGATTATCACTAACGACTTTGTATCCATCACTTTGGTCAGCAGCCACTGTCAACCTCCACGCTATTCCGCCACAATACGCCACTCATGCAGCTCATATTCAACACAGCCGTTTTTAACCAGTGGGTCTGCTTGTACAATCGCCGTCGCCTCCGCCAATGAATTGGCTTGAAACAGTAGCATACCGCCGCCGAAATCCGCCCAATAACCAGTACGCGCTTGATGGCCGTTAGCGATTAACTTGCGGACATATTGTGTATGGGCCGGGACCTGCTGGTCAAAAGTGGTTTTGTCTACAATACCTCTCTCAATTTTGACAAACCAGGGCATGATGAGGATTATTTTTTCTACATCTAAACCATTATATGGAACCTCAGTCTCCTACTTCGAAGGCGAATTCCCGGTATCGCTTCTTTATCGCTCTGCTGCCGCCCTCTGAGATGCAGGACAAAGCTAATGAAATAAAGCAGTACTTTAGCGATCGCTATCACAGCCGCGCCGCCCAAAAGTCGCCGCCCCATATCACGCTGCAGCCTCCGTTTGAGTGGCCTGCAGCGACAGTGGCTGATTTGCAGACATCTCTGATGTCCTTTGCGATGGGACATAGCGCTATACCGATTGCCTTGTCTGGGTTTGGGTCTTTTCCCCCAAGGGTGATTTATATTAACGTTCTGAAAACGCCTGAGTTGATGGCATTGCAGCAGGCGTTGGCTGTGCATATGGAGGCTGAGCTGGATATTGTCGATCGGCGCTCCCAGCACCGTTCATTTGCTCCCCATATGACAGTCGCATTTCGAGACTTAAAGCCACGCGCTTTTAAGCAAGCTTGGCTCGAGTTTGAAACGCGATCGCTGCAATTTCAATTTATGGCGGATCAGTTGACCTTACTGATTCACACGGGCCAGCGATGGACTGTCTCGCAGGTATTTCCCTTTGGACGCCTGGACCGTTAAAACCGGAGGGAGGCTAAGAACCCGCCAACCCGGCTTGTTTACAAAAATTAATTTTAAATCGAACTTTTCGTGTAAAAATCTTCAGGCCATTCTGGTCACTCCCTTTGACGCAGTCCAATAATGTCTGATCCATCTTTATCAAGCCTTTTGTTGATTTAGGTCGGTAAGGCGTGATGGAAAGTGAGGGTATTATTCAATAGATTTTGTATAAATTCCCTGACAAAATCTATTGACAGGCAAAAAACTGTAGCTTACGATACAGAAAAGGAGGGTAAATCGTTCATCTCTTTTCTGTTCATCCTCAACTTTCACGGATATCTATTTTGGACAGGCAAGAGACGGAAGTAGGGAAAAGCCCGAAGGAACGCGCCTCAGTTCACTAAACCCACATGAAGCTTAATGGGCTAGGAGGCGACATATGCAACTTACTTACCGCGGTGTCCGTTATGATTACAACCCCCCCCGGGTTGATCTGAATGAAACTAAGGAAGGGGGTAAATATCGCGGAGTGGATATTCGATTCCGCACCGTCAAGAAAAATACTGTCCATCAGCCAACCCTTGATTTGGTTTATCGAGGCGCTGCATATAGGACAGGCGAATCCGCCCCTGCATCTGCATCGATTCCGGCGAATGCTGCTGCTCCCGCCCCCACAGTTTCTGCAGCGGCTACCCAGAGTGCGACTTCTATGTCAGAGAAAGCTCGTTTTATGATGATTAACCGTCATCAATCTATCAAGCAGCGTCAACAGTCGATGCTAACCCGACTGGCGAAAGAGGTGGGACTCACCGCTGATGTCACACAATACTGGAACCGTATTCAAGGCAAGGTTCATCCCAGCTTTTGGGCGACCTACAATCGCAGCGGCGCAACGATCAGCTAGTTGAATAGCGCTGTCTCTCAATGAAAAATGCAAAGAGGACATACATTCGTATGTCCTCTTTGCATTTTGAGGAAGCTATCAGATGATTAGTAAATAGGTGGAGGCTGGACTTAGTGATATGAGCGATCGCCGCTATGGTTGGGAATAAGCCAGAACTTTTTCCAAATCATCCAAGCTAAAGTACCCCAGTGGTTTAGCGGCGGTCCGGTTTTGAGTTACGGTAATTGATGCTTTACTTGGCTCTCCAAAATCTGACAGCACAATGGCCGCCTCACGGAAATCTTCGTGTTGGGTCAAGTCGTTATAGGTCACAATGCAGGCCATTCCGGCGGCGACGGCGGCCAACAAGCCATTCCGCGAATCTTCTACAACGACACAGTTAATGGGGGCTAAGTTTAATTTTGCAGCGGCCAGATTGTAAACATCTGGGGCGGGTTTTTTGGCCTTAACCATATCGCCAGCAAAAACCCCAGCGAATTTACCAGCCAGTTCGTCGCCCATAACGTGACGCAGCACCGCCTCAACCGAAGGTAGGGCTGATGTCGAACCCACCGCCAGGGTCCAGCCGTTTGCTAACGCCGCCTCGGCTAGCCGTTTGACCCCCGGACGGCCTGGCATTGCGCCTGAACCAACCATAGCTTTATAAATTTCACTTTTGCGTTTGTGCCAGGCTTTAACAATATTCCACCAGGCGTCTTCCGCCTCTGGCACAGCGAAAACAGCCCGAAAGTCCTCATCTTGCCCCAAGCTAAACATTCGCTCTTTGCCGCCGCCGATTTTTACCTTCTCCGCATATTGCTCAACGCTCCACTGCCAATTGACGCCATTTTCCCGCCACATCTGGTTGAAAGCGGCTAGATGTCCATCTCGTTCGGTGTCGGCCAGCACACCATCGCAATCGAAAATCAATCCTTTTTTCATGCTCTTCTCTCACTACCAATTTTACTTTTTAACCTCATTAACCTAGATTTCATCTAAGCGCTGAAAAATCGATTGAATCAGAGGCTTTATAAAAGTACAACAAGCCAGAATCTTTGATTCTCTGGGTTTTGGGGAAACTAAACAATGGATTGGCGAATAGGCCAATGCAAGTTAACGGCTATTTTACTTTCAAGCTTTAGTCTATTTTTTTGGGAAAAGGTAAGTTTTTAAACTCTACGTTTCTCGCTAAGTAGCGTGTGTTTAACGAGGGCGTTTACTGGATGCACTTGCAAAGATTTCTATTCGCAAGTGTATTGTTTTTTTATGCTTTTCTTTACTTATCTTGAGAAAGATAGGTTGAAAGCTTTGTTTTGAACTGAAACGCTCCGGCATTGTCAACTTTTACGTTGTTCGGCTCACCATTTTCCCACTTATTTATGACTAGCTGAGAGGGAGTAAAGGGCGTTTCCTTCATGAAACATCGATTGACCCGTTTATGATCGTGACGGGAGGTCCAACCGATCGCGATTCGTGGGGACAAAATGACCCAGCTGTCTTAGGGCGTGAATTGCAACTTCGCGACCTGCTGAAGTTCATCAAAGATCGCAATATTAAGAATGTGGTCTCCATTACGGCTGATGTGCATTTTGCAGCCGCAGTGCAGTGTGAACCTGAGAGAGCGGTATTTAAGGCATTCGATCCATTCTGGGAATTTGTCATTGGTCCCATCAATGCAGGCGCATTTGGGCCGGGGCAGCTTGATCCAAGTTTCGGACCGGAATATCGATTTGTCCGGGGGCCGGGCTCCAGCGGTTTTCCTGCTAACCTCCCCCCGCCAAATCTGCAGTTCTTCGGTTATATGGAGATCGATGGCCGAACTGCTGAATTGACAGCCCGCATTCATAGCATCACTGGGGAAATCGTTTATGAAAAGACGCTTATTCCAGATGATGAGCCAAGAGATCGTGAGGATGATGATCGCCAGGATGATGATCGCCAGGATCAAGAATGAGGCTTAGATAATCCGCTATAGCCAAATCGTGGGATAGTTGCTGAACGCTCCCGTTTTGGATTGGCAAGGGCGAAGCTTTCGACAGAGAAAGGTGCAAAGGTCGTGAGAATTCTCCATCGAACGCTTCGCCTCTGAAGGGGCAACCCAGGATTTATATCTCTTCTAGTTGCAAGGTAGATTATGGGATGTCAGTCATCGTTTTCATTAATACTTCCCAGTCGAAATCTGTATAGGCCAGGGGCTGACTTACTGAGAGTCGGCGTGAAGTGAGGCAATTTCCTTCGAGACAGTTTCAAGAGACAAATTAAAGCGCCAAAAGCAAATCAAGCAAAATATACAGCCAACTCAATTCGCCTGTTCACCGTCTTCCCCATAGTGACTTTGTTTTTCAGGCTGTGAATCTGTCTGTTCGCTTGGCGTATTTTTTGTGGATGAAGCAATTTCTTGTGGGTGAGGGATCGCACGAATGGCTTTGAGATTATCTTGAGTAGGTGGGATTGAAGCGGATGCGATGACAACTTTCTCTTCGCCTTTCTCACTCTTGTCTTCCGCTTGGGCGATAAACCCTTCCAAGTCCTGTTGAATCAGTAGTTCGGTTTCCCTGGCAAAGGCTTTATAGGCGTCACTGTGATCCACAAATTGTTTATAGACGCCACATAATTGGAAGTATTGCCATCCTGAACTTTTGAGCCGTTCAGCGGCCACTCGTGCTTTAACATGTTTGTCGCCAAACTTCATGAAGTCTGAGACACCCCCGACAATATTCACAGACCCATTCAGGACAAACGCAGTCCATCCAAAGGTTTTTATTATTAAGTCTCCAGAGACATTGCTAACTCCCATCAGCATGGTAGCGATTGCACCCCCTATAGTCCTGAAAACCATGGACCTAACAAACCGGGTTTGTTCTTTACCGGCCTTACGTTCTTGATAGAGCAACTGATCTAACCACCGATCTTTTAAGAACCGCTTGCGCTGGTCTGAAAGATCAAGAGAATCTATATTTTGACTGAAGGACTCTTGGAGGTAGGCGCTATAGTCGAATTTGGCCATCAGACTTTCTCACGGGGGTAAGCGTTAAATCGTGATTTCTGGGCTATAGCATATCAACCTATTCTGGCTTTTACCAATAGCTTTCGACGAAATTCGGTTCGCTGAGGGATTTGCCAAAAAAATCCTAGCCTCCCATTCGCCCAATTACTCCTTGTCGTTCAAAGTTTATTGATTCAGAGGTTATTTTTTATTGATGAATAGAGCTATTTGCCAGTCTGCGGAAATGTTTGTATTTCCCAAGCAGCCTGGAAAAAATCTCGTTCACAGGTCATGGCGTACCGGTAAGTTGATTGAATCAAGGCAGTATCCTGAGCATACTGTTCAACTAATTGCTCTAGTTGCTGCGCCAAAGGCTCGAATTCATCACTGCTGTATGTCTTTATCCAGTCAGCATACCGATGATTAGGAATGCCGTCCTTTGCTAATTGCTGTCCTAAAAAAGCATACAATCGCATGCAAGGAGACATGGCCACAGCCGTTACCCCGACAGCTTGACTCCAGGCGGTCGCCAACAAGAAATCGGTATATTGCCGTGTGGTGACGCCGGGTTCTACAGACTGTAAATCGACTCCCCATGTTTTGGCGTAGCTCTCATGCAGACGCCGTTCTTCCAGCACCCCCGCCGCCAGCTTGTGGAAGACCCGAAAGCCTATCCAATCTGGGGCTTTTGCGGCGGCAATGCTGTAGGCGCGGGCGAATGCCTCTAAGAAGAAAGCATCCTGGCCAACATAGTAGGCAAATTTCTCCTCAGCTAGGGAGCCGTCAGCAATCCCTTGTACGAAGGGGTTGCGGAGACAAGCTTGAGTTAAGTCTTGGTTTGCTTGCCATAGGCTGTGTGAAAGAGTCATGACACCCCCTTTGAATAAAGAGCGACACCGGTTTTGATGACTCAGCAAAGCTTGTCGGCCACAAATTATTCGGCAGCTGGAGCGAAACTCTAGCTGCCGATAAAAGACTTAGGATAGCTCAGCTTCTGGATAGGTTGGCTTGGGGGACAGCTTACCCCCGAGTACAATCACGAGACACCAAAACGAACAGCCAATGTAGTATACCAAGAGTGCAGGAATCATCAGCGCTATGCCCAACAGATACATCAGACTTACGACTGGGTGGTTTTGATACTGACTAAACCAGGTCATGACTTATTTCCATAAATCGCTAACGGCAAAATATCGTCACCCTGTTTAATTCGCTTGGTCATAAGAGTAGCTGCCTCTTATTTGAATATTGCTAGTGTTTAGGCGCTGCCCGTATATTCCGGAATTATAGGAATTACTTAGCGTGGTCCTGATGAGCCAGCTGGCCGAATTACGCGGCAATTCAGTGTGCTATGGTCAAATACGCCCAAATCTTGATCAAAATGGCTACCGTTTATTTCTCCGCTGAAAGCGTCGCCATACCTTCTTCCTCCGCGATCTCGCCCAACGATTTTATAGGTTTGCTCATAGGAGCCGCTGGCGAGGGACCGCTCATTTGGGCTAAAGACCGCTGAAAAGACCCAAATTGTATTCCGTTAGGCGTTTGTGATCATTAACCCGTGTTGACATTCCACAGTTTGATCGTCTTATCCGTGCTTCTGCTTATCTGACTTTGGCCATCCGGTAAAGGCCACAGAGCGGACTCATTGAGCATGACCGGTTAATGTTTTAAGGCATTGCCCCGACTGACAAGCCCACAGCATAATAGCGCCAGCGGTGGAGATGATGGCGATTACCTGATTGTCTGGCCTCACACTGACCGAGCGCACCCAACTGCGATGTCCCCTGTAAGTGTGCAGACTTTCTCCCATATACACATTCCACAGCTTAATCTAGCTTTCAGTATGGTAAGCGCTGGCCAAAATTAAGGTGTCAGTGATGGGTTGACAGGATTGTGGAGCAAAGGCGATGGAGCGCACTCAGTTCGTATGTCCCCGAAAAATTGTCAGCAATTTGCCGGTTGGAATTTCCCATAAACGAAGCTGGCAATTGGTGTCGCAAGTTGCTAAATATTGGTCGTTTGGGCTAAGGTCAACCGCGAGGATATTGCCTAGGGATGCTGTAAACCTTGATTGGGTTAACCCATATAACTTCTTGAAGAACACTGAATAGAACGAAGCATTTCGGAATCTAACGCCGTCTGTTAACCCATAGCGCTTGATGGAATGCGTTGTCTAAAGGGTTAAAAAACTATGGAACTCAGGGAATTCAGGGATCGCTATCGGGATGCTCAGGTTCAGTTCCGCAATAGATTGCAAACTATCGCTATCGCCCTTGAGATACTGATTACGGTGGATAGGCCCTTTCAGATCAAATCGGCTTTGTGGTTGCTCTTTGAAGAAATGCAGCAGGTCATGCAGGAGTGCGATCGCATTGACAGCATCGTGGAAGAATATTTAAGCGCTCAAGAGGGAAACTAAGTGTTTAGGGAACTGAATGCCCTCATTCCTATCTGGGTGGGGATATTTGAGCATCAAGCAAAACTCCAGAACATAATTTGGATGGGGTTTAGATAGCACTTTCGTGCACATCGCCTCAATAGAACTACCGAAAAACTAGGGACGCCAACCAGTTAAATTAGGTAGATACACGAAGGTGATTCCCTAATTCAGGCGCATAATTAAGTCACACGAAAGGCATAGTGACAAACAAAATCAAACCTTGATAACTCCTCCTGGGGGCCGCTCCCAGGAGGTTTCTTTATCGGATCCTGGACTTGCAAGTCTTTGACACGCGCAAGCGCCGTGAGCAGTCTAAGTTGGCTATCCAGTTATACCCTCTCCGTCTAGACGTCGGATGGCGACGACCGAGGGTTTGGGAAAATCTGCAGCCTCTTTCCCTGGCCAATTTGACCCAATCGGCACTTGGCGAGATTGAATAAAATCCTCGCCGTTGGTTGTTTTCATCGCGAATTTGCGAGTTTCGAAGGCGAGATCTTCTCGTCTACCATGGGTTTCGCCTGGATGCTGGGCAGACATAAATAAAGTCGATTGATCCTGAGTGAAGAAGGGGCCGGTCATCTCACACTCCATCGGGCCGTAACCGAACATATAAGCTTTGCCCGCAAGCGATCCTGTGGTGGGGATAAACCAGATTGAGTTGTTGCCAAATAGACCTCGGAGGGTGGACTGACTGACCGAATTACCCTCTGAGTCGATGCGGCTCGCCACTTCCACATTGTGCTTGCTGGTGGACATATCCGTCACCATCCAGAGGTTGCCGTTGGCGTCTAACTCCAGATTGTCCGGGTTAGAAAAGCCCCATCCGCCATCTGCAGGTTCGCCGCCTAAGGCGAGCATTTCCCAACGAAAAGTCATGGCTGCGGGATCATTACGGTCTTCCATGAGTTTCATGATCCAACCATGTTCATAGGGGGTTTCGCCATTGGGTCCTTGGAAAACAGTGATGTCTGGGCCGCCGTCTCCGCCAGGGCCGCCAGAGGTGAACGTAATATAAAGACTTCCATCTGCAGCTATCATGGTGTCTTCCGGCCTTGCTGTATTAGTTGCTCCCACTGAATTAGCGGCAAAGTGGGCGTCTATCAAAATAGCGCCCTGCTTTTCTACAGCATCGCCCTCATACAAATCGGACAAGGCGGCGTACTGCCGTTTGAAGTCTGCGGCGGCAGCATCGCTCTCGACTTTTGAAAAACCACCCTCTGGACGTTTCGGTAGGGTAATCATGCCTCCTGCCACCGTACTGGGTATTACTGGATCGACGGGAGTACTCGATTCTAGTGCAATCCAACGCCCTGTTCCATCCGCTGCAAGTTTAGCTGCGTACAACATGCCATCTGTCAGTAACCGAGAATTTGTTTTTGATTGCGGATCAATGACAACGTTTCGACTGACGTATTTATAGACATGGCCGCCCCGACGATCATCCCCTGAGTAGAAAGCCAGACGCCTGCCGGTCTCCACTCTAACGCCGACGGCTTCATGGCGGAAGCGCCCCAACCAGGTATGTTTGGTTCCATAATCGTTAGGGTTGCTGGGATCGACTTCGACAATCCAACCATACTTATTACCCGCTAGCCCCAACACATTGCCTTGGCCATTTAGGTTGGCGTCGAAGGCTTTGGCGCTAGGCATAAAGGAAGAGCCATCGGCGTAAACGGCTTCGGGGACTTGATTCTGAATGTTTTCTTCGGCGCTTAGGGCGGAGCCCCAGGGAGTTGTGCCGCCGGCGCAGTTCCCAAAAGAGCCAATGATTAAACTGCCTAAGCCATCGCTATAGCCCTGGCCTTTGGTCTTATTAAAAATAGCTGTCGCGGGTCCAGTTGACTTCAAAGCGCGATCACGGTCCTCTAACCCAGAAATTCCCGTAATTCGGCGATCAGTGTTGGCTTCAACCCTAAACCAGCGCCCATCCGCCTGGCGCCGAATGGAGATGACGCCGAGTCCTTGATCCGTAAGCGCCGCTTCGGAGATCATTTGAATTTGCGCTTTTAAGGAATCGCTATCCGGCAGACTTGAAGCGTCAATTTTCCCATCTTCTATCGAAGCCAATGCCGTCATCACCGGTTCCATTGGCAATGCCTCTCCTACTACTGCTTCATAGGCTTGGGCCCAAGCTTTGGGGCTGATGTACTCAAAATTAATGGTCAGATAGCCTTCATTCGGACCTGTTTGGACAAAGGATAGATAATCGTTGTTATAGCCAAAGCGAGAATCGCCAACGGTGTCGCCCCAGGATCCAATAACGTCGTAGGTAAACCCTTCAGGTAAGACCAGCTCATCTTTGACGACATAGCTACCGTATTCTTTAGCTTGCTGGGCCGCCTTGATTTCAAAACCGTCATAGGGCATTGGGCCTTTAACGGGACGAAAGCTCAACCCACCGCCATCAGCTACCCCAGAAGAAGCCTGGGGAGATGTCGACGGGGCGCTGGCTTTCACTAGAGAAGGCAAACTAGCCGCCCCGGCGGTAACGCCGAGGAACATCAAAAAATGTCTACGCTTAAGGCTCATAATTACCGACCTTCCTCTCTATGGAACTACCAGTCGATGCAGTCATAAACAAATATCGGTGTGGATAACGCTGTTCCATACTGGCGTATGTGCATGACAGTTAGACAGCCTATCCTTCCAAATTTAAGGGGCGGTAAATTGACGATTAACCCGGTTTTAACTTAACTGGATAAGTCCGTAACTGGATAAATGAGGAGAGAGTTGTTTTTGGGATAGAACACCTATTAGGGAATCGCTACAGATTCCAACAAGCGTTCAATAATAGCGGCGGCCCGATGTCCGCCTGCAGGAATCAGACGATGAGCCAAAACATGGGGGGTGAGACCCTTCACATCATCGGGAATGGCGTAGTCTCGTCCTTCCAAAAAGGCTAATGCTTGAATTGCGCGATATAGCGCGATCGCGCCTCGAGGACTCACCCCTAGCGTAACCTCTTCATCCTGACGAGTCGCGCGCACTAAATCCAAGATGTACTGTTGCAGAGAAGGTTCAATTTTGACTTGAGCGCATTGGCTGCGGAGTGCCTGCATTTCTGAAAGGGTGATGCAAGGCTGTAAATCTTCTGGGGTAATGCCATCCTGAAGGCGCTGCAGCATTTTTAGCTCTTCGGATTCGGTGGGATACCCCAAACTGAAAGAGAGGGCAAAGCGATCCATTTGGGCTTCTGGCAGAGGAAAGGTGCCTTGATATTCAATCGGATTTTGCGTTGCGATGACAAAAAAGGGATCAGGTACTGGTCGAGAGACACCATCAATGGTCACCTGATGTTCTTCCATCACCTCTAGGAGGGCGGATTGGGTGCGGGGGGTGGCGCGATTGACTTCATCTGTCAGTAAAATATTGGCGAAAACCGGCCCTGGCAAAAACTGAAACTCGCCATTGCTGGGATTCCAAATATTTGCGCCGGTGACATCAGTAGGCAGTAGATCTGGCGTGCACTGAATCCGTTGAAATTTACCATCAATACAACGCGCTAGGGATTTGGCCAGCAAAGTTTTGCCGACACCAGGCACATCTTCTAGCAATGCATGTCCACCGGAGAAGAGAGCGACTAATACTAAGCGAATGGCCTCAGATTTACCGACAATGGTTTTGCTCAGATTCTGGACTAGCTGATCAATTCGATCTCTCATGACCCCTCTCAGCGATCGCGTATTAGGCCTATCATGCCCGATTTAAGTGAGATCGCCCACCATTAAACGGCTCGTGGCGGCCTCGCAGTCCCTATGAATCTGGGCTTTTAGGCTGTCGAGGGAATCAAATTTTTGCTCTGGGCGTAAAAAGGCTTCTAAGCTCACCGTCAGGGTTTGTCCATAGAGATCGCCGGACCAGTTGAGGAGGTGAACCTCAACGGTGAGGGTTTGACCGTCTACGGTGGGGCGGTAGCCTATATTCATCACACCCGGTAAGGGAGGAGTAGACTGTAGCGAGGCTGAGGCGACATAAACCTTGACGCTGTAGACGCCGTTGGAAGGCGTAAATTTTTCTGGCGGCAACTTTAAGTTTGCGGTTGGAAACCCCAACGTGCGTCCTAGTTGCTGCCCTTGAACGACCCGGCCAGTTAAGCTGTAGGGCCGCCCCAATAACTTTTCCGCCTGGGTGAGATTTCCCATTTGCAGCGCTTGGCGAATTCGAGAACTGCTAATTCGTTCATTGTCACAGAATTTCAAGGGGACAATGGAAACGGGAATTTTATAGTCTGTGGCGATCGCCTGCAAATCTTCTGAAGAGCCTGCCCGACGATGACCAAATCTAAAATCAACTCCCACACTGATGCGACGAGCCTGAAGCTTTTGGATTAAAACAGTCTCCACGAAAGCTTGGGGACTCAGTTCAGCCAGCTCTCGGTTAAATGGCAACAGAACAAGTTGCTCTACCCCCATCTGCTTGAGCTGAAGCGCTTTTTCATGCAAAGGGGTGAGTAAGGGGCGGGACCGTCCTGTAAAGAATTCCTGAGGATGGGGAAAAAAGGTTAAGACAGTGACGAAAGGTCTGGCTGATTCCGATTGATCTCGCTCAGGCGGCGCTTGATGGGATGCAAAATCGCTGAATGGCTGAATCAGCCGCCCTTTGCAATCGCTATACCCTTGTAACGCAGCCAACGCAGCTGATTCCGGCTCAAAAATTTCAAGGTTGTCTGGATAATCTAGGGTTGCGCAATCGCCCAGCTTTAAAATTGGCTGAATAACACCCCGGTGCCCTAGGTGAACACCGTCAAAATTTCCCAATGCGACAGCAATTGGAGTTTTAGCAGTACTGAGAGAAGAAGTAATCCACACGCTTTACATTTTTACACATTTGGCGCAATCATTCCTACTCCAGGGGATTTATTCTCTGAAACATTCCCCATGGTTACGGCGTTCAGTCAACTGATACGCCAATGCTAGACCAATGCTATGGTTTGGTTTCAATAGCTTCCAATCATTGACTGATTGGACGTTTCCTTTACTTCCCCTCAGGAGGCGTCAGTTCAATCACCATTCCCTCCTTTGCTACGACGCTATTGGGGAAGACGTCGGCGGTATTCGCCGATACCTGGTCCATAAACTCATCAGTGTGGAGCGGATCATGGTGAAAAATTACCAACTGTTTCACATTCGCAGCTTGGGCAATTTTCACTGCCTCCTGCCAGGTTGAGTGCCCCCAGCCCACTTTGCTGGTTTTTTTGCTGTGGTATTCATCATCGGTATAGGTCGCATCGTAAATGATCAAATCAGCATCCCTAGAAAGCCACAGAACATTTTCATCTAATCGATCTGGAAAGTGTTCTGTGTCAGTGATGTATGCAACCGATAAACCACGCCAGGTGACTCGATAGCCGACTGCCTCGCCTGGATGATTGAGCAGAGCATTTTCGACCAGGATATCCCCAATCTTCACAATCTCTCCAATCTCAAGATCGCAGAATTTGAGATTGGCCCCCATAATCTGTAAGGGGACGGGAAAGTTCGGATGCAGCATTTGGTCATTTAACCGCTGCTCAATCGTAGAGCCATTGGGCGCGATCGCCCCATAGATGTTAAACCTATTGCCCTTGATAAAGGCTGGGACAAAAAAGGGAAAGCCCTGAATATGGTCCCAGTGAGAATGGGTGAAAAACATATTCACCTCTAAGGGCATTTCGGAAAGGAGCTTTTGACCCAGCACCCGAAGTCCTGTTCCGCCATCGAAGATGATGCGCTCTCCGCCTATCTGCATCTCGATGCACGAAGTATTGCCGCCGTAACGAACCGTTTGAGGACCCGGACAAGCGATACTCCCCCTCACACCCCAGAATTTAACTGAAAACTTATTCTCTACCTCAGACATGAGTCACTCTTGCCAAAGTCAACCAAACTCCTCTGAATTAGCCGTCCGCTTAATTAAGCCATACCTTTAATTCTATTGAACATTACCTGAAAAGCCATCGAGCAAGATTACTGAATGCATTTGTCAACAGTCTAGGGGGTAGGGAGGCTGGTAGAAAGCGTTACAGTATGCCCAGTCAGAGACATAAATATAGAAAAACATCTTAGGAAAACCCTGTTTCCTAGACTAGGCGGTAGATTCAACGGAACCCTCGATTGCGCAATTAAGTTTCTTGAAATCCCCATTACAGCTTTCCCGCCACATTTGCAAATGGCTGAGCCCTGATAGGGAAGTCAAATTGTACTGGAGGGGCGTAATGGTGATGTAATTCTCCTTAATTGCTTCGACATCTGTTGGAATGTAATGGGTAGATTCTAAACCCTCTTGACCGTTAAGGGGCTGTGATCTGCCACCAAAATCTGAAGTTTCTGGTTCAATTTCCTCAATAACTTCCCCGGCCAGCCAATAGTAAGTTTTGCCTCGGGGATCGACCCGTCTTTCAAATAAATCGATATATCGCCGCAGTCCCTGGCGGGTAACCATGGCTCCCTTGATCTGCGACTGACTAACGGCGGGGATATTGACATTGAGTAGTATTGGTGAGTCCAGGGGCTGTTCAATCAGCTGGGCCAATAAAGTATTGGCGAAATTTGCAGCTGGCTGAAAATCCTTTGCCGTAAAGCTGGCAAGGCTAAAGGCGATGGAGGGAATTCCCTCTATCATGCCTTCCATTGCCGCAGAGACGGTGCCGGAATAAAGAATGTCTGTTCCTAGATTAGCGCCATGATTGATGCCTGATAGCACAAAATCTGGCGGTGTGGCTACTAATGCGCCGAGGGCGAGCTTAATACAATCAGAGGGGGTTCCCGAGCAAGCCCAAGCTTTCACATCCGGTTGAAACACGGAGGCGATCTCTTCAGCTCGAATTGGCTTATGGAGCGTCAGGCCATGTCCGGTGGCTGACCGCTCTCGATCTGGACAGACTACGGTGACTTGGTGCCCTGCCGTCGCCAAGGCGTTTGCAAGCGTGCGGATACCTAATGCGAAAACACCATCATCATTGCTAATCAGTAAATTCATAAGAACAGAAGGTATGCGAAATTGGCAGGTGGGGATTAACAGCTTGGAGTGCGGACTGTTTGTATTTTAGGATTGCCGCTTGAAACTGTTCACCTCAAATGGCTGCTAAGGCAGTCGCCCAATGATAGTTCTAAATCAGCCGCAGACACCCGTTTCTTTATCATCGTGATTCTTATTCCCATTTCACGCTAACGCCATCAATTCAGGAAGCGATGCTTGTCATAAATCGGCCGATTAGTATGACAACGGGGCAGAGATAATCCGGATTATTGTTCACCCCTTATAAATTAGCTCATGAACCCAATACACTAAAGAAAGGAATCTTGCAGATTCGGTATATAGTTCTTAATTCCCAAAATTTGCTGGAGCTCCTCAAACCAAACGTCTCAAAATTCGCCTGAATTCTCAGACATTTTTTGTTTTTACTCAAATTCCACTGGATGACCATACGGATGAATGATTTGGAGGCTCAACTCACCGACCTAAAGCAGGTTGCTCAAGATGAGATCGCCCGCGCCGCCGCCTTAGATGACCTAGAGCAGTTGCGTGTCGCCTACCTGGGTAAAAAAGGCCGACTCTCTAAAGTACTCGGGGGAATGGGGAAGTTGGCGGCGGCGGATCGGCCGCGCATTGGGGCCCTGGCCAACACTGTGAAGGATGTTCTTCAGACCGATTTGGAGAAGCGCAAAACAACCTTGCAAGCGGCTCAAATCGAGGCTCAACTGGCGGCGGAAACTTTAGATGTGACGATGCCAGGGGTTTTCACTGCCCAAGGCCGCATCCATCCGATTAATAGTATCACCGATCAAATTGTCGATATCTTTCTCGGATTGGGGTATACCGTCGCGCAAGGTCCAGAAATTGAGACGGATTATTACAACTTTGAAGCGCTCAATTTCCTAGCCGATCATCCGGCCAGGGATATGCAGGACACTTTGTATCTGCCAGACGGCAATCTCATGCGGACCCACACGTCAAATGTCCAAATTCGCTATATGAAAGAGCATGAGCCTCCCATGCGGGTTGTCGCCGCTGGTCGCTGTTATCGCCGCGATACCGTGGACGCCACCCATGCCGCGGTGTTTCACCAAGTTGAGTTTTTCGCGGTCGATCAAGGCTTGACCTTCACGGATCTCAAGGGCACTATCAAGGTTTTTCTGGAACGCTTATTTGGAGAAACTGAGGTGCGCTTTCGCCCCAGCTACTTCCCCTTCACTGAGCCCTCCGCTGAGGTAGATGTGAAATGGCAAGGGCGTTGGCTGGAAATTTTGGGGTGCGGCATGATTGATCCCAACGTTCTCAAAGCGGTGGGATACGATCCGGAAGTTTACACAGGATTTGCCGCCGGTCTAGGCGTAGAGCGCCTCGCGATGGTGCAAAATCAAATCGATGATATCCGTCGACTTTATTCCAGCGATCTACGGTTTCTGAACCAGTTTTGATTGGTTGGATAAGGCCGAGCCAGCGGGCATTGCGCCTATGGCTTGGCTATAAATATAGAATTCACTGAGGGAACTTGGTTGCGAAGGGTCATTGCCTGGTACACCATCGTTGCTACTTCAGCCCGAGTAGCCGTACGATTTGGGTTGAGTTGATTGGGATTCGGATAATTCACTGCTAAGCCTAGCTGAGTTGCTTTAGCCACTGCTGAGCGAGCATAGTCTGGAATAGCGAGTCTATCTTCATAGAATGTCAGAATCTGTGAATCTAGACTGGCGTTTTCTAGCAATCCTAACCCGTTCACCAGAGACACGAGAACTTGCACCCGCAGAATCTTTTGGTCGGGACCAAATGTAAAGTCTGGAAATCCTGACATGAACTTGGCTTGATAGGCGGTTTGAATGGCGGCGGCGGTTTTTGAGGTGGGCGGCACATCGATAAATCGACGCTCCGGTCGTTGGGGGCGGGGTTGAAGGGCCTTCACCAGCAAGCTGGCGTATTGGGCTCGGGTGATGGGATCATCAGGCTTGAAGCCGCCGTCTTGATATCCGCTAATCAGGTCTTTGTCCGTCAAGCCTCGAATAAAGTCAGCCGCCCAATGCTCGGTCGTGTCGTTAAATAGGGGCTGACTTGTGTCTGGTTGAACCAGATAGGGGGTAATCATCAACGGAGCCTTTCCCTGCAGGGTTAACCCTTGATAAATCAAGGCAGCCGCCTCTGCCCGGGTCGTGGCTTCCAGCGGCCGCAGCCAGAGCGGCCGGGGATAATTCACCACTAATCGCTGCTGGGTCGCGGCCGCTAAGGCGTCCATCGCGTAGTCGGGAATTTGGCCTCGATCGTGATAGATTCCCAAAATATCCGTGTTGCCTGCTGCCAGTCTCAACCCACTCGCCAGCGCAACGATAGCCTGAATGCGCTGTAAAGGTCTTTGGGGACGAAAAGACCCGTCGGGGAATCCGCTTAAAAATCCCTGGGCGTGGGCTTGCAAAATTGCATTTCTAGCCCACTCAGCCGCTTCAAGATCCTTAAACACATTGCGACGAACCGTTGCAGCAGCCGATGAGGGGGGAGGGGAAAAACTGGCTACGACTAGAGTGGCGAATTGAGCCCGGGTAACGGGCTGATTAGGGCGGAAGGTTCCATCGGCAAATCCCTTAATAATCTTGCGTTTTGCTAAATCCGCTACAAATGGGGCGGCCCAATGCCCCACCAGATCGGCAAATTGACTGTCCTGGCTGGTCGGCGTGGAACTGACAGGCGCAGGGGGGACCCGGGGCGGAGCCGCGGAGGGTGGGGCGGGCGGAGACGATTCGGGCCTCACCCCTGAACTGAGCAAGGGAGCTGGGGTTGCATCCCGATCCGGAATTTGGCTGGCGACAAAGGTCACCCGGCCTCGAATACGATTGGGATTGATGTCATTGCCCGCGGATAGTAAGGGGCGCGTCGTCTCATTGCGCACATCGTAATCCCGATTATTGCGAAAGATATTCTGGCCTAAATCCTGCCTTTGACCAATGTCGGGGAACGCTGACGCCTGCATCAGCAACCCGTCTTTTTGGTTATTTTCCACCCGATTTTTACGCAGCACGGGTCGGGCGGAGCGAGATATCACCACGCCGGACTGATTTTCCGAAATGTGATTATCTTCTAATAAAGGGGCTGCCTCGTCCCCAACTGCAACGCCGTAGCCAGTGCGACGAAAGGTATTTCGTCGAATTTCTCCTTTTCCATTCCTGACAATATGTAGGCCGCTGGCCCCATTTTCTGAAAATAGGCTGTCCTGAATCAGTGGGAGCGCATTCCCGGTAATGAATACGCCGTCACTTTTAGATTGGATAAGTCGACAATTGCTAATGACGGGAGCGGCGGATTCAATCCAAACCCCCTTTCCTTGATTGGCTAAGTTGGTGACCGTCACCCCTGTCAGTTGCGCCCGATCCTGTAGAACAATCGTTACCTGTTGTCTATTAAATGAGGGACTGTCATATAGACCGCTTCCCGTAATGAGTACAGATTGTCCCTGGTCAACCGTATTCCCGATGATGATGACGCCGATAGGAATAATCAGAGGAAAGACTTCTCGGTTAGCCGTGTTGTAGACGCCCGCCGCTAATTGCAGTCTGGCGCCTGCTTGGACTTGCCGTAAGGCGTAAGAGATGGTTCGGTAAGGATCTTGCTGGCTGCCGGGGCCCTGATCTCTGCCGCTACGTGGGTTAATGTAGAGTACTGGGGACATACCTAGGGCCAGGTTCTGAATCGACGACTGGAAATGTAAAGCATATTCAAACTATTCAGGTATGATCAAGCCACGAGGTTACAGTAAGCTTCGCCTGTCATCCCTTCTCAGGGTGAACGTCTGAGAAATGCTTGGTTCAGCGCTATTGTACTCAGTTCTGGTGGTATTAGAGGGTTGGCTGGGGATGGGTACAGGCTTAGGGGCTAACATCTTTTAGGAGTGCAAAGTAATTGATCGGTGTTGTTATCAGCCTAAATATCGCGATCGCGTTGTTTTGCTTGTTCATTGTCTGGCGGGTTTGGCGGCTAAAGCGGATGTTGGCCAAAGTGTCAGACACTTTGCTGGCTTGGGAGCGCAGCACTTATCGTACTCTCTACCAGGCTCCCGATCACATTCTTAACACTCAGGGGGGAATTGCTCACTTAAGAAAACAGCACATTCAACTTCGATTTCGGCTCCGTCAGGTTCGGCAAGTGCTTGCTTTGGTTTTTCTCTTGCAAAGGCTTTTTTTCCAGCGGAGTCAATGGTTGAAGCGTTATCTATCCAAGGCTCCTGCACAACGTTTAAAGGGCCGCGCCCCGATATCTCCTTAAGACAAGCAGGAGATGTGAATCAGCGTGGGCATCGCACAAAGATTTTAGAGATTGTGCTAACTAAGTATTATTGAGGAATACAGGGAGAAGTTAGGCTCGCAATGGCGGATAATAACTCAGGTTCATTTATCAGTGGAATGGTTATCGGAGTTGCCCTCGGAGCCTTGGGCGGTCTTTTGGCGGCGCCTCGTTCAGGCCGAGAAACCCGTAAATTGCTCAAGAAATCTGCCGATGCATTGCCAGAATTGGCGGAAGACCTCTCAACAACGGTTCAGATGCAGGCGGATCGATTGTCAGAAACAGCCTTACGCAATTGGGAAGATACGTTGGAGCGGTTGAAGCAAGCGATCGCCGCCGGAGAAGAGGCTAGTCGGCAGGAATACGAAAATTTGAATCAGCCAGACCCTCCTCTGGCGTCAGGGGCTCCAGTTCATGATTGATAAGTGATTTAGGCGATAGCTTGTGGTTGATCCCCTCTTCTGGTTGGGACTATCCATTCTTCTTGTGGCAGTTAGTCTAACGGCTGTTCTAGTCGTTGCTTTGCCTGCTCTACAGGAACTTAGTCGAGCCGCCCGTAGTGCGGAGAAGTTATTTGACACCTTGAATCGCGAACTGCCTCCTACCCTCGAGGCGATTCGCCTAACAGGATTAGAGATTAGCGAATTGACCGATGATATGAGTGAGGGCGTCCAAAGCGCAGAGAAATTGGTCAAACAGGTTGAGCAGGGTTTGAGCAGTACTCGGCAGAAAGCTCATAAAGTTCAGACAACTACCCGCAGTGTTTTGGCAGGCGCTAAAGCAGCCTGGAAAGTCTTTACTCGGAAACCGGCATTAAAGCGCCGCCAGCGGGAGAGGCACTTGCCCGCTGGCGGCCATTCTTCCCTAGAGTTAGAGCGAAAGAGTCCTTCCTACGCCATGAAGCCTTCCCTTAAGGGCTGGGAAGATAGGGCTCAACATGGTTTTGGGGAACTTCCCGCCCACCTTCAGGAGCCAAAGATCGCCTACAGCGAAAATGAACAACCGTCAGACTCTTGGGAGGAACTGACCCCAGTTGAGGGTTTAGCGTCCGATCCGCCGTCTGAAGCGACAGAGGTCGACGATTCGGGTCGATCGTCTCGGGATAGGATAATCGCACCGCTAGAATAACGACTTTGCACACAGTCAATCATGTGGGTTCCGTGCAGATGTCTGCATAGCATAGACATCCGTCTAACCTTTGATTGACTCTCTCCTATATTTCATCCTATATATATTTAAGTAAACAACTGTTTAGAATCTAGTAAAGAACTGTAAACGATTAATAACTTCTAGCTCTTGTCCGAGCTAGATTGGCGCCGATGAAGTCTCGTCTGTGATAAGGTCGCATATGAAAAAAAATCTTAAAAATTCCATTCGATATCGTTTCTGTGTAACCGTTCTAACCTTTTTCCTGACGATTCTGAGCTGGACTATCGCTTTTCCGGCCCAGGCCTATGACAATCCCGACTTATTGCCAGACGAAGAGACAACTATCATTGATCTGGCCAAGTCCCTTACCACCAGCCAGGAAGTTTCTCTCGATCAAGAACTCAATCAGTTTGAATCTGAAACGGGTTGGAAGTTGAGAGTCTTAACCCAGTATGATCGGACGCCTGGCAGAGCCGTGAAGGATTTTTGGGGACTGGATGATCGGAGTGTGATGCTGGTCGCCGATCCTCGCGGAGGAAATCTTTTGAACTTCAGTGTGGGAGACGCCGTCTACGAGCTACTTCCTCGGACTTTTTGGATAGAACTGCAGACGCGCTACGGCAATCAATTTTTTGTTCGGGATAATGGCGAAGATAATTCTATTCTGAGTGCTTTGGAGTCCATTGAGGTTTGCTTACGCCAGGGCGGGTGTCAAGTGGTTCCGGGATTGCCGCGTGAACAGTGGATTTTAACCTTGATAACGTCTGTTTTAGGAGGAGTCATTTGTGGGTTTGCCGCCCACTCTCGTAAGCCTGGCCAGACGTTTGCTTGGCAATGGGTGTTGATTTTTTCTCCTCTTTGGGGCATCCTGTTTATTTCTTTCGGACTGGGGCCCGTTGTGACTCGAACGAGCGAACTGCTTCCTGTTATTCGTAACACGGCTGGTTTTTTGATTGGGTTCCTGGTTGCATATTTGACCCCCTCGCTTAATTCCTCGTCGACTTCGGAAACTTAAAATGGAATGGCACGTGACGGATGCCCAAAGTCTGAGAATTATCGATCGGGAAATTGGAAGTCATACTTTCTCCCCATCAGAGTATGAAATTGTTCGGCGGGTAATTTACGCCACTGCAGACTTTGAATATAAATCGTTAATTCAATTTTCTGGGCAGGCCCTGCAAGCAGGCGCAGCTGCTCTGGCTGCCCGGACTACTCTGATTGTCGATACTCCCATGGTTCAGGTGGGTATATCGCCAGCGATTCAAGCGACGTTTGCGAATCCGGTCTATTGCGCAATGGATGCGTTAACTCGTCCCCAGAAGGGAAGAACTCGTTCTGCTTGGGGAATTGAAACACTCGCTCGACGCTATCCGGAAGGGATATTTGTCATTGGCGAATCCCAAACGGCTCTGGTCACTCTAGTGGAATTGATTGAATCAGAAGAAATCCGGCCCGCCATGGTTATTGGCGTTCCGGTTGGTTTCTTGGGGGCTGATCTGATTAAATCGCGGCTTCAGGATTGCTTGATAGCTAATATACGAATTAATGGCCGCAAAGGAAGCGCAGTGGTGGCGTCAGCCATTGTGAACGGTCTTGTTGATTTGGCGTGGAAAGCCTATGGCCAGGAGGTCGAAACCCGAGTTAGGGATTGAGTTAGGGATTAAGGACAATCCCTGTTTTCAATGGCTCCATCTGGCATGACAGTATTACAAAACCGGACACGGCTCCGATTAATCCCTTTCAAGTTAGCGCCTTTGAGATTGGCGCCTTCTAAATTTGCGGTTCCCAGTTTAGACCCCAGCAAAATAGCGTCTTGAAAATTTGCGTTGCTCAAATCAGCATTGTCCAAATTAACTCGGGTCAGAATGACTTCAGTCAGGTTTGCTCCAGTTAATTTGGCGTCCTGCAGATCGGCTCCCTCTAAAAGCGCTCCGGTCAAGTTGGCTCCACTCAGGTCCGCCTCGCTCAAATAGGTCAGCATCAAATTGGCGCGGCTCAAGTTGGTGTTGGTTAAATTTGCTCCAATCAGGCTGGCTACTTTTAGATTTGCTTCAGTCAGATCAGCGCCACTGAGATCAGCCTCATCCAGGATGCATACTGGGCAGTCATTGGTGTCTAACAACATTTCTAAATCTATCGGCGTATACGCCCAACTCGGCGAGGTAAAGCCAAAACCCATTAGAGTGGCGACACAAATGGCCAGAACTTTGATGGCCAGAACTTTCAATTTCATGCTTTTCCTCTCAGCGATCGCAGTGTAACGACGATATCATTTTCCCATTC
>JASJDH010000461.1 GCA_030065175.1 Leptolyngbyaceae cyanobacterium MO_188.B28 | reverse complement strand
ACTAACAAAATAGGCTCAAACCCCCATTCCGTCGTTAAATGCGGAGGACGTGCTGATTCCCTGAAGCCCATACTGTGCAAGGCTTCCAAATTTCCGGACGGGTCTATTGCGTTCTAGGTAGCCGAGCAAATAATAGACTTCTCGCAGCACTGACACAGCATGCAGGCGACGACTGGGCAAAATTGGGCTCTGGGCCACCGATGATTGAGGCATTTGTGTCTTAAAACTTACCGTGCTCATTGCACTGGTCATAACTTGAGAATTAGGTGGTTTAGGCTCCCATTGTTTAATCTCCTGCCCCAGTTCTAGGGCAGCCAGCAACGCATTGAAGTTTAGGCCGCCAACCATTAGGTTTTCAACTTCTAAGCTCCAGGCCAGAATTTCTGAATTTAAACGTTGCTTTTCTGATTCTTGCGCCACTCTCCGGGCTAGTCGAGCGTTTTCGTCGGCAATCTGGGTCTGCTCCTCAGCCCGCCGGGCCTGCAACTGAGCTTCTGCCTCACCCACCTCTGCCCGGGCCAAGGCCGTTTCTGCCCGCTGCCGCTGTGCGGATTCTGCCCGTTGCGCCAATTCAGCTTCTCGCTTCCGTTTCTGAGCCTCAGCATTAGCCGCCTCTGCTTGCTTTTGCGCTCTGATAGCCTCCTCGGCAGCCTGCTGAGCTTGTTCATTCGCTGCCTGAGCAGCTTGCCCCTGTTCCACAGCCTTCACACGCTGTACATCCGCGTTTCGGCGCTGCTCCACTGCAGTTTCTTTCTGCGCCAGCGCTTCCTGCTTCTGCGCTCGCGCCTCTCCCCACTGATAAACCGCCAACCCCGACAGCAAAATCAACCCGCCAATAAACCCCCGTAACCGATTAATCTCTCGCCGTCTAGCCTTCTCCTTAGCCGCAACCGCAGCATCCCGAGCCGCAGCGCTAGCGTCTAAAAACTGCATCGCCTGCTCAAACTCAGGCGTATACCGCCCCGCCCAAATTTCATTCGGCTGCGCCAACCGCCGCCAGGTCAACCCAATCGTCAGTTCAGGGTCCTGCAGATACCCCGCCTTCCCCTCCCCATGCAACACCGCCGTCTCCGCCAACCGCCGATAGATCTGAGCCGACTGGGCCTCATCATCCACCCAATCCTTCAGCCGTCGCCACACCCGCATAAAACTCTCATGGGAAATATCCAGGACGCTGGCCGCCGTCAGCGCATCCCCCACCGGCGGCATTAAAAACGACCGCCCCGGCCCCCGAAACGCCTCAACCACCCCGATCACCTCCGCCGCCGTCGCCGCCGCCACCGCACACACCTCCCCTAGCGGCGTCGGTCGCCGAATTTCCCGGTTATCCGGACCCTTCTCCGTCAAGCACCTAAATAGCTTTCCGGCGACGATTTGGGACCGCTCATCCAAAGACTGAAAAATCTCATCGGCATGTTGCGACAGTGCCTGATCCATACCGCCGATCGCTTCATAGTGGGTCAGATCAAGCGGTTCATTGCGGCCATGCTCCCTCACCCATCGCTGCCAAGTACGCATCAGCGCATGCTGCAAAATCGGCAACTGGTCCGGGTTATCCCCCATATCATTCAGCACCCGATTGACCAGCCGCGGCGTAATCGTCGCGCCGCCCACCGCCACCGGCCCTTCAATGGCGCTGCGCCGCTGGTCCCGCGTCATTCTGGGAATCAGATACTGACTGTCATTAATCGCCTCCGGCAGACCGCGAAACTGAGCGCAGTCCCCCAAAAAGTCAGACCGCATCGTGAGGACAATATAGATAGGAACGTCCTGCTGACGCACCGCCGCTAAAAATAGCTTCACAAAAGCAGCAGCCTCATCTTCAGCCGCCAGCGTGCCCACCATCCGTTTAAATCGAAACAGCTCCTCAAACTGATCGATCACCACCAGCAGACTTTCCCGGGCAGCCATGCGGGCCTGCTTCACGACCTCCACCAGCCCCAGATCTCCCCGCCGCAGAGTCGTTTCGGTCAGCTGGGCGTACAGGTCGCGGTCCTCATCGTCAGGGGCGCAACCAAACACCTCTGGGTGGTTCAGCGCCTCCGCTAAATTCTGAATCGGGGCGTTCCCTGGCCGCATCAGCGCCACCCGCCAGTGAGAGCTGGCCTGACTCAAGAACCCGCTGTAGAGGGACGGCAATAACCCCGCCCGCACCAACGAAGATTTGCCGCTGCCAGACGTCCCCACCACCGCTAAAAATCTGGTGCGGTTCAGCCGCCCCAACAGTTCATCCGCCTGGCCTTCCCGGCCAAAAAACAGATGTTCTTCATCCAGGTCGAAAGGCCGCAGCCCCGGAAACGGATTGGTGATCGTAGGTGAGGCAACCATAACTATCTCCCTCCCTGGGCCACCTGCGCCAGAAACGGCTCCAGCACAGTCGGCGAAAACTGGTTAACCCCCTGAATCACCGGAATATCCGCCGATGCGTGCTTATGGGGGGCGGCCACATACACCGCCTGGGCCTGCAGGGGGCGTATGCGGCCATAGAAAGTTTTCTTCAGCGCCAGCAGACGCCGCTTCAGCCAGAGGCCATTGCCATGGCCATAGTAAATTAAAACCGCATCGCACTGACGCAAAAGGGTTTCCGACGCGGCCAGACCGCCGTCTTTGTAATCCGGCAACTCCACCTCAAACTGCTGATCTAAATACGCATACAGCGGTTCAATTTCCGGCGCATTGATGTCCTCCTCATCACAATCCAGCAACACCTTCAGGCTTCCATTGGTCATCGTTGAGACGGTGGGCCGATCGAGCCGATCCTGAATAAAGGTTTTCAAGTCCTCGATGCTAGTGCTGAGAAAATCCGGATCGTCCTGCAGGGTTTGCAGGTAGGTATCCAGCGGCTGATCCGCCGGCGGCAGCCAAAGAATCCGGCTAAAGTCAGGGCGGTCCAGCGACGCCTGGGCCGCCAGCTGGATCTGCTCCTGACTTCTGGCGAACGCCATTTGCCGAAATACTTGAGCAATGGAGGTCCCCGCCGCCGGTTGATGGGTAATTAGATGGACGGATACATTACTCGTCTGCAAATAGTCCTGCACCGCCTGGCTAAACTCGTCGGGGTCATCCGGCAGCGGCTCACCCGGCAATACCTGATACCCCTTTAACTCCAGGTCCCGCCGTATGTGATCCCGTTCATCTTCTAAGCCTTTGGGCGCCTCAGCCAGATAAATCTGCTTGTCCGTTTGCGGCGGTGCCTTGTCCGCTTGGGAAGCTGCTTTGTCTGCTGGCGGTATCGCCTCATCCGCTTGCGGCGTAGCCTTGTCTGCTGGCGACGATGCCTTATCCGGTTGCGGCGCTGCCGGTTCAGCTGTTGCAGGAGAAGCAGATCGCGCCGTTTCGAGGGCTTCTAAGGTCTTGCAAATGTCGTAGGCCAGATCATCTAACTTGGCAAGATATTTGTTCCTCGATTCAACCCCAAAAATCGGGCTAAATTCCCGGGGACGCCCGCCGTCGTCCACTTCATAAAAGGGGTACCCGATCAGCGGTTGTAGAATGTCGGGGTGCTTTTCGTGGGGCACCTCCGTTTTGATCACCTTAAATATGCGGGATTTATCCGCAACCCGGACGCCCATCGCTTGGTTGGCGGCGGCGTAAAAGTGCTGCAGCTCCCGCAGGCACCATTCCGACTTCAGATAGCGCGGCGATAACACCGACACCAACAGCGCCACCTTGGGAAACTGCTCCAGAATCGTATCGCTAAAGTAGTCGTTGCCCTGGAGTTTGCGATCGCGCCAAATCTTCGGCTGCTCACCCCGCAACTGCGCCAACCGAATCTTCAGCGCCCGATGAAAATGATCGATCCACCCCTCTTGCTCGGCCTCGATGACCAGATTATCTATATGGGCGTAGCTGATAAAAATATCATGCTCAAAGGCCATCGCAGGTCAGGGGGGCTAAATTTTTTTCCAATATATGGGGGATCAAATCCTGGGATGTGATTTTAACCCAGCTAACGAAAAGAATTTACGCAAATTATACAAAAGATTTTGCTAAGGCTCCGAATATCTCCTCAGCCCTCATCCCCCAACCCCTTCTCCCAAATTGGGAGAAGGGGAGTTAGGCACATGGTCCTTCTCTCAATTTAGGAAAAGGATTTAGGATGTAGACGCCTTACGGCTTATCGTAGAGTGGGCTTTCAGCAAATTCGAGATATGAAAAAATCACATGTGTGTACACGGTGGCTTTGCAAGGGGGAGTTAGAGGGGGTAAAGCCCACTTCAGAACATCACAGGTAACTTGTGCGTAGGCGTTGCTGAATACCGGGATGAACCGCCCTAATCCCCAACCCTTCTCCCTCGGGGAGAAAGGAGCCAGAATCAAAGACCCTCTCCCTAGGGCTACGGTGTACACACAAGTGATCGAGTTCCATCCCTAAGGGAAAGATCCCCCCTACCCCCCTTGAAAAAGGAGGATTTAGGGGGATCAAGCCACCTTTCACAATCGGTTACGAAATCTGTGTAACGTCAGCTTTTGAAGTGAAATCAGGGAAATCTCCAACAACAATCGAAGTTTTCCGAACAGTATTTTTTTGAAGCTAGGCGTGTTTGTAGCGACGCTTCTAGCTGCCAAATTCCAATGCCTTTCGTCACGAAAACTTTCCGCATAAAATTCAATGCCGTTTGTCGCGATCGCTGCGGCGTTAAAACAGGCAATAAACAGGATTTTTGCTGAAACCAAACTGTTTTGGCGGGGAAAGAATTCAGCCGTCAGCAGTCAACGGTCAGGACTAGCCCAATCCTGGATTTAGGATTCTGGATTCCTCCCCTATCGAACTTTTCAGACGTAAACCAGACGTGGATCAGACTTAAATTGCAGCCTGATGCAGAGGAACTTGGTCCACTCTTCTAAGGGCGTACAGGATCCGATTATCCGGGTCTAGACTTGCAATGCCGTTATAGCAAATGTCAGCGTGCTTCTTGATGGCAAAAGTTGCTACGACGGCGCTGGCGTGCGATCGCGGATTAGTAAAGACTAATTCCCAGGTCACACCAGAAAGTGCGGATTGAGTTGTAGTAAGTTCCATAGGTTGATTTACATAGCGGTAAGAAAGCAATCGTACCTAATCACAATTCCATCAGATGACAACTGCAATCAGGAAAAATAATGCACTTTTAGACTATTAATTTGAACGGGAAATTATTCCTAAGTTTAGAAGCGCCAGTCGAGTGTGTTAGGCAGTTAAAATCTAATGGAAAATAAAAGATAGATATTTACCTGCCGTAACGCACCGTCAATATGTGGGTTGGCGCGTTACGGCGCTAAGAACAAAATTTTCCTGTCATCTTGGCGAATAAGCGCCTAACGCACTCTACCTGGACTGGCTTTTGTATTCTGCATTACTTCCTTTACCCAACTATCCTCCTTTAAATCAGACACCTTGCTTGCACGCATAAGACTTTAGCGTGCAAGCAAATAATGCCTGAAAATAATAAATTTCGGGCTACCGCAAAAAGGCTGATGATTCAGTAGCGCCAGTAGAGTGTGTTAGGCGGTTAAAATTTAATGGAAATAAAGCGATAGGTAACTACTCGCCGTAACGCACCATCAATATCTGGGTTGCAGCGTTATCGATTTCAGGCCGCCTAACCCTCTAAAGTCGATATCCATCAATGACTAGCTTCTTTGTCAGTTATAACAACGCCGATAAAGCTTGGGCCGAGTGGATCGCTTGGACGCTGGAAGACGCCGGTCATACCACCGTCATACAGGCATGGGACTTTCAGCCGGGGAGCAATTTTGTCCTCAAGATGCAGCAAGTAGCGGCGAAAACCGACAAGACAATTGCAGTGCTGTCGGAAAACTATCTGAATGCCGAGTTTGCCCAACCGGAATGGGCGGCCGCGTTTGCAGAAGATGCAAAAAGCCAGGACCGCAAACTCATCCCCATCCGAGTGCAGGATTGCCAGCCTAGCGGATTACTGAAATCAATTGTCTATGTTGACCTGATCGGGCTAGAGGAAGAATCAGCGCGGCAAACGATATCTAATGCATTGCCAGAGCGATTAAAGCCCGACTCTGCCCCCGCTTTTCCCAAGACCCAGAATCCCGCAAAGCGCGAAGGGCAGCCTGAATTTCCGAACGCGCCTGCATCCAGACCTTGGAATGTGCCCTACGAGCGGAATCCGTTTTTTACGGGACGCGAGGAGGTTTTACAAACCCTACATCAGCAACTGAGTCAGGAAGGTAAAGCCGCCCTATCCCAAACGCAGGTGATCAGTGGCTTGGGGGGGATCGGCAAAACGCAAACCGCTGTGGAATATGCCTATCGCCACCGTCAAGACTATCAAGCAGTGCTTTGGGTCAGGGCTGAGACCGACCAGGAATTGCGCACTGGGTTTATTGAGACTGCCCGATTGCTGAACCTGCCTCAAAAGGACGCCCAAGACTCGAACGAAACCATTCAAGCGGTCAAGCGTTGGTTAGAGACCCACTCAGGCTGGTTACTGATCTTTGACAACGCCGAGCACCCCGAACTGCTCACCGCCTTCCGGCCTTGTCAATTCCAGGGGCGCATCCTGCTCGTCTCTCGGGCTCAAACCTTTGATAGTCTAGGCATTGCTCGATCCATAAGCTTACAGAAAATGCCTGCTGACGAAGCCGTCGCATTTTTGTTTAAACGGGCGGGACGGGAGGCTGGTGATTCAATCGAACAAGAGGCCGCCGCCACCCTAGCATCCGAACTCGATTATCTACCCCTGGCGCTGGAACAGGCCGGCGCCTTTATTTTGCGGCGACAGCTGCAGTTCAGGACTTATCTGAGTCAATATCGCAAGCAGAGATTAGACCTCCTGGAACGGCAGGCGCCGAAGGTGGGCAATGAGCTTCAAGTTTCTCGCTCGGTGCGGACTACCTGGACCCTCAATTTCGAGGCGGTGAAATCAATCAATCCGGCCTCAGCTCAACTATTATATTTCAGCGCCTTTGTCGCCCCAGAGTCCATTCCCTATGAATTGCTGATTGGGGGCGGCGCCTCGCTAGGGAGCTTATTAGCTGGCGCCTTAGCGGTAGAGAATAAGGAGAAGCATTTTATCATTTCTGACTTGCTAGAGCCTTTAAGCCAGTATTCCTTAATTCGAGTGGATCCAGAGCTTGGCAGTTATACGATTCACCGCCTGGTGCAGGAAGGGGTGAAAGCCGAGATGAATGAGGAGAGTCGCCATCTGTGGGCAGAGCGAACAATAGAAGCTGTTGTCCGGGCATTCCCCAATGCTGAATACGGCAATTGGCCGCTCTGCGATCGCCTCTTACCTCACGCCAGAGCGGCCGCCCATTATCAGATTGAATCCGAAATTACCGCACTGCTCTTGGATCGGACAGGGGATTACCTGACGAAGCGTGGGCGCTACAGCGAGGTCGAACCCCTCTTTCAAGAGGCCCTGGCGATTCGGAAACGGCTGTTGGGCGATGAGCATCTCTCTGTGGCCACCAGTCTCAACAATCTGGCGTTGCTCTACGAAAATCAACTGCGCTACAGCGAGGCCGCTCCCCTCTTTCAACAGGCCCTGGCGACGTATAAACGACTATTGGGTGAGCATCCTGCTGTGGCCCTTAGTTTCAACAATCTGGCGTCGCTCTACTACAAACAAGGGCGCTACAGCGAGGCCGCCCCCCTCTTTCAACAGGCTCTGGCGCTTCTTGAAAAGCTTTTGGGGCCAGATCACACCACCACCAAAGTTGTGCGAGGAAATCTACAAGCTTTACAGAATCAGTAAAATCAGCCAGGGAAACCTCAAAGTCAGCGGCTGATTGATAAGGCGCTGTGTAAGAATAACTTCAGCAGGGCATGAGGAGTCTGAAAGG
>JASJDH010000460.1 GCA_030065175.1 Leptolyngbyaceae cyanobacterium MO_188.B28 | reverse complement strand
TTAGATTTTTTGAAATTCCTACAGTACTACACAGCAGGCCATTTTGGGGTCGTCAACCCGCCAAAATAATTGACGCGATCCGCCAAAGTAATTGACATTTAATAATCGATCGGTTAGAAGCCC
Organism: Leptolyngbyaceae cyanobacterium MO_188.B28; assembly: GCA_030065175.1. GTDB lineage: Bacteria > Cyanobacteriota > Cyanobacteriia > Phormidesmidales > Phormidesmidaceae > JAKSDM01. The sequence continues at coordinate 7,681 of JASJDH010000460.1, read as the reverse complement.
AAAATGGGACAGAAATAGCGGTGGTGACGGTGACGGAGACCGCCCCTTCGGAGACGCCGAAAGCTTTTACAACAGCCCTTTTCAATTACTGGGGCATTGGCGAGGAAGGTGACGATAACGGTGTTTTGTTTTTGATTTCCGTCGGCGATCGCCGGGTTGAGATTGAAACGGGCTACGGCCTGGAAACCCGATTACCCGATGCCCAAGTCGGCGACATCATCGCCACAGAAATTACGCCTCGGTTCAAACAAGGTAATTTTGACGGCGGAGCCCTGGCGGGAACCCGAGCGATGGTTACAGTTTTACAGCAGGAAGGCGGCTCCTCAGAACCAATCGCTCCCCCGGCAGACATCCAAGCTGAGGTCTTTGAACCCGCTTCAACAAACACCTTCTCTAACCCAGATGTCGCCCTGACTCCATCGAATCAATCCCAGTCTGGCCCCTCCCCATTTTGGCTGGTGTCTGGCGGAGCGTTACTCGCCATTATCGGCACAGCACTGAGGTGGACCCGTCAGCCCTTTTTAATCAAATCGGAAGGGTATTCTCAAGTGAACTGGTTGGATACGTTGAAACGCCCTCACTGCGCCGACTGTCATCAGCCCTTAGATCAGCTAGCGGTCTCTGAGCTGGAGACCTATCTCAAAAAGCAGCAACGGGCGGCGCATCAATTGGGTAGCGCCACATTCAGCGGCTGGCGGTGTCCTCATTGCATGCCCCAGTTGACAGGAACAGGGATTCATCTTTTAGTCCGAAGACATCTTTTCAGCGGCTTTCATCTTTGCCCTACCTGTCAGGAACTCACTGTAACCCGTCACAAAAGAATCGCAAGACAAGCAACTCACCATCACATTGGAAAACGCCTGATTGTTGATAAATGTCGCTGCTGCGACTACCGCCACACGCGAAAAGAAATCATCCCTCGCTTACCTACCCACACCAGCAGTGGAAGCTATGGAAGAGGTGGATATGGTGGAGGCATTAGCGGCGGCGGGTTCGGCGGCGGTGGTGGGTTTGGCGGGGGAAGCAGCGGTGGCGGCGGCGCAGGGGGCAGTTGGTGATTCAGCCAGAAATTTTAGATTTTGGTCAGCTGTAGGGTTGAGCCAGGCATAGTTAGGCGAGATAAGTTTGGGTTGCCTCAGCTGTTGCAATGGCTTCCAGAGCTTCTTCAGAAGCTGGTTTAACGAACATCAGTAATGCTATGTAGATACAATCGAGAAGAAAAACGCCGCTGCATGAGAACACAAGAAATGCAACGGTCGGCAGCTCCGGGTCGATGGCTGGCACCAGATAATAACATGCGATCGAGATACAAAGCGTCCCCAGCATTTTGCACCACGCCGCAGGCAAAGAAAGGCCGCGCCGGTCATGTCGGCGAGCAAAAAAGAACGGAATGAACAGCGCACTCATAACCAAGTTGCTGAAAAATGCTGTAACGATTCCTAAGCGATCGAAATAGGTCATCACGAAAGTGTATTCCGCTACGATCGAAGCGATAAAAATGGAAGCGACAATCTTCAGGAAGTGCTGACGCACTTCAGGGATGTCCATTTCTTCACGGCCATATTTGATCAGCTGCCAAACAAGGAATAGATCTAGACCGAACCAGATTCTAGCAAACCACTGCCAGAGGTCTACAGGGTTGGGCAAAATGAAAGCGGCCAATGCTTCCCAGGCAAAATTCAAACAAATTGCGATCAGCGGCAGGCCATAGGTTCTATCCTGCTTAGCCTTAAAGAAAATCAAAACATATGCGATGATCCAGAGCAGGCAACCCATTTCACCAATGATGTTGAACCAGATCCAGGGGTTATACGCCGGATTATCAGCCTGAATATTCTGATAAGGTAGAAGCACGGTTTCCACTCCACTATGACAATTTATCTTCAGAAGGGGTTGCACGTCTGAAAGGGCTTTCAATCCCAAACAGGCTTAAAAAGCCGGACAGGGCATCGCCAAACCCTATCATCGCTAAAATAGCAACAACTGCTAGTGACACAGGCACCCACAGCCAGTCAATCAGCGGATGCTGTCGGAACTTTTCAAACACATCACCCCAAGTCGGATCCTGTGACTGGGCAAGCACGGTCAGGAACAATGTCATCGCCGATCCCACGACCGTATTTAACATCCTTCCTGACGCTCTACTTGGTTCTGGAAATCCTGGGTATCCTTAACGTCGGATGAAAGCCTTAACGTCAGCTTTTAAAGGAATAAGAACTCTAACACGATCGGGAATTCGCTCGGTTGATGGTTGGGGCATGGTGATAACGGTTGACCGCTATCAAAAGCATATTCTCAATTTCCTGAGAATGGGATAGCAATAATTGAGGAGGGGTGAAGTCAGATGAGGTGATTGTGCGATGCAGAACTTGATCCGACCTGTCGAAAAATTCGGTGCTGTAGCTGACCAGATCGGATTCTCATCCAGAATTGAGATTGCTAAACTAATTGCACAATAACAGCAGGTGAGCATGCCAATAGGACTCAATTGCTGCTTGAGTCCCCCTTCCCTTGCGCACAGACCGATTTATCCAATCGCTATTCAGCCTACAGAGGGAATTCATTTGATCACTAAAATCACAGAAGTAATCGAATCATTCCAAAACCCAGCTTATCGGGCTGACGTCAGACTTTCTATCGCCAAGCAATTTAATCTGACCCATCAATCAGACGAAGCTTTACTACACATTGAGCAAGCATTGCAAGCAATCGCATTCATTTCAAACGAGGAAGAATGTAATGCCAACGCTCTAACCTGTCAAGCCGCTGAACAACTCGTTAAGGCAGGGCTACACGATCGTGGCTTAGCCATGCTTGAAGCAACCCTTCATCAAGCCGATGCTTTTGAGGATTCCGAAACCCGCGACTATGCACTTATAGATATTGCAGAGGCTTATGCCCGGCTTGGACAATCCGACCAGGCTATCCAAATCGGATTAATGATGGATGATGACTACAAGAGAGTGTGGCGGCTATTTGATTCAATTGCCCATATAGCCGTTTTTGAGCATTCCCACCACGAACAAATTCTCAACATTCTGACGGTTATAGAAGATGGTGGAAGCAAAGACCATTTTTTGCGGGAGGCGGCAGATACATATTCTGCGACGAATCAACTGGAACGAGCGCTCTCATTGATTCCTCTGATGACCTATTCCAGCAGTAAAGCAGAAACGATAGCAGACGCAGTCAAGAACCGGATTAAAACAACTCCCCTTAATCAGCTCTTAGATTTGCTTGATCAGGCCAAAGCATATGCCCTTGCAGGACAAGATTTAAGAATGAAAGCACAGGCGCTGTGGATGATCGCGGAGAGGCATATTACCCTCAAGCAATTAGCCCATGCTCGCCCCCTTCTAGAACAGGCCCAAGAGTTTGCGATTGCTTTAAGTGGGGGGCGTCTCTTAGAACAACATCCGCGTGATTATTTACTTAGGGGGATTGCCGAGGCGCTCGGCAAATTAACGGAATATGAGGTTGCCGCTCAAACTACAAACGCAATGTCAGACACGGTATTTCGCGCATCAACACTCGCTAATATTGTTCAGCAAGATAGCACCCGAGAAGAACCCAATCCCCAATTAAGAGCAAAAACTATACAGGAAATCTCTGCTAAGGAAAACGCCCTTAACGGAGATAATTCCCATACGGCGGATTTACAGAGAGTCCTACTGGCAAAGTCCTGGTCGAAGCTGAACCTTTTTGACCGGGTTCAATCGATTGCAGAGCAGATTAGCGAGCCTACTCTCAAAGCGCTAGCGTTGAGATACGCTGGGATAGGCGTCGGTGAGTCTGAGTATGATTGTTTTGAACGACTCTCTGCTGCCTGTAAATCTGCCAGTGAGCAGAGTGATTTTGAGGAAGGCTTGAGAATTCTGAATCGCGTGCTTGAAGAAATATCTTCATTTGACGAAGGCTACAGAAACTCTTTTTTGATCCGGATTGTGGAAGCCTACTTCAAACTACTCAGTCATGTGCATTGATTGCAGACTATTTGACCTCTCCACGATGGAGCAAGTCAGGCGATAGACGCCCAAAACACCCCCTGATGTGCGCCTTCGATAATTTTGGGGTTATCTGGCTAACAACTACGAGCGTAATGGTCGAAGCGGGTAACGCTAGCAAAATCGGATCGACGAAAGGCCAGGGATGGGTTTCAATCAGGTAAGCTTTGCCAAATAGAAATTGGCTAATGCCTAAGGCGGCGGCTTCTTTCTGATGTAGAAAGACCAGACAGAAAAGACTGGACATGAGACCGATCACCATACTGCAGAGAACACCGGACCGAGTAGCGCCTTTCCAGAAAAGTGCCGCGATATAGGCGGGCAGAAACGCAGCGGCGCAAATGCCAAAAAAGATTGCGGTTCCTCGGGCGATAATGCCCGTTGGCAACCCATACCCCAAGGCCAAGCTGACCAGAATGCTCAGCCCCACGCCCAGTTGAGTCAGGCCCAAGGTAGATCGGCCAGACTGCGAAATTTTACCCAGGCAGTCGTAACTCAGGGCCGACCCCATCGTATGAAACTGAGAGCTGAGGGTAGACATGGCCGCCGATAGCAGCGTGATCACGAAGAGGTAGCTAAACCAAGTCGGCATCGCCGCCGTAATGTAGCGAGGCATAATTAAGTCGGGATTGCCATTGGCGGCGGCGATCGCAATTTGCCCCTGAGTTTGGTGAAAATAGACATTCGACAAAGTTCCCACCAGAAAGGCGCCGCCTACCACCACCAAAATAAACAGGGAGCCAATCCCAATCCCCCGATTCAAAGCCCGTTCAGATTTAATCGTCATAAACCGCACCACCAACTGAGGCTGGGCCAGTACGCCAATGCCCACCCCCAGCACCAGAGTAGACATCAGCGTCCACCACCAGGGCGACCCCAAAGTGGGCATGACCGTCCAGCCTTGATGTCCTTGTTCCCTCAGGGCGTCCGGAGCTAAATGCGAGATCGCCGTTAGAGAATCGTGGGCCGCCATGGGACCACCGAGATTTAGATATGTCCCCACCAAGAGCACCAGCATGCTGACAAACATGACGCCGCCCTGCAGCGCATCGGTGTACATCACCCCTTTTAGTCCCCCGGCCACCACATAGGCGGCGACAATCATCGTCACCCCCAGCAACGCCATACGATAATCAATCCCCAGCGTGGTTTCGATAAAGCGGGCAATGCCAATCAAAACAACTGCAGCATAGAGCGGCATCGACAAGAAGATCACAAAACCGCCTAGCCGCTGCACGAGCTTAGATTTAAACCGTTTTCCCAATAGCTCTGGAAACGTTTGAGCGTCAAGCGTCGCCGCCATGCTGCGGGTTCTTTTACCCAAGACAAGAAAGGCAATCAAGACACCGACAACAACGTTTTAAAAAACTAACCACAGCAACCCCAGGCCAAATAAACCTGCTACCCCGCCAAAGCCCACAATCGCTGCAGTACTGATGAAGGTAGCGCCATAGGACAAGGTCATGACCAGAGGATGAACCGATCGACCCGCCACCAAATAATCTTTGGCGGTCTTAGTCTGCCGATAGCCCAGGTAGCCCAGGTAGGCCACTGCTATCAAATAGAGCAATAGGATTGTGAATAGTAAGATGAGATTCATGATGTGCAACCATGGTGTAGCCAACAGACGCAAGGGAGTTGCGTCAAAATAAAGTCCCAGAAAAGACAGTGGATGGGTGGATGGGTGGATGGGTGGATGGGTGGATGGAAAGTCCCAGAAAAGGCAGTAGATGGGTGGATGGGTGGATGGGTGGATGGGATGTTATTTTTCTGCAGTTCCCAAACCCTTTCGTTGAAAGGGTTTGGGAGGGGATTTCAGAAAATGTTGATATCACGTGAGGATCAAACGGGTCCTCTGCCGATGGCGTTATGCAACCGTCTGAACATTGCCAAACGAGTCTTGAGACCAGTCTCGTAGGGTCTGGCGGTGCACCTTCCCCGTTGATCCTTTGGGGAGTTCTGGCAAAAAAGAAATGGATTCTGGAACCTTATAGGCGGCTAATTTTTGGCTGACAAACGCCTGCAATTCCGACTTCGTGATGGGAAATCCCTCTTTCAGCGACACAAAGGCATGCGCCGCCTCCCCCCAGGTAACGTGGGGCCTGCCGATGACGGCAACTTCCCTCACTGCAGGATGTTGGTAGATCACCCCTTCCACTTCCAGCGGAGAGACATTGGCGCCGCCTCGAACGATGATGTCTTTCTTCCGACTGACAAACCAGTAATACCCGTCTTCATCCCTCCAGGCTAAATCGCCGGTGCGTAACCACCCCTCTGTAAACGCTTGGGTAGTGGCTTCCGGATTGTTCCAATACCCCACCGTCAGCGCATCACTTTTTACTAATATTTCTCCGACTTCCCCGGGGGAAACCTCTCGCCCCTGTCCATCCGCCAGGCGCAGCCGCATGCCTTGGGCAGCCTTGCCAATCGTCCCCAAGCGTCTCTCTTGGGGGGTGTTCGCCGTATAGGGAACGACTTCAGTCATGCCGCAGATTTCGATAATGTCTGGGCCAAATCGTTCGGTAAACCGCTGTTGTAGCACGGCCGGGACGGTGTCGCCACCCCCCAAACAAATCCGCAATGCTTCTAGGCGATCGCCAGAATTAGGCAAGTTAACCAAGGCGTTAAACAGAACTGGCATGCCGATAAAGTAAGTGACGCGGCCCCGTTGGAGCGTTTGTAAGACGAGGGCTGGATCAGGGCGAGGGATAATCACTAAAGTCGCTCCGGCGCTCAGCACTGGCAGCATCTGCATCGCAAAGCCGCCGATATGAGTTAGGTACAGAGCCACCCCACAAATATCGGTGTGACTTAGGTTAATTTGCTGGGCGTGATAGGTCGCCATCTGGGTTAAGGATTGGTGGGTATGGGTGACGCCTTTGGGCCTACCCGTTGTACCAGATGTGTATAAAATTGCCGCCACCGCGCTGTCGTCAAGCACAGGCCATTTAATCTGATCCGCCTGTATACGGCATAAATCACTAAACGGGCGTACGCCCAAAAATGTGGCGTCGTCACCCACTAAGAAGTAGGTTGGAATCTGAGCGAACTGCTCCCGAATTAGCTGAACTTCTGCAAACGAGTCTATATGGCTAATGCAAATCTTCGCCTGAGAGTGATTCAGGATATACGCGATTTCTGGGGCCATTAAAAGCGGATTCACTGGGACCGCGATCGCGCCGATCTTGAAACAGGCATAGTAGCAAAAAATAAGTTCGGGACAGTTGGGCAGGTGCAGGGCGATGCGATCGCCTATTTGAAGCCCTTGTTGAATCAGGGAAGCGGCTATTTTGTTGATAGTGTCTCCAAGGACTTGATAGCTCCAAGTGTGCTCACCGAAAACAATGGCGGTTTTGTCTGGAAAAGATTGATTGAATTCCATTTTTTTAGACCTCTCTTTCAAATCAGCGCATTTCGCCCTGCTCAAACTGACTCAGTTAGAAGTCAGGAATCAGAATCCATTCCCTCCCTAAATTCTGGCTTCCGGCTTCTGTAGGGCGCCCCCCTTCCCAGCTACCGTGCACACAGATCTCGAATAGGCAGCGTACATTGTGGCTTACCCCCCTTAATCCCCCCTTGCAAAGCTATCCATTAATGGGATCTTTCTTAACATATCTGGCGTTGACAATAGGGGTAGAGTTAGAGGTGGCTAAGCGCCATGTTTGGGCAATATCATG
>JASJDH010000459.1 GCA_030065175.1 Leptolyngbyaceae cyanobacterium MO_188.B28 | reverse complement strand
ACCAAGGGTTAAGGATTGCAGGAAACTCTTCGTGTAATTAATCTTACTTGCCTATTTATTCTTCAATCAATGGCGAAAAATTAAAGACACTAGCGTTTTAACTGCAATCTTTTGAATAGAAGGGTTTTAAGAATTTTTTATGATGTTTGAAAAACCTCATTATCGTCTTGTCGATGAATGCCGCCTACTAGTTGAATTAAGTGATCAAGTTGAACTTATCGCCAATCTAAAGTCTGTCAGTTTAGCAAAGCAATTAATACAAGCCTGCCCGCTAGGATCATCTGGTATTGAAGCGATTGTTGATCTGGTTACCTCCTTGATCATTCCCTACGCTTTCGAGTGGGTGATCTTGTGAAGTTTAATCCATTAGTGAGAAAGAGTTTGAAGCTATTGAATATGAGATTACAGATAGGGGTATGAGTTTTCCATCTCAGCTCCCAGAAAATTCTCCTTAAATCGCCATTTAAAGACAGATCTTTTGAAGGATTAGTTGAAAGATGTTTGACTTACAATCAACCATTGAAAATCAGATCTCATTACAGCAAGCGCTTGAGAATCTTGGCGGAGATGCACCCGACAAAATTCCCTGGATTATTCGTTTATTTGAAAATCCTTCAAGTTGGCTACCTTTTCCTGGCAAAATCGATCTCTATTCCCATGATTGCCTCCATATATTGTTAAATCGGGGTACTGCCTTAGAAGATGAAGCTTTTATCATTGGTTTCACTTTGGGCAACGATATCCATACCCAGACATGGTATCTCCCGCTATTCAAATTCATCTCCAGCACCTTATATCCCCTGCCCTATCGCTTCCAACAAGAGCATTGGCCAGCCTTTGATTGGGGAGTGCAATGCGGGCGTCACGCCCCGATCAAGAACATGAATCGTCTTAATTTTCGGTTCTATTGCAATCAACCTGTACAGACTTTGAGGCAATGGTTCGGTCTAGAAAGTCTGTTTACCTAATATTCCAATTCCCGTCATCTAAGCCGATCTTAAGAGCAGCCAATATATCCCTAACAGTTGCGCAATTAGTGACATTCTTTTTGGAAGTATGGATTGATCCAGCACTTTATACGAGAAATGTTCGGTGTCAATTGCGCGAATAGTTTCCATCTCCTGTTCGCCATTTAAATTAACAACGTGTTCATGCAGAAAAAACTCCATCATCAAGGTATTTTACTCCTCATCCTGACCACTGTATTGTGGGCGACGTCTTTCCCAATGCAGAAATATGTAGTCAATTACCTACCTCCTGAAGTTATTCTGACGGTTCGATTTACGGTGGCGGCGATCGCCTTTACTCCTTGGCTGCGTCAACTGAATCTTCGCCTAATACGGGATGCCGGATTGGTGGGAAGCTTTTATTTTGCCCAATGCGCGTTCCTTTTGAGTGGGCTTGAAACCAGTTCAGCCAATCGGGCCGCCTTCATCCTTAGCCTCAACGTCATGTTAGTGCCCTTGTTAGCAGGCACTATCCTGAGACGAAAGTTGCCGACCAGGATTTTGATCGCAGCCGGACTTGCGGTTATGGGGATTGGCGTCATGTCTTGGGAAGGCGGCGGTTTGAGTCAAGGGGATCTGCTGGTGTTTATTTGTGCAGTGTGCATTGCGGTTTACATTTTACTGCTTGAAAAAATTTCCCCTCGCCATCCAACCCTACCGCTGACAGCCGCTCAACTGCTGGTCATGGCCCTACTTAGCTTAATTTGGGCGGCTCCTCAACTGGTTGACCAGTTCGAGACGATAGCGATTCATTTCAATGCTTTACTCTACTTAGGATTAGCGGTTACGGCCACGCCCATTTGGACCCAAACCTTAGCCCAACGTTGGGTCGCCTCTTATGAAGCTGCTTTGATCTATACCCTAGAGCCTGTTTTTGCGGCTTTATTCTCGTTCTGGTTTTTGGGAGAGACGTTAGGGCTTCGAGGACTTCTTGGAGGAGGGATTGTGCTACTTGCGACGGGGCTCAGTCAAACACGACCAAAGGGAAGTCGTCAGGACTCAGTACGCAAAATTGAGCAGAAAACACACTTCTGATATTCCAGTCAAGATGCTTTATCGATGCCCCGAGGCCATTTTCACTGCCTCAGGCAACCGGCGTAGACGCGCCATACTCCAGATCCCAAAGGCGGGGCCAAGCCCTAACACCCAAAAGGTCCATTCCCAACCCACGGTATTCACCAAAGGCGGGATGATGCGAATGGTGAACAAGGTGAGTAGAAATCCCAAACTAGTTTGCATGGTCAGGGCGGTTCCGACCAATCGGGGGTCGCTCAGTTCGCTGATGGCGGCGCTGAATTGGGCGCTGTCCGCCACCACTGCAAACCCCCAAACGAGGCACAATAGCGTAAGGACAACTGGTGAAGAGAAAAAGAAACCCGCCAGTAAGGCGCAACTGCCTGAAAGGATAAGGCTAATCAGGGTCAGGGTAGTCCGGCCCCAGCGATCCGCCAGCATGCCTGCAATCAGGCTGCCAAGTCCGCCAATAGCCACAACCATAAAGCCAAAGAATCGAGCGGTTGTTTCGCTCCATCCCGCCCGCTGATAGCTCTCCAGAAGAAATAAGGGAACCCACGCCCACATGGCGTATAGTTCCCACATATGCCCGAGATAGCCAAAATTAGCCAGGCGTACACTGCGATTGGTAAACACAGAGAGGGCGTAGCGCCAATCTAATTTGGCGGTTTTGGCTAGAAAGGGGCCGGTTTGTACAAACTGTATTACGATCACCGCCCCCAGAAGTGCAGCGAAGGATGCGGCGAGTAAAACGGAACGCCAGGGAGGACGCCCGCCCGCCCCCCAAACAATTGGCAGGATGGTGAGTAGGTGGGGCAGGGCTGACCCGACGGTCAACGCCCCTACCAGTAAGCCAATACCCAGACCGCGATCGCGCTTGCACCAGGTAGCCATCAGCTTCATACCCGTCGGATAGACCCCCGCCAGCGTCACCCCCGTCAGAAATCGGAGGAAAAACGCAGCCCCAGGCTGATGTACGAATAGGGCGATACTGCCATTGAAAAAAGCCCCTGCGATCGCGCTCACCCCCAGCAACTGTTGAATCGCCATTCGATCCGCCAGATTCAAAGCAGCGCTGATCAAAGCCCCGACCACAAAGCCGATTTGGACACTCATGGTCAACCAAGACTGCTGGCCCCCCGATAAATTCCATTCCTGAGTAAGTTGGGGAATCACCGCCGACGCTGAAAACCAAAGCGACATCGCCAGCAACTCAGCCGCGGACAGCAGCCATAGGTTTTTCCATTTGTGAAGTTTCATAGGATGGGATGGGGAAGATGGGGGAGATGGGGAGGCAGGGGAGGCAGGGGAGGCAGGGGGAGATAGGGGAAGAAGATAGTAATGCAATGTGTTGCGCTTGTGACGCTGGTGTGTATTGAACTGCAAATCTCTAGGAATAGATGGGCTTATTTCCCTGACTCCTGACTCCTGACTCCTGACTCCTAAGGCTATCGGCTGTCTATTGATTGTTCTTCAGACGATACAACACATGTCTTTGTAAAACGTGGCCTGAGGGTACGTTGGGATGGTCGAAGTCGTCAGCCTCTTGGGTGGTCATGCCCAACCGTTTCATAACTGCAATGGAGCGGTGGTTGGATTTTGACGTAAATGAAACGATCTCGGTCAGGCCAATCACGTCAAACCCGTAGCTAATTGCTTTTTTCGCCCCTTCTGTGGCGTAGCCCTTGCCCCAGAAAGCGCGCGCTAGCCGCCAACCGACCTCCACGGCAGGGGTGAAGTGGGCCTTAAATTTAGTCATATTCAAGCCGATTAACCCGACAAAAGCTTGGGTTGCAGCTTCTTCAACCGCCCATAGACCATACCCATAGTCTTGATGATGTCGTTTCATCCGTCCAATCATCGCGTCTGATTCTTGCCGAGCTAAGGGTGCCGGGAAGTATTCCATCACTTCGGGGTCTGCATTCATCTGGGCGAACGGGCCGCGATCGGATTCCCTCCAGTCTCGCAAGATCAAACGTTGCGTCGTGAGCATAATACTCTCCCCTGTAGATAATCTCTCCTGTCGCGTGTTATTGTCCAACCCGACGGCTCACTTTACTCGAGTTCCTTCACCATAAGTATGGCGTCGCCAGAATAATGAATTAATGGGTGGGAAACGATCGGCTCGCGAGCAACCTCATGATAGCCAAGGCGATCATAAAGCCGCTTCGCCCCATGATTTTGCTCAAAAACAATCAGACTCAGTTTGCTAAATCCTTGGGATGCTGCGTGTTTTTCCGCTAGGGTCATCAGCTGAGTTCCCATACCTCGCCCCCGATACTCTGAGAATATCGCCACGCCGCAAACATAATAGCTATTGTCTTCTTCTAGTTTGCTGTAGGGGACCAAAACCAGGTCTGTCTCTGGTTCGGCGTCTTTGTCCACAAGCATGGGGAAAGCGACTAGCATCCCCACCAGGGTGTCTTCCAGGATCGCTACGGTACAGTTCTGATAACTAAATACCGAGTTTTCCCGTTCATAGCGACGTTGTCCCACATCCAGAATAGCTTCGCCAGGTTGCGCCAATTTTGTCCAAATATAGTCTGCAACGCCATCCGACGAAATGCTGTACAGAGATGCGATCGCTCGACAGTCAGATTTTTCAGCCGAGCGGAAATGGAAATCACTGGTAATGGCTATCACTGAGATACTCCGTTGCTTTCACTACCCCAATCTGTAATGCCCCAATTAAAGAGAATCCAAATTCCAATCCAAAGCGAGTTGACCAGAGAGAGTCCGCTGAGCATCTTCTTTCAGCGGATGATATCTAACCCCCTGAGCATCTCGGAACAGTTTTTCCAGGCCAAATGAACGGTAAAAGGATCGGCCTCCAGCCACATCCATGGCTTGATCAACCACATTTAAGACTGCGCGCGCCACCAGGTTCCGTCCTGTCAGCACTTGATTGGTGACGTCAAATCCGGGTTGACTGGAGATAGAGGTGGAAATCATATGTTGAAGCGCCAACTTTGCCGCCGTCAACTCATTATCCAATCCCCCAACCTTGTAACAGAGCTGCTGATCGCAACTCCGCTTCTTCACTTGTTGAATGGTTAAGTCCCGCGCGGCTTCAGCCACTCCCACGTAAACCGAATAAATGAGGGGTAAGGCGACCATCACCACTATATGAAAGGCAGGATGCCATTTCCCAGGTTCTCGCCGGAGCGAGATGGCTTGGTCGGGCACAAATACATTCGACAACACAATGTCATGGGAGCCGGTTCCACGCATGCCCATCGCCTGCCAAGTCGGGACAATGGAAATCCCCGACGCCGTCATCGGAACTGCAAAGTGCAAAACGGTAGCCCCGGCGTCTGGATCGTCATAAATTGCGCTAGTGATCAACAAATTACCGGCGGGCGCCCCACTGGAAAAGACTTTACGGGCTGAGATTAAATAGCCGCCTTCAACCCGTGTTGCTGTCCCTGAACCTTGCAGCCAGTCTGATCCGCCGCTACTGAGGAGCAGTAGCGACTGATCGGCAATTCGTTTCAACATGTCATCAACAGGGGCCTTCTTATGTCGCCATTTCCAGGTCATCACCATGACCTGATGGGTGTGCATTGCAAAGGCAAGCGCAGTCGAACTGCAATAATGGGCCAGTTCCCGCAACACATGACACATTTCAGGGTAACTGGCGCCGCCGCCGCCTAGCTCCAGAGGGATTCCTGCAGAGGCAAATCCGTGCTGCTTCAGGGCTGCAAAGTTTTCAGCAACAAAGCGATCGCTTTCATCAGCTTTGACGCCTCGTGCTGCAAATTCAGCTCCCAACCGTTTTGTCAGCTCTATCCAAGATGGAGTTGATGGCGTTGCTTGAGGCGCTACAGGGATTGGTAATTCCATCATAGTGAGTATCCTCTAGACGAAGGAGAAATGGGATTCAAAACGAGAATTATCCGTTCAATCATTAAATGAGGGAGTGGCGAAACTCAATGGGATAGTTTTCTCGATTTTCAGCCTAGACAGCGATCGGGAAGAATCAGGGAAGGCGATTATTAGGTTCGCAGTCTAGTTCAGTCCTCTGATAGTGACTCATCGGTCCGAATTATTTCAGCCCCCCCTAAGCAACAAATTTTATGGCCAGAAGGTTTTATGGTCAGAAGGCTGATGGCTTATCTCCTGCTCTCCGCACTAAGGGGAGTGTTTTCTCATTCTGGTATAAATTTGATTGGAAGCGGCGCCAAAAGATGAACGAATCGAACCATCGCAGATAGTCATCTTTGGCACAGGAAATTTGGCAATGGCAAAGATATTTAAATCAATATGTTGCGATTGATTGTTCTTTCAATAGAGTATAGCTATCGCTGAAATTGACTTGACCAGATGATTGCCTGCGCGATCTCCATACGGAGTGTGACTAGATTAGTCGGTGTAATAATATCTACGGGTATTATTCGTTATCAGATTTTTGTGTGGCTTGTTGACCTAACAGGCTCAGGTGTTTCATTTCTTACGTTAAATGCAATGCGAATCTAGTTTTACAACAAGCACTTATGGTCAATTAAAAATGTATGCATTCTTTCTTGATGCCTAAGGAATCCTCTTGTTTATTAGGATGGAGCGTTCAGAAAGACAGTTAGCGGGAATACTTCAATGCATTACAAGTAATGCTTATTTTTTGGCGATTATTGATACAGAGATGAGACTTTTTTTTGGAAAGATTGAGATATAATGACATTCAAATAATCGAATGAGTAAGGACATTAGTGCATTTAACTGATTGATTTATTAGGTTTGATTAATTTTTGAGGCAATTGTCTCAATTTGGCTTATTCCCTATGTCAGGGCTTTTCCCACAATTCTTCTAGGGAGCATCGTCGCCTCGTAGATGTCAGGAGACCATTCGATAATAACTTTATTGTTTGGTTTGCCCGAGTAAATGATTTGTCTTAAGCTGATTTTCTAAATTAGCCGATCTTAGCGAGATGCTTGCTTCAACTGAGAAATGTTCTGTGGGGAATCGAAAGTGTGAAGTTATTTCTAAGCGCCTTCCAATTTTCGCAGATCCTCAGAGCAAACTTGTTATACTGCCTTTGCCTGCGATTTAGACAAAACAAAACCATAGAAAGGTTGTCAGTTAATTAATCGCGTAAGTTTTGAGAAAACTGGGTGCAACGTGTATTGGTCTGTTAGCGGCATCGGGCCTAACCTGATGGGTTCCGCTCAAAGAAAACTTCAGAAGATAGCATCTATCCAATCATTCCAAGAAACAACGTTTCACTGCAAATATCTCTCCAAAATGGCCATTAGTTCAAATCGGGAAGTTATCTCAGAGTTAGAATATATGAGTTATGCGTCAGTCAGGAACTGGATTCTTTACCTTGACGCATGTATTCCTTTTCTATCAGATTTCCCTGACTCAAATCATATGCCTCCGAATCCTAAATTGATGTTTGAGGCTAACAAATATGTCTTCTAGATGAAGTCTTGCGCTATATTTTTGATCTATTGAGGCAGTCTATGCGTTTCAGCCGAGAATAGTGCTCCGTTGACTATCCGGCAGTTCCCATTTTGAAGAGTCCTCAATGAGTTGTAGAGCTGGTTTATTGCGCCTTCCCTACTAACAAAGGGATTCTCCAAACTGTGTTGCTGCTGACTGAGCGCTTTGGAGCTGGTTTCCTGAGTGCTTCACCGCCATTGCAGTATTCATTCTGGGAGTTTAAAGCTTTTCTCGGTGAATGATAATCCCCCCATATCCCAGGCATCCTCTTTGCAATCTAGGGTGAGAAACCATGCAAAATCTAATCATTCGAAAAGAAGAATTAGAGTCCCAAGGGATTTTACTTAAGGATGCAAAAAAATTTACCTA
>JASJDH010000458.1 GCA_030065175.1 Leptolyngbyaceae cyanobacterium MO_188.B28 | reverse complement strand
CCACCACTTGGGACGCCGCGTGATCGGCTTCCTGCTCATATAGGTCAGTTGGGCACCCAATACTCAGCTTGGCTTGCCCGGGAACGAGTGGTTTCGGCGACTGCGCCATTTGAGGATTGCGAATAAGAACGTCTAACAAGTCTGGTTGTGCTTTAATCTCCGCTAACCGTTGGGCTCCGAATTCTTGCATCTTTGCTTGCAGCACATCCAATCGCGCCTGTTCTAAAGGCGTGACGACGCCATATTTTTCCTTAAGCTGAAGCATTTGGGCTTCCGCCTGATGCCTCTGGAAAGCTTGGTTCTCTTCCTCTGCCGAGGACTGCCGTTTATTTGAATGCTTTTTGGGTTGGATGACAAAGGGGTGCGGATTAAGTTGAGAGCGTTCTCCCTTACTTGGAGGATTCCAGGCAGAGTATTGAGGATTCCAGGCGGCAGATTTGTTGATTCGTTGATCTCCCATAATTGCGCCTCGTTTTGCTAACTGCTTTGCTCTGAGGAGGGCTTACCGGCTCGTCAGCCTCCTATCGCCGCCTAACGGAACGTCTCCGTCCAATTGGCAGGATGGCGCCTCGCCTATCCCAACCCATTGTCAAATCAGCGAGATCCCCCTTCAATACTATGGCTGATCCGATTAGCATGCTCTACCAATTTCAAAAATGTAACCTATGTGCTCAAGTACAGGGGTGAGCCGACCATCGTCGAGGTGAAATTCAGTGCATCGTCTATGCCTTTAATATTGGATTGAGTTGCATTCTTTCTTTGGCTTGCTATGGTTTTGTCAGCCCTGTGTTTGACCCGAGATATTTACAATGGTTCAGCCCTCTCCTCGCCGCTCTGGTTCAACTTCTCCGTTTGACCCGCTCAAAAGCAATGATGTGTTTATTTCCTACTCCCGCAAAGATAAAGCCTTTGTGGAAACCTTGGATGCCGCCTTTCGCAAAGTAGATCGGGATCCGTGGGTAGATTGGGATGATATTCGCAAAGGCGAGGATTGGTGGCGTTCGATTCAACGCGGTATTGAAGCGGCCGAAACCTTTCTTTTTGTGGTCAGTCCAGATTCAGTGTCGTCTGAGGTTTGTCGGGATGAAATTGAATACGCCACCCAATGCAATAAACGATTTCTCCCGCTGGTGAGGCGAGAAGGTTTTGATATGCAACATGTGCATTCATCCATCTCCCGACATAATTGGCTCTTTTTTAGGGAAGCGGATGATTTCAAAGCGGCCTTTGAGGAGCTGTTGAAGGCGCTGGACACCGATCTAGAGCATGTGCGCGGCCATACTCGCTTGCTGGTGCGATCGCTAGAATGGCTAAATCAAGGTCGAGATAGCAGCTATTTACTCAGAGGCTCCGATTTACAAGATGGACAGCAATGGTTAACGCTGGGCATTAACAAAGACCCCAGTCCTACCGATAGCCACGTCGCCTACATCAACGCCAGTCTGGATGCTGAGACGGCCATGCTGAGAGCGCGGCAGAGAGCCAAATGGATTGTGGTGCTGACAACCGTGTTAGCGAACCTTGCCTTCGTGGCCGGAGGATTATCCTGGCTCTACTTCCGAATGCTAGATATCGCTAGGGAGCAGGTTAAGGATTCAATGGAGGATGCGCTGGCGGGAGCGATCGAAGGAATTGACGGCGATGACTTTGCTGAGCTTGCCGGGGTCGAGCTACCGCCAGGACAAGATGAACCGTTCGATCACCCACTGTATCAAGATCATCAAAACTGGTTGCTAACGGTTAACGAGCTTGTGCCCTTAGCTGAACCTGCGACGTACATTTGGGACGCAAAAGCCGATGAGGTTTTTAGCATTGGTGATGTGTACAGAATTACTGACTCCGAGCGCGCCCATGGATTTAGGGAATCGAAGCCTTCTCACCCAGAAATGCTGGATGGTTTTGAGGAGGTCAGTATAGAGTGGGATCCTTATGAGGACGATTTTAGAACCTTGGTTGCCATTTACGGGCCGATTCAGAATTCAGCAGGAGAATCGGTTGGGATGATGGAGTTAGAATACGACGCAACGTATGTTACAGAGGTGGCTGGCGAAATTGGTGTAGCAATAGGCGTCGCCTGTATCATCGCATTTATTTGGCTAGTCATTTCGAGTTGGCTCATTCTACGAGCCACCCAACCTCCCCACGAGACGGCAGCGCGCGATCGCCCCCCTCAAAACCCCTAAACCCCTGAGTATCAGACACTCTCCCATCCACCCATCCACCCATCCACCCATCCACCCATCCACCCATCCACCCATATACCCATCCACCTCTCACCGAGTCCCTGTGATAGCGTAAACAACCGTCGCCTTCTCCCGCCCCCTGAGCTTAATCGCCCCCACTGCTTGACCTTGGTAATGATCGTGGACATGAAAATAGGTTCGACCCGTTACCAGTAGCTGATAGGGCGAGTCGGCCGATAGGGTCTGTTTTGTCATTTCTTGTAATCGGGCGGCGATATTGACCGTATCGCCGAAGACAGAATAGTTTATGCGTTTTCGACTGCCCACGCTGCCAACGGTGACAGGTCCAGTATGGACTCCAATGCCAAAGCGAATTGTAGGGCGACCAGCGGCTGCGAACTCTTGGTTCAGCTCCTGCAGCCGCTGATGCATATCCAGGCAGGCGGCGATCGCCGCACCTGCATCCCGGCTAATTTCATCAGGGTGGGTATGGGGGAAAGGAACCCCAAAAACAGCCATAATTTCATCCCCGATGTATTTATCAACGACACCGCCATGGTCCATAATACAATCGGTCATGACCTCGAAATATCGGTTGAGCCAGGTCAATAACTCTCGGGATGAAAGTTTTTCAGAAATTGAGGTGAATCCTCGAATATCTACGAAAAGAACAGTGGCTGTGAGATCTTGGGCCTGCATCTCACCGTCTTTGAAGATCTCCTCTTTGCGTTGCCAGATCAAGTCCGCCATCTCCGGCGCTACATGCATGGCGAACAAGTTCATCAACTGTTGTTTTTCTCGTTGCTCTTGCAATTGGACCCCGGCTACAGTAAGGCCGATAGCGCCGATGGGGGCGGCGGTGGGAATCCACCAGTTACCGGTGAAACACAACAGGGCGAGGATCGCCCACAGGCAAGGAAAGCCGATCGCGATCGCCAGCCGCCCCCTAACGTCTTGATTACTCAGCAGCTTGCTGGTCCCCAGACTCAGCCCAACCAAGAGTGCGATCGCCGCCCAGTTGGGGAGTTGATTTAATAGTCGGTTATTGAGCATGTTATCGATGACAGCGGCATGAATAAACACGCCCCCAATTGGCGGCTCGTGGTTAAACGGCGAACGAGCCCGATCTAAACCGGTTGCAGTCACGCCCACCAGGACGATTTGGTTTTGAAATACGTTAGGTGCAATGGTGTCATTGAGAACATCAACCAATGAATACACCTGCAGTTGGTGGGGGATAAATTCTGGTTGGGCGGCCTCAACTTTACCCGGCCAGTTGATCAACGCTTTGAGTTTTTGGGCGGGGTCAGGAATGTATAGTTGAATATCGGTATGATGGGTTAGATCGACACTGACTGTATGGCTCAAAACCGCGTCATAGAGCTGCAGCATCGAGATGCCTAAAGACGGTAAATTTCCCTCATAGAGAGAAACTTGGCGACTAATGCCATCGGCGTCTTGAGAATGTTGAATATGGCCTAAGAGCCGGGATCCTTCCGGCATTTGGTCAAAGTCTTCAGCGAGTTCAATCGCTTGGCCTTGCTCATCGCCCCCCACAGCCAGGACGACATTGCCGCTATCAAAGATGGCTTGGGCTAACCGCGCGTCTCCAGGCATTGATTCTGCAAACAGCAAATCAAAGCCAATCACAGCAGGCTGGGAGATTGCCAGGAGATCAAGTAAATCTGCGTAGTGATGGCGGGGCAAGGGAAATGAACCATACTCATTTAAGCTCGCTTCATCAATGGCAATCACTGCAATGCGTTCGTCCCAACCTGGATTGGGCAAAATGCCGATCTCTTCACGTAATAGGAATAGGGAGTTATATCCCAACCGTTCTAGCGGACGCCATGCTCCAACCGTCCATAGGGTGATGACGCTAGTAGCTGCGATAACCCCAGGCATCAGAGAGTATCCCCACTGGGCCTGCCGTTTAATCCTGGTTGCAATCCCCTTAAGCAACTTGCTCCAGTTGCGATTAGTGGGGGTTTGGATGTTTGCGCTCATGGATGCTCGCGGGTTAATCCTTCAGATCCAGAACCAATACATTCGCTCTGCGCCTAGAGGTTTGCCCCCCAAAGCTGGCAGATACCGGCTTCAACCACCCCAGATAGGTTCCAATTCCAGTTTTCCCATCCGGTGCTGCGCTAGCGCCAAACGCTATTTCCTGGAATCTGGCGCCATCTGCAGGGAATTGTCTCTCTGTTCGGATGGAGTTTAACGCTCCAGATAAGGTTTGATGATAGGCCGTTAGATGCATGACTGGACAGTCGGTGTGAAAAGAAAGTGAAATCTTGATGGAAGCCCATGGGGGGTGACTGACTGTTAACTGATCTCCTCTAAAACTATGGATTCAGGCCAAAAGCCCTGTTTTTATGAAAAATTTATATAACCTCACAAACAGGCGGGATCGTGTTAATTATCACCGCCGGTTCGCCATGCTGAATTTGGGTGTAATTCCTGATATACTCCTCTTCACTCTAGTTATCAGTCAATTTAGGCTGTCAACAATTGTTAAAAATAAATCTTCATGCTCCCCCCATGATTGGGGGCTTACACCGATGTAAGACGCTGGCATGTGTAATAGCCATCGGATCTGAACTTGCCTAGGATAGAAGCTAGAGTCCAGAACCTTTTGTGGTCGGGATATCAGCATCAGGCGTTTAGCGCTAGTTTAAGTGACCTCTTCCTCAAGGAGACCATCGTGACCATTGACCATCAGCCCAAGCGGGCGAAGCGGGTACAATTCTTCAAAATTTTCAATGGGTTCACTGCCGCTGCGTGATATTTTGATGGCTATGAACGCTGCGCCAATTTAGAGCATGAGGCATTGAGACTTATCTGTTGGCGAACCGTTGGCGAACAGGAAGGTAGAGAAATGCGCCTTCTTACCTTGCGGTATCATCAGACCCATTCTTTGATACTTCGCGATTAGGTTGAAATCCCTTTAAGCAGGTGTGCACACTTTCCACGGTTTGTGGATGGCCGATGATTAGTTGGAGCGATTTCTACGCCTCCCTGCGTTGAACCGTTACTGCATCTGAAACAGCTTTTTGAACAAGGATTGCAACCGTGAAATATCTTAGCTATTTCTTTATTGGAATTATTATTGTCATAATTATCGCCTTTTCGATGGGGCGGCAACTGGCGGCGTTATGGCTGGTTGTGGTGTTGTCCTGTTTGGGGGCGGTTATGATTGCGTTGTCTGTGCTTACCTGGTTTAAAAAGCATAATTCTTTACAGGCTGCCTTTTCAGAACTGACGCAGACTCAAGCAGCGCAAGAGATCCGGAATCAGACTTTAGAGCAATTGCTGGCGGAATCCCAGGAGAAATTGGCGGAACAGGAAAAGTATAGTCAAACGTTAGAGCGATCGCTGGCGGAATCTCAGGAAAAACTGGCGGAACAGGAAAAGCGTCGTCAAACGTTGGAGCGATCGCTGGCGGAATCCCAGGAGAAATTAACGAAACTGGAGGAACAGGAAGATTACCCTCAGATACTTGAGCAATGTCGGCGCGATCTCGATGACGCTCAAGTTGGGATCAATCATGCACTTAGTGTTCTGGTGTCTTATCAGAAAGCAATTCAGCCAATTCCAGGGAATCATCGAGGAGATTACTTTGTGGAGAAGGCTAGGATTAAGCGAATCCAGGATATGTCGATACGGGCGCTTAGCTGCTGGCTGCGAGTGATTCAGAATAAGGATAATGAGAATAGCCGGATTCTGAGGGAACGGTTAGGTGGAAAAAGTGTTTCCACCATTGACCTATCTACTTTTGGTACAGTTATATGTGACCTGATCGGCTGTGAAAAGGCCTAATGCAGCGTCTACGCTATGGCAACAATAACGAGTTGGTGGTCAACTATATTGACCCAGTGTTGATGCTGGCTCATTATTTGTCCTATCACCGATACCTTGGTTGTTCTGAGTGGATTGCGGATTTTCGAATAAAAGTGACGCCAGATTCTAAGTACTATGGGACACAATATCTGGAAACTTGCATCACAGGCAACGGAGAAACGCTAACTCATGATCAGGCCCTTGCTATTGTGTATGGTTACGAAAGAGGAGAAGGTGAGGAAAACCCGGATTTAGCGAAGTTTGAGGCAGAGCTTCTGTTCAATGAGTGGGAGGAGCTTGGCCCTTCACCTGAGTTTTCTAGTGAATAGCATTAGATCTTGATAGGATGACAAGACTTAGGGATTGAAAGCGTTAGGGAGGTTCTGGTGATGGAGGTTGCTAGTGTCGCGAATGGCTGGGTAAATACTCCTGACTCCATCAATCCAGAAATTCTCGCGCAGGTGCGAAGGATAATCGCCAGCAATATTTACTGTACGCTTTCTACTTGTTCTGTTGATTGCATGCCTTGGGCGTCGCCTGTCTTTTTTGCGTTTGATGACACGTTCAATTTTTATTGGAGTTCTGCGATCGCATCCAAGCATTCACAAAATCTTTATTCGAATGCTGGGCGTATTGCAATTGCTATTTTTGATTCCAGGCCGCCTAATGGCATTGCTGAGGGGGTATATTTTTCAGGGACTGCGGCGGAAGTGCAAAGTCGAGAAGATGCAAAAGTCGCATTAGAGCGCTTACTTGCGCGAGCAAGGAGAAAACATAATCGCACGGTGGATGATTATCTGGGTGATTCCCCTCGGCGCATTTATCAGTTCCAACCTCAAGAAGTTTGGGTGACAGGGGAACGCATAGCAGTTGACAATCAACTGGTGGATACTAAAGTCTATGTGAGTTTAGCTGATTTGATATCTTAGGTAGCCGTATTATTTCTCAACCCAATGTAAGACTGTTGTCATAATCGAGACCTGGCCAACGGGGACAACCCATGACTCAAGCCAGCCCTAAACCGTTAACCTTTGCAGAATTTCTAGAACGCGATGACACTGACGGCGTCTGTTATGATTTGCTCGCTGATGGGAGTCTTGTAGCCGCGCCCAGTGAGGCGGAAATCAACAGCGCCATCATGATGATACTGTTGGAAAAGCTGACAGCGTTTATTCAGCTGCGCCTGGTTAAAGTTGGGGTTTTAGAACTAGAAGTCACACCCGTCGGCGATGATAAACGAAATCGTCGCCCAGACCTGGCTATTCTTAATCCAGAACATTTAGCCATTGAAAGCCTGAAAAAACGGACTGCGCTGTTTTTGGGGGCATTACCGCCAAGATTTATTGTTGAGGTGGTTAGCCCCGGCAATTCTGACAGCGAAAATTATCAGCGGGACTATCTCTGGAAACGTCAGCAGTATCAGGACTGGAATATTCCTGATATTGGATTGTTGATCCACACCGAGCGCAGGTTACGGTCTTGGTGTTGGTTAATGGGGCCTATCAAGAAAAGGTTTATAGCGGCTCCAAGCTGATCGCTTCAGTCGAATTTCCAGAGCTGGATATCACAGTAGAAGAATTGTTAGATGTTTGATTATTTGCATATTCATCACTTGGAGTAACCGATAGATACTATACATTCAGAGGCTCTTTGGGGAGAATATACATTAAGTTGCCCTCTTGTTTCTGAGGTTCAGAAGGTCGGAGTTTTAGCCACTCATGAAAACTCATTTCTAACCAGGGCAATTGCAGCTAACTCAAGTTAATCTAGCACCCAAAATCAAGAAAGATTTTCCACAATACTTTGTATTTTTGGCTGCTTAAAGGGCTATTCCAACTTCGTTGGAATAATTTGATGATGATT
>JASJDH010000025.1 GCA_030065175.1 Leptolyngbyaceae cyanobacterium MO_188.B28 | reverse complement strand
AGAGACTTAGAGCAGTTGTCTAAATGCCCAAATCAGGCCGAAACCTCTGAATAGAGGTTGATACAAGCAAATTGGCTTATGAGAGAGAAAGTTGCACATCGCGTCCATAGGTCATCAATAGGTCATCACCCCATAAACACCATACCTGCCTGCATACCCCCTCACAATGTTTGCATCCGCCGTCCACCCGTCCACTACCTTTTACTGGGACTTTATTTTGACTCAAATCCTCTATTAAGCATTGACTCCTTGAGGCTGATGAGAGGAGGCATATTGCTCTATGAGTTGGAACATATACTCAAGCGCCCCGTAGAGCGACGGCAACCGGTCAATCGTAAAGTTCTCAAGATCTTTTGTGAAAATGGACGCTTCTAGCTTGCCGAACTGCCATAGGTTGCCATCGGTCACAATGCCATAGACAGGCATAGCCATATCTTCGTTAATTTTTTGCGCTGCCACTAACTCAGCTAAACATTGCCCCCAACCTTGTTCAAAATCATTTTTCTTGGCCTCGACTAAAACAGCGATCGGCTTTTCTAAAACGGTTTTGCCCAGGGGAGAGCGTTCTGAAAAGATATAATCTGGCGTCCCCGACAGTTTGGCGTCGTAAGCAAGGTTTTTTTGAATCCAAAAGGAATAGTGCTGATAGTGATTTTTGTAGACTTCTCGCAGCAAGGGCGAAATAATAATTTCGCTGCGGGAGGCCTCTGAACTAAAGATATCTACTGTATCCCTATAAAACTCATAGTCGCGCCAGAATGCTTCTGGCGGAGATTGATCTTTAGCTTTGATAAAGGCTTGCTCGACATATTTAATGCCGTATTGTCTTTGGACCTCGGCAATATTCTTAAAATCGCTGAATGCCATGGAATCTCAATTGGTCAGGATATCTAAACAAATTGTAGCTAGATGCCCGTAGAACTCCTTATAACTCCTTATATAGTTAAGGCGCGTGTAGACTCAGGCGAGAAAGTCCTATGGGTTAGGAATATCTCAATCAGTAATACCATAACCAACTCAAGGGTAAGTCTCTTAAATCCCCTAGAAAATGAGGATTTCTGAATTAAAGAGCTTAAGGAATTCAAGGGAGCCTAAAGAAAACCTTTGAGTCAGGCTCCCTTTTCCAAAACCTTGACTACCCTGATGACATAAGGACCGTTTCCTAAAAATTAAACGTAGGCAGAACCCATAATAGGTAGGGAGTTTTATGGCTCAAAGTTTTGGTGTTATTGGTCTGGCAGTGATGGGGGAAAACCTGGCGCTTAACGTCGAGCGCAATGGTTTCCCCATCTCGGTATATAATCGTTCCCCTGAGAAGACCCAGACCTTTATGGCGACTCGGGCAAAGGGCAAGAATGTTGTAGCAACCTATTCCTTGGAAGAATTTGTCGCTTCCTTGGAGCGGCCCCGTCGCATCTTAGTGATGGTTAAGGCGGGTAAGCCGGTTGACGCTGTCATCGAACAACTCAAGCCTTTGCTCGATGAAGGAGACATGATCATTGACGGCGGCAACTCTCTATATGACGACACCGAACGTCGAGTCAAGGATCTAGAAGCGGCAGGCTTTTGCTTCCTAGGTATCGGCGTTAGCGGCGGAGAAGAGGGCGCCCTCAATGGCCCCAGCATGATGCCGGGCGGCAGTAAAGCTGCTTATGAATCGATCGAGCCCATTGTGACCAAAATTGCTGCTCAGGTAGATGATGGTCCTTGTGTTACCTACATCGGTCCCGGCGGCGCCGGACACTATGTCAAGATGGTGCACAACGGCATTGAGTACGGCGATATGCAGCTGATCGCCGAGGCCTATGATTTGCTGAAGAACACCCTGGGCTTCAACCACAAGCAACTCCATGAGGTGTTCGCTGAGTGGAACGCTACTGATGAACTCAATTCCTTCCTAATTGAGATCACTGCAGACATCTTTAGCAATGTTGATCAGGAAACGGGTAAGCCCTTAGTTGAACTGATTTTAGACGCTGCTGGCCAGAAGGGAACTGGACGTTGGACTGTCATGAGTGCGCTGGAATTGGGCGTTAGCATTCCCACCATTACAGCTGCTGTAAATGCTCGCATCATGTCATCCATCAAAACTGAGCGGGTGGCGGCTGCTAAGCAATTGGTAGGCCCTTCAGGTATGTATGAAGGTGACGCCAAGGCGTTTGTCAGCAAAATTCGGGACGCTCTGTATTGCTCGAAGATTTGCTCCTACGCTCAGGGCATGGCTTTATTGAGCCAGGCGTCTGAAACTTACAACTACAACCTCAACCTGAGTGAAACGGCTCGGATTTGGAAGGGCGGCTGCATCATTCGGGCTGGCTTCTTGAACAAAATTAAGAAAGCCTTCAAGGAAAATCCCTCTTTGCCTAACCTACTCCTAGCTCCCGAGTTTATCCAAACCATTTTGGATCGTCAGGCTGCTTGGCGTGAAGTGATCTCCGTGGCGGCTCAATTGGGAGTTCCCGTTCCTGCTTTCAGCGCATCGCTGGATTACTTTGACAGCTATCGGCGTGAAAGCTTACCGCAGAACCTGACCCAAGCTCAGCGGGATTATTTCGGCGCTCACACCTACCTGCGGATCGATAAGGAAGGCGTGTTCCACACCGAATGGGCTAAGCCCGAACCTGCAGCGGTGTAGGGATTGGGTAAGGGGCCAAAAAAGGAAGATGTTGACTCTTTTTGTAGGGTCTGCAGTGTAAATCGCTTCTCTGTACCAGTCTTCCTTTTACCCCCTATCGCATAGCATATCTGAGCTTATAGGGAGACGGCGCATTGCACCGTCCCCTATATAGTTAGAATTTCCGCAATTGATAGCTTAATTGGATGAATTATCGCTTCTCCCTTTCGATTTTCCGGGAAACCTTTAGGCGATGCTTATTTTCCACTCAGTGAATTTTCAGGAAGCGACGTCATGCTGATAAATAAGATGTTTGAACTAAAAGAGTCCCCCTCTAGCTTTCTAAGCTAGGGGGGATTTTGTCGATCAGTTGGTCGATTAGTTGAATGTAAAGTTGGCCGCACTCAGTCTGTTAGCCCGAATTCCCTGCAAAATAGCGAGTTGGCCATTATCAGCGGCCACATGTGTATCTTTACCGATTTGGATTAAGCGTAGATCACTAAACGATAGGCCCAGGCCACTGATCCCTAAGATATCAACCCCCAGGTGAAAATCAGTAATTTGATTGGGCGAATCGGGTAATTGTCCATTCGCTAGCCAGAACTCATCAGCGCCAGTTCCGCCAGTTAGGGTATTGTGTCCGCTGGCATAAATAAAGAAGCGATCGCGCCCGCTGCCGCCAACCGCGCGATCGCCCCGACCTAAATGAAAGTCGTCATTGCCTGAGCCGCCATTGAGTAGATTGTCGCCGCCGCCCAATCGCCCATTCAGGAAATCATCTCCTTGACCGCCATAGGCTTGGTCATGGCGGCCGACAACGATTTCATCATGGCCTTGTCCGCCATGGAGATGATTATGCCCCCGACCAAATTGTGCTTCCAGCAGGTCATTCCCATCGCCGCCATAGGCCCAGTCATAGTTTCCGACAATCATCTCATCATTGCCCGCTCTACCATTCAGGCGATGATGACCTATCCCATTGGACGCATCTAAGACATCATTTCTGTCTCCACCATACAAGGTCATAGAATCTTGGCCGTTTGCAGATAAGTGCTTCCCGGCTTCGCCTAGCGTCCAGAAAGCGCCCACATCAGCAGAGGATAAGGGGCCATTATTGGCAGGCTGCTGAGAGAATTCGTCAGCGCCGATATCAACTAACCCCCGACGGATTTGACCATCGATATCGTAGGCTGTCCCTTTCACGGAGATTCCTCCATTAATAGCGGGACTGTCAGGATCGAGGCGATATATTTCATCAGACTTGCTCAAGTCTGGGTTAGTCTGGGCAGCGCCTATCGATGACAATGTCCCCACCTGCGCAGTTCCTTCAGCCCAAACAATATTGTTGGCCCAAGCCACGTCCCCCAAGTTGAGAGAACTATCGATCAAGGAACCTTGATCACTTTGCACAATATTGTTGTATAGTTTAGCGCTCCAAGGAAACCCGGAGTCTACATCCGCCGTAACGCCAACGTTTGTTGTATTCACAAGGGTGTTGTTGGCGACGGTGGCGTTGGTCGGCTGATAGCGAAAGCGAATTCCCCGCTTGGCTCCCTCAATGTAGTTGTTGATGACTTGGGTATTGGCGCCATTAATCCGAATCCCTTCCTTCGCATCAAAGATAAAATTCCCCGCAATCACATTGTCGTCGCCTGCGCGAACCACTAATCCACCGTTTTCACTGCCGCGAATGGTGTTGAATCGGACGATATTTTCATTGGTTTTAATGGAGATAACTTCGGGGTCGTAATCAACATTCTCCAGCAGGTTATATTCAACAATGCTACGCCCGGTGATTCTGGCGTCCTCATCATTTTTGAGCTGTCCCAGTTGAATGCCTTCCCGACCGTTTACATCCCCACCGGGATAAGGCACGTCTTTGATATAGTTGCGCTCGATTCTGTTGTACCAGTTATCCAGATGCTCAATGTTTTCTCGGTATGAATTGATCTTGCGAGTTCCTAGAACAGCAATGCCAATCGAGCGATTCCCTTCCATCAGGTTATGGTCGACCCGATTGTACCGAGAGGATGACCTCAGCTCAACAATGTGATCTTTGACCCCATCGCCGCAGTCGTAGAAGGCGTTCTGAGTCAATCGACTATAGCGGGCGCCGTCAAATCGGACCACGGGCATTACCCTGGTAATTTGGTCAAATTTAAAGCCTGAAACGGTTACATGATCGGCCTCGATACGGATGTCAGAGTCCCCAGTAATGGTGACTTGACCCGCAGTTTCAGCTCTAAATGCGACGCCGGGTTTGTTGAGGTGAATGTTCAGATTTTGATAGACCCCATTTTCTAACACCAAGGTATCGCCAAATTGCGCCTGCGCGATCGCCGCCGCAATGTCATCGCTGCTGCGGATAAAAATCCGCCTAGCAGGACCTTGCATTGGGCTTCTGGTGTTGTCATGAGGGCTGTTTGCCAGTGTCTGGGGATTGACTACCGGGAGTGATGAATTGATGGGCTGGTCATTTAGAGCCAGATCACTGTCGGCGATCGCGAGTTGGGCCAAATCCCCCTTAAAGCCGGTAATTTCAACTAACCCATCTCGGCTGGCTGAGAATCCAGCCACCTCATCATTGAAGGCTAAGAAGGTCCGGTTTCCATAGGAGAAGGTGGCGGCTCTACCGGCTGAAAAGACCGTCCGGGTTAACACTGCGCCGATACCCGCTTGATCTAAGCTGGCGACAGCGTCTAACTGAACCACCTGAGCAACAGGAACAGCCTTCGGTCCGTCAATCACATCAATCCCGATCTCCAGATCGGTAATGTGGTCAAATCCGTTGTCTAAGGTGGAATCCTGGCGTTGCTTGAATTTAAAGGTATCCGCTCCGTCGCCTCCCGTCAGTCTCTCGACGCCGAGACCTCCGTCCAGAATATCATTGCCGCCCCCCCCATCTAACCAATCGTCGCCCGTTCCCCCTTCCAGTTGATCATTGTTCTGCCCCCCTGCAAGACGGTCATTTTCCGCCCCGCCCCTAAGAATATCCGCTCCGGCGTCGCCAAATAGCTGATCTGCATCGCCGCCGCCGATCAGTGTGTCATTGCCCGCGCCTCCCCTCAGCCGATCGGCCCCAGCTTCGCCACTGAGGAAATCACGCCCCTCACCGCCTTCAAGCACATCATCGCTGGCGCCGCCAAACAGGGCGTCATTTCCAGCGCCGCCACTGAGGAAATCGCTGTCCCCGTTTCCTTGCAGCACATCGTCGCCATGACCGCCAAACAGCGTGTCATTCCCGTCATCGCCATAGAGGATGTCTTCGCCGTGGCCGCCCTGTAGCGTGTCGGCCCCTTCAAGCCCCCAGAGAATATTGTCGCCGCCGTCGCCCTTGAGCAGGTCGTCTTGGGTTGAACCTCTGAGATTTTCAATATCCACCAGGCGATCGCCATTTGCGTCTCCCCCGCTCGTGTGGCCAGTGGCGAGGTCAATGGCCACACCTGTCTCTGACTCGGTGTAACTGGCTGTATCGCGACCCACGCCGCCCGACAGAAGATCGCCGCCTTTTCCGCCTTCCAGTACGTTATTTCCGCCATCCCCAATCAATGTGTCCTGGTAATCTGACCCCCGTAAATTCTCAATTCCGATCAGTTGATCGCCGTCTGCATCGCCGCCGCTGTAAATACCTTTGGCAAGATCAATCATGATGGCGGATGAGCCTTTGTAGCTAGCGGTGTCAACGCCGCCGCCGCCATCCAAACGATCGCCGTCGGCGCCGCCGATGAGGGTGTCATTGCCATTGCCGCCCAGCAGAGAATCTTCCCCGGCGCCGCCATCCAGCACGTCTTTATCGTTGCCGCCATCCAGCACATCATTGCCCGCATTCCCCTGTAGGTCATCATCCTCATCGCCGCCAACCAAGACATTGGCCGCGCCGTCGCCGATGAGCGTGTCTTCTTCAGTGGAACCAATCAGGTTTTCAATGTGGGTGAGGCGGTCCCCTTCGGCGTCTCCGCCACGCCCGACGCCTGTAGACAGATCGACGGTTACTTCATCTTCAGAATTTTCGTAGGTGACAGTATCTTTGCCCGCGCCGCCATCAAGTAAATCGCCGCCGCCGCCGCCGTCTAGGATATTGGCGCGAAGATCGCCAATCAATTCATCAGCCTCGTCTGAACCTAGTAGATTTTCCACATGGGTCAGACGATCGCCTTCCGCATCGCCGCCCTGCCCTATACCTGTCGCCAGATTAACCCGGACCCCTTCCGTTGATTCCTGGTAGCTAGCGGTGTCACGCCCTCTCCCCCCTTTGATTGTGTCGCCGCCCAAGCCGCCTTCTAGCGTATCCGCCCCATTTCCCCCAAGAAGGGTGTCATCGCCTGAGCCGCCATTGAGCGTATCATCACCCTGTTTGCCCTGAAGTTTATCAGCGCCATTTCCTCCGTCTAGCTGGTTATCGTTGCGATCGCCAATTAAAATATCACTGTGATTAGACCCCAACAAATTCTCAATGTTTACCAAGGTGTCGCCTTCGGCCGCCCCTCCCTGTCCAATCCCCGCCAACAGGCTGACCTTAACCCCTGCTGCGGATTGTTGATAGCTAGCGGTGTCGGCGCCATCGCCGCCGTTGAGGGCGTCCGCATCGTCGCCGCCCTCCAAGATATCGTCGCCTCCATTACCTTGCAACGAGTCATTTCCACCGCCGCCTTGCAACAGATTGTCACCGTCGTCGCCCATGAGCCAATCGTCTTGGCCTGAACCGATCAGATTTTCAATCTCACTCAACTGATCGCCCTCAGCATCACCGCCGCTGCCCAAGCCCGTTGAAAGATCAACAGTGACGCCTTTAGAGGAGCTTTCATAGCTGGCGGTATCGACGTCATCACCGCCGTGGAGGGTGTCGGCGCCCGCTCCGCCAATGAGAAGATCCTCACCTTCCCCTCCGTTCAGATCGTTGGCGCTGTCATCCCCAACCAGGGTATCGTCTTGATCTGAGCCCATCAGATTTTCAATTCCACTCAGCTGGTCGCCTTCTGCATCGCCGCCCCTTGCGCTTCCAGTTGAGAGATTAACCTGCACCCCCAATTCTGAGTGTTCATAACTTGCAGTATCGCTGCCGAGTCCTCCTTGGATGACATCTGCGCCGCCGCCGCCTTCAAAAACATTGTCTCCAAGGGAGCCCACCAAGGTGTCGTTGTGAGCTGAGCCTCTTAAGTTTTCAATTTCGCTCAGCTGATCGCCTGCCGCATCGCCACCCCTGGCAACTCCAGTTGAGAGATTAATCTGAATTCCTAAATCGGAATGCTCATAGCTGGCGGTATCGCTGCCGAGTCCTCCTTGAATGATATCAACGCCGCCGCCGCCTTCAAAAACATTATCGCCAGAGTCACCCACAAGCGTATCGCCATGAACTGAACCAATCAGATTTTCAATCTCAATTAGCCGATCGCCTTCCGCATCGCCGCCCTTGGCCTGTCCGGTCAAAAGATTAACGGTTACGCCAGAGGTAGACCCTTCGTAGCTGGCTGTATCTCTATCGCTCCCTCCGTTTAGGGTATCGGCTCCTGCGCCGCCCATCAGGAGGTCATCATCGTCACCGCCATAAAGGAAATCAGCGCCGTCTCCCCCCTTGAGGGTATCGTCATCATCTTCTCCGGCTAAGGTGTCATTGCCTGCGCCGCCCATCAGGAGGTCATCATCGTCACCGCCATAAAGAAGGTCATTACCGCTTCCTCCTTCCAGGGTGTCTTCCCCATCCTCTCCAATTAAGCGATCATTCTCTCCTAACCCTTGGAGTAAATCATCCCCCTTTAACCCATTTAGGGTGTCTTTGAGAACACCGCCAACCAGCGTATCGTTGTCTGAAGTCCCGTTAATTAGCGCCATTCTCTTATCCTCCTATGCATCAATGTATTCAGTTTCTTTGAAGGGGATATCATCCCCAAATGTCGGCGTTATCTGCACAAATTGGACAAGATACCCTTTAGTCAAATTTAGAAATTGGGAAATTCTATGGCCGTTAAAATTTAGCCCAAAATGACGCCCATGAACCGCCAAATATCCTCTATCTGGAAATTGGAAAGTTGTTGGAAAGTCTGCTTGGGTATCAACTTAAGCCGAGACATTCTGGTGGGGCAAGAATACAGGAGTCAGGAGACAGAATCCAGTTCCTGGCTGACTTCTGATTTCTATATTCCTTCTCTACTGGATTGTCCCGCTTTAGGCTGGAGCCTGTCTGGTTGTTAATTGGTAGGGAAAGGTCAAGTGTAATAAGCAGTAGGCAGGAATAATTTCCCTGCCTACTGCCTACTGTAATTCCCTACCTGAATTGTTAACGCCTATCGTGTAATGTAAATGCTTATCAAAGCTATAAATTTACCTTCGTAATTTTGAATGTCATATTTATCTTATTGAAATTAATCTTCCAGTCAGGCTCCAGACCTTCCCAGGGACATATTTTTTTGAAAAACGTATATCACAGATCTGCGAAAACGTTTCACACCAGACTTGAATTAGCGGCTTTTTCCAAGGTAAACAAGAAAAGTGTCAAAACCGGAATAAAAAAGAGTTAAAAAGGTGAAATTTTATTTAGTCAAATCACCTCAAATAAAATCTCAAAGAATAAATTCAGTTAACCCAATCATCACCTTTTTGCCGAATCAATAGTTTGCCAATTAGCTCAGTTAAGTTATTTCAATAAAATCCCAAAGATATCAATACAAAGTATTCTTCAATTTATGCTTGCTCTCACAATGTGGCTGTGAATAAATGGAAATGGTTATTTTAATTGGGTTACAGGCGTCTGGGAAAAGCACGTTTTTCCGGACTTATTTTGCGAATAGCCATGAGCTAATCAGTAAAGACCTGATGCGCAATAACAAACGTCCCAGTCGCCGCCAAGCCCAACTCTTGACAGCAGCTCTGGAGGCTGGCCGTTCAGTTGTCGTGGATAACACCAACCCCACGCTGGAGGACCGTGAGGCGTTGATTAAACTGGGACGGCAGTATAAAGCAAAAATCATTGGGTACTATTTTGACTCTACTTTGCAAGACTGTCTAAACCGCAACCAGCAACGCACCGGCAAGGCGAAAGTTCTCGATGTCGGCCTATACGCCACCTTGAAGAAACTGACGCCGCCTGATTACTCAGAAGGGTTTCTCCAATTGTTTCAGGTGGCGATCGCACCCCATGGAGCCTTCAATATTCAACCCTGGGAAGTAGAGCAAACAGATGGAAAACCAGAGGTTTGAAAACAGAATGAGAGAGCTGGAGTACTTCCACAATCAACGCCTCCTGCCAGGCGTCTCGGTCGTGGTTAGAGTGGATGGGTATGGCTAGGGGCTCAGTCATCTCAAGTGACCGACTACTTCAGCAGGCGGCAGGCGGACGCTACTCGGTGCTCGTTGAATGGTTGATGCTACTGGACGTTGCGAAAGCTCGGCAAAAGTGCGGGAGAAGCAACCGCCGGACTAGAGAAACAATCCGTTGCCTTTAAGAACGAATTGCTGTTTCAGAACGGAATGAACTTCAATGACTTACCGACTTGGCAGCGGCGAGGAACTCGTTTGTACTTTTGATACCATTACGAATGGCGTCAATAAAAGCCTATGGGAACAGACTATGAGATTCCTAGCCAATTTGTTTCAGCAGTTATTGTATCGGCATTCACTTATTATCCTTTGCTGGATTTTACCGATAGGCTGTTCCTATGTTTTGTCCCCCGGCTTAGCGTTTCATTCCATTGAAGAAAATCAGGAAATTCATAACGCAGAGTATCAGTTTAGAGCCCATCAAGAAACGGATAATCGTAATACTCAACTTCTCATTGAATATCAGAATCAACAGCTTTTACTGCATCAATTTCCTGCACGTTTCCAACGATCTTATCAAAGATTAGAGGTGGCGCACATTAATAGAAGTGACAGGCTTTTCATTGTTACGAAACTTGCCACTGGAGGTTCAGGAGAATTCTATGCCCATAGGGTGGTTAGAATTCAGAATCAAAAAATCTATGATGAAGGTCATTTCACGACTTGTTGGGAACCTCGCTTGCAAGATGATTATCTGATTTTTACCGCCAATCAGTGGAAATGTAATGAGCTGTTCTTTGAAGAGGGCAACGAAGAAATAACTCAAATCTTGCAGCTTGACTTATGAAGCTAAGCTAACTCCAGAATCTACTTCAATGATGAACGATTCCAGATCGACGTCTGAACTCATTCAGATTGCTCTGACAGCGGATGAGGAAATGATGCATAAGGCCGTAACAGCCTTGCACTTTCGGGGTAATCGAGAAGTGTTTGACGCGGCAAGACGGTTATGCGCCAGCGACAGTCCGAAGGATAGGAGCCTAGGCGCCTATATATTGGGTCAATTGGGGGTCCCAGACCGTACTTTCCCGGATGAATCAGTTGAAATCTTGTTGAATCTATTGGCTCAAGAGCAACCCCCTGAAGTATTGTGCAGCATCGGAACTGCACTGAGCCATCTTAAATCTGAAAAGGCGGTTCCCGCTTTAGCTGCACTGAAAAACCATGGGGATGCAGATGTTCGATACAGTGTGGTCTGTGGCCTCCTGTGTCAAGATAATGAGCAAGCAATTCAAGCCCTGATTAAATTATCCTCAGATGAGGATTGGGATGTCAGAAACTGGGCGACGTTTGGACTCGGCACGATGGTGGATATAGATACTGAGGCGATTCGAGACGCTCTGTTTCAGCGTCTCCTTCATGAGGCGGCAGGTGAGGGGGATGAAATCTATGGAGAAGCCTTAGTTGGACTTGCGGAACGGAAAGATCCTCGGTTAATTCCCCCCCTTCTTCAAGAGTTAAGTTCTAATCCAGTTGGCAGGTTAGCCGTTGAAGCCGCCTCCATTGTTGGCGACCCGAGACTTTACAGCGCCTTGATTCGTTTAAGGGACTGGTGGGATTTAGATCGTGACCTTCTAGAAAGCGCTATCGCACATTCTGCTCGCCCAACGAAGGGCGGGCAGCAATGAAAATCTCAGTTCCAGAACTTTCCCTCATGCCAATGTCGAGGTGAAGGGTTGGATCCCTATGGGAAAAGTAGGGGTTCCATTGATGGGGTGAGTGGTGACTAAGAACAAAGGGCAAGTGTACGTGCGGGGTCACGCAGAAGTATTTGCGTAATCTAGCTGTGCAATTTACATGAATCCTTATGGATCTCGTTTTATTGAATATTTATCTTGAAGTCAGGAGTCAGAATCCAGTTTCTGGCTGTCTTCTGTCTTCTATCCTCACTGGGTTGTCCCGACTTAAGTTGCACGCCCAGAACAAGAGACTTGAGGATCTTGATAAAACACTTTTCCAATCTTTTCAAACCCCTGCAAAGAGAGTTAGCGATATCCTGTCAAAAGTTCATTGACAAAGTACTACGACTCCATCACTAGCCTATTTGGAGATATATTATGCCGATACTGATCCTGGACGATCTTCGAAGAGCTGCAAATAATCGCAAGATTCCCAATGCTGACACGCTTGATTTCAAGCAACTGCTCCAAGCATTGGCCAACCAATCGGAACGCATGAAGAGCCAAACCAATTATCCCACCGAAAATCAGAAAGCTTGTAGGTTGGATTCTGGCTCCTTTCTCCCCTAGGGAGAAGGGTTGGGGATGAGGACAGTCCATCCCGGCATTTAGCAACGCTCTCCCTTTCAACTTCAACGGAAGACGAGTTGAATCTTCTTAAGGACCTGTAAATCCAAGCGCCACGATCGGTTAAAGCGAAAGTTCACAAACAGTTAGCTTTTCGGAAATGTCCCACAACTGTTTGGCAGCCTGTTGATTCTGTGAGTATTTTGATTGTGTCGCTCTGCCCGGTTGTCCAATCATTTCCAACAAACCCTGAGGGCCAAAATATTCTCCCCCTTTGACATCGGGATCAAGGGCGGCCATTAATGTCGGCAACGCAGCTTGCTCAACCGAATGGGTTAGAAAAGGCGAGATCGTAACCCGGATAATCAATTCTTCAAACTTTGAGAGATATCTGCCGAGTTCAGTTTCTGAAACCCCTGGGTGGGCGCTGATAGACAGTATCTTTTTCCCAGCGTGGCGCAACTTTCGGTTGAGTTCTTCAGCAAACATCAAACAGGCTAACTTGCTTTGGGCGTAGGCGTCTATTTTGGAATACCTTTTTTCCCAATTCAGATCCTCAAAGTTAATTTTCCCCTTGCCTAGCTTATGGGCGCCGCTGCTCAAGGTGACAACCCTCGAATCAGTCCGGTCAGGCATAAGGTCAATTAACAACACTGTCAACAGAAAATGCCCGAAATAATTGACTCCCATTTGGCTCTCAAAGCCGTCAACCGTCTTTGAGTAGGGCGGCCACATAATTCCCGCATTATTAATAAGGAGATTTAACTCTGTGTACTTTTCCTTAAAGTTCTCTGTGAACCTGCGCACAGATGAGAAGTCACCTAAGTCAAGCAGCATAATGTCCAAATCAGCAGCTGGCGCCGCTGACTCGATGGCGGTCTTTGCGTCTTCGGCTCTGGCTTGACTTCTGCACGCCAGAATAACTTTCATCCCTTTTTGGGCCAGCCCAAGGGCGGTTTCATAACCCAAGCCCGTATTCGCCCCAGTGACAATCGCCACTTTGCCATGCTGCATTGGGGCATTGTCAAGATGAAAATTCACAGCTATTTGCTCCTTAACTACAGGGGATTAGACCCAAGACTATCTACGTCCGCGTTCCCTGGTTTGGAACCAAAGCAAAACGCCGGTAATGATGAGTGTTAAGAGGCCTAACGCGTTAAGGAATGGATAGATATTCTCTAAATTGACTTGACCAAATTTTCCGCGATGCAGCTCCAATAACCAGAAAAAATCGTTGCCCTTACCACTTACGATCGCCATTTGAAAGAACATCCCCGTCAATAGGGTCAAGACCAAAGGAAGGGCCATGATCGGGGCGAGGGCGGCATGGAGTTGTCTGACACGGGCTTTGTTAATCGCCATAGTTAGTTTTTGGGGTGACAAAAATATTTAATATTTTCATTTGTGATGTTGTATTTCCTGAATTTCAGGAAGAATAGTCGTCATCAAACACAAATATTAAGAAATATCAAGATCCTTTGCATAACATTGCATAACATAGGATTTTTGACAAATCAAAGGATCCTCTATGGATCTTCCCCTCCATCAAGAAATGGCGCTAAATGATGGGAGTCCGGAAAATGTTCGAAGTTCTGGGGTTAGGGGCCGTTCAAAAATAACTTCACACTTTAGCGCTGTGTAAGCCTTTCATACTCTTCATGCCCTGCTGAAGTTATTCTTACACAGCGCCTTAGCTATCTGGTTGGGAGGTAAATTTATCTGCAAACCAAGGACATTTGCGCAGCACTGCTTCACTCTGATTGAAGTAGCTGGATACAGCCCCGTTCAGATTCTGAGAGGAGGATGTTGTGGCTGGAACCATGACTTTTTGGGGCAAAATTGCTGCGACGGCGGATCTGACTCCATTTCCTGCATTAAGCTGCATTAGGACTAATACGCCAGCCGCTCCAAAGCACATCTGTTTGAAAGTATTCAGCAGCAAGTTTTCTGGTTGAACACCCCGTTGATACTGGCTAAAGCGGTTAGAGGGCATAGGCGAGTCCATAAATTCCACATACACATTATTTTAATTTTACCCAATGCCTTAAACCACTTCTAACTTGAAAGCTGGAGTTTTCTACCCTGAGCCCTCATCCCCCAGCCCCTTCTCCCCGAGGGAGAAGGGGAGCCAGATTCAAAGTCCCTCTCCTCGGGGAGAGGGATTTAGGGTGAGGGCCAAAACTACAGATCCCAACATAGACATGGTTTAGTTTGCCATCTTTTCATTTCTCATTCCCATCTCACTGCACCACTAAAACGCCTCGGACCATATTCATCCCACAGTGAAAAGAGTAGGTTCCAGGTTGTTGGGGGGTGAATTCAACCGATGTTGTCCCGTTGAGCAGTAAGTCGGCAGAGCGGTGAAAATCAGGCAATAGAACCTTTTCCAGGCAGCTACTCGGATCTTTTCGGAAGAAGTTAAGCCGCACCGGTTGCCCAGCCTGCACCACAATTCGGTTGGGCTCATAGCCGCCATCCACAGTTACACCAATTTCCTGAATTCCCTCTCTAAGCTTGGCTGGCTTAGCTTCAGTCTTACGAAACTGAAACCACCATAGTTCTAACCCAATCAGCCCCAAGCCCCCTAGCGTTACCCCCAGTTTCAGCAGTAAGGGGCGTTCAATCGGGGGAAATGGACGGGGTTGCCCTTGGGCGGGCTCTAATGCTTGAGCGCCTGCAGCTGCACTAACGGCAATACTCAATAAAAAGCCCAAATTCAGGACATAATTCAAGACTTTCCTGCTGGTTAACATCTGTATTCCCTCCCTATGAGGATTTTAGATTTTGGATTTTCTTCCCTATCCTCCCCATCTCCCCCATCTCCCTTATTCCCTCCATCCTCCCCTGCCCCCCCTGCTTCCCCTGCTCCCCCTGCCCCCTAAACCCTGGGTCTAAAATCCCTTAACCGGAGGGCGTTAGTCACCACAGAAACCGAACTGAAGGCCATTGCCGCCCCGGCGATCATCGGATTCAGCAGCCATCCTAGGAAGGGATAGAGGATGCCTGCGGCAATGGGAATGCCTGCGACGTTATAGATGAAAGCGAAGAAGAGGTTTTGACGAATATTGCGCATCGTGGCCTGACTAAGTTGGATGGCGGTGACGATGCCGCGTAAATCACCTGAGATCAGGGTGATGTCACTGGCGGCGATCGCAACATCGGTTCCGGTGCCAATGGCGATGCCGACATCGGCTTGGGCCAAGGCTGGGGAATCATTAATACCATCGCCCACCATCGCCACTGTCTTGCCTTCGAGCTGGAGATATTTCAACTGGGCTGATTTCTGGGCGGGACGAACTTCAGCAAATACTCGTTTAATGCCTGCTTCACGGGCGATCGCATCCGCCGTTTGGCGGTTATCGCCTGTCAGCATCACCACCTCCAGGTTCATCTTCTGAAGCGCTTTGACGGCCTCAATTGACGAAGGCTTGAGGGCGTCTGCAATGCCGAGCAGCCCTTCGATTTGCCCATCCACCGCAATCCAGGCGGTGGAGTTCGCTGCTGCTTCCCAGGCTTCCCGCTGGGATTGGAGCGCCGTCGTGTCAATCCCTAGCGTATCCATCCACCGTTGGGTTCCAATTTGGACCCGGCGATCAGACACCGTTCCCTGAACCCCCATTCCCGCCGCCGCTTCAAAATTCTCAACCTCCGGCAGCGGGAAGTCAGCTCCTTGGGCTTGGGCGTATTGGACAACGGCCTCCGCCAGCGGATGCTCTGACTTCCGTTCCACCGCAGCGGCGAGTCGCAGCAGTTTGATTTCATTGCTATGGGCGGTTCCTCGGACTGTGGCGTAATGGTTGACGGTGGGCTTTCCTTCCGTCAGCGTGCCGGTTTTATCCAACACAATCGTCTGTAGCTTATGGGCTAGCTCCAAACTTTCCGCCCCTTTGATTAAAATGCCGTTTTCGGCGCCCTTACCGGTCCCCACCATAATTGAGGTGGGGGTGGCCAGGCCTAGAGCGCAGGGGCAGGCGATGATCAAAACGCCAACGGTGGTGAGCATGGCCAGGGTCAGATTGCCCCTGATATTGAACCAGATGACGAATGTGGCGATGGCGATCGCAATCACGACCGGAACAAACCACCCAGTTACCTGGTCGGCCAGTTTCTGAATCGGGGCTTTAGACCCCTGGGCGTCCTGCACCAGCTTGACAATCTGGGCCAGCATCGTATCCTTGCCGATCCGAGACGCCCGAAACTTGAAACTCCCTGTTTTATTGAGGGTTGCGCCAATCACCTCATCTCCAACTTGCTTCTTGACAGGCATGGATTCCCCGGTCACCATCGACTCGTCCACAGTGGAGGCGCCATCCACTACATCGCCGTCAACAGGGATCTTTTCCCCCGGACGAACGACAACCACATCCCCAACCATGACGTCCTCAAGTGGCGCATCAATCTCTTCACCGGCGCGAATCACCCGAGCCGTTTTAGCCTGTAGCCCCATCAGTTGGCGAATCGCTTCAGAAGTGCGGCCTCGGGCGCGATTTTCCAGCAATCGTCCGAGAAGAATGAGGGTAATGATAACCGCCGCCGATTCATAATAAACGTCATAGACATCGGCCGGTCGGCCCAGCAACCCGAGGATGCCTGAATACAGGGTGACAGCCAGTGAGTAAAGAAACGCCGCGCCTGTGCCCAAGGCCACCAGCGTATTCATATCTGCGGCGTGATGCTTGAAGGCTTTCCAGCCCTTAACAAAAAAGACTTGACCGCACCAAACCTGTACAGGCGTCGTCAATGCCAACTGCACCCAAGAATTGTGCAGCCAGGCGGGTATCCAGGAGAGGACTAGGCCCGTCATACTGGGCAGCATCCCGAGGATTAGCAGACCGCTCACCACAGCGCCCACGATCACCTTCTGCATAAGCTCTCGCTGCTCCGCTTCCCGAGCTGCCTTCTCAACATCCCCCTGTTCCGCGCTGACTTCCTGGATTGCCTGGGCGGTGTATCCGGCTTGGGAGACCGCCTCCTGAATGAGTTTCAGGTCGGTGCGTTGGGGGTCGTATTGGACCCTAGCTTGTCCAGCGGCAAAGTTCACGTTACATTGACTCACCCCTGGAACGCCTTGGATTGATTGCTCGATGGTATTGGCGCAAGCGGCGCAACTCATGCCCTGCAAGCGAAGATGACGGGTCTCCATAACTGATTTCTGCAAACCGTTACTTGAGGTAGACAGCATATTCTGGGTATCAGCCTAAAGTCGGACATTTTGCTTGAGGCAGAATACAGGAGTCAGGAGACAGAATCCCTTTGCTGACTGAATTCTGGCTTCTGATTTCTGTATTCCTTCTCCGCTGGTTTGTCCCGACTTAAGTTGAAGCCCTATATTTTGATACCTCTAGCCTAAAATGTCCAGTTAGCTGGAGATTCAAGCGGCGCAACTTTTTTTTAATAGATTGCGCCCGATCGCCGCTTTACGTTAGCGGTAACACCGTGTTGTCGGCAGATTCTGAATCCGATGCATCCGCCAGAGGATAGCGGTGTTTATCGGTTTCTCTGAGACGCTGGCTGAGAAATCGACAAATTTCCAAAATGATATGGGGTCGCTGGGTGATCAGACTCAGAAAGCGATTTTTCTCTAACTTAAGCAGGGTGCAGTCTTCTAGCGCGATCGCGCTGTCCCATCGAGGAGCATCGTCAAACAAGGCTACCTCGCCGAAATATTGTCCCTGTTTCAGCCGCTTAATTTCGCGGGGGGCGCCGCCAATATCCTTAACCAGTTGTACGACGCCATCCGCGATGATATAGAGGTGCGCCCCCCATTCCCCCTCCGTAAAGATGGTGTCGCCTGCTAAGGCCTGGGTCTGCTCCAGACTCTTGTCAATGAGCATCAGTTCGTCCAGGGAAAGGTTCTTAAAAATCGCTAGACTTTTGAGCAGTAGCAGTCGGTTCATAGCGGTATTGGCAGGTAGAGCTGACTGGTCGAAAGCGCCAAAAATTTGACTCGCAACCTGTCTTACAAACGGGTCAGGATCATTCACCAGCGCTGAGGGCGCCATTGAGAGGGCGATCAGCGCGCCGATCTTAATCCAGCGGTCTTTCAATTCTAAGGCTTCAAGTAACAGCTTATACCCTTTAGTTCTGAACCACTGAGGCGTCGCCTGAGGTCGACTGGCTGTCTGTTTAGCGACAATTTGAGCTTCCAGCAGCGGCATTAATGGCAGGACAAATCGACGATGTTTGAGGGAGGCCAACACCTCAATGGCGTTTTCCAGCTCGCCCTGGTTATTTGTCGCCAGCAGGCGGTTGACCGAGTTGACGGTGCGGGCGTGTCCTAGGGCCGAAAGGACGTACAATACCTTTTGAATTAGGCGGTCGTGATAGTCCTCAATCGCGACTCTCAGCGGTTGCCAGCCAGGGGCGTTCGCCGGAATTTGCTGCAGCTGCCTGCGAGTTTGGGTGAGCTGTTTGTAGCTGGGGGCCAAGTACTCAAACAGCAAGTTGCTGGCGTATTTGGTTTTCACCAGGCCAATGGCGGTAATGGCTGTGTTAACTGTTTCAGGCTGCGAGGCGTTCAGACTTTCTTTAGCCAGTTCCAATCCAGACCGACCGAAGGCCGCCAAGGCGTTAGCGGCTCGTTGTCGCACCCGTGGGTCAGGATCCCCTAGGCCATTGCCGATCACCATCAATTGCTCTTCACAGCGAGTCACCCGTAAGAGATCAAAGGCCGCCATCCGCACCAAGGGATCAGAGTGGTCTAGCTTGGCGTGGGCAATGGCGGCAATGGCCTGATCGCCGGGCTGAGCCAGAGACAGCAGCGCCTCTAATCCCGCTTGAATCACAGTAGGACTGGCCTGGGCCAACACCACATCCGAAATCAGGGGGGTGAGGGCTGGCATATTGCTATGGGTCACAACCCGCGTAATAATTCGCGCAGTCGCAGCGTCAAGTTCGGCAGACCAGATGGGGGAGGCGGCTGGGTCAATCATGAGCTGAGCGATCGCCCCCAGAACTTGCAGCTCCGTTTGGGGATTTTCTAGCCAGGCGTCAACCTGGTCTTGGCCAGGGATGAACTGGTTAATCAGCAACACCTCTAGCGCAAACGACTGCAAGGCGAGATCGTCCAGGCGCTGTTGAAAGTGGTCGAGTAGCTCGGGGCAGTGGGTAAAGAGTGAAATCGCCCGGTCATAGACTTGGAGGTCTGATTTCGGAATCAGCGCCTCCACCTCAGTTAAAAATTCTCCTGGCTGATTCATTCTAGCCGCCAACTCCAATCCTTTCAGTTGGCTGTAGCGGTCTGACTCCAGCAGCAGCTCTCGCACCGCTTCCCCAGACTGGGGCGTACATAAAATTGGGTAAGTGTCAAACTCATCCAAATCAATGCTGTTAGAGCGGATCATATCTTCCAGGCCGCTGGCGTAGAATCGGCCCATGGGCGCCCGTACCAGTAACAGCAGAAAGGTCAGCCCCATGACCACCCAGGCGATTTGCATCAAACTCAATTGGGTTTCGCACAGCCATAGCATCGCTCCCGCAAGCGTTAGTCCAATTGAGTAAATAAATCCATCGCTGAGGGTCCTAATGCGGCCGATAAACTCCCGGGGAATGGCATTGTAGTTGAGCTGATGAACGGGTAAGTTAATTGCCTTGTAAAGGGCGTCGCCGTTAAGATGTAGGCCCATTGCCGCAGGCAGGCCAAAATGCGACAGCAGGCCCCAGAAGCTAGCCAGTGTTGTCAGCGGATAGACCGGATTCATGCGGGGCACTCCCCATGTCTTCAGCAGAGGCCGGGTCACGCCATAGATCACAGCCACCTGCACCAGGCTAATGACAATTCTCATCAGACCTAAAAAGCCGGTCAACGTCTGGTCGCTGAAGTGATCGCCGTAGATGTTAAACCACAAAAACTCAGAGCTGATGTAGATAATCACCAGCAAAAAGCTGCTACTCGCCAAAAACAAGGACAGCGGATAGCGCTTGACTAAATCGGGAAAGGCTTGCAGCGATTCTAAAACACTAACGGACTGCTCCGATTTGATCTGATTTAACTGGCGTTGAGAACTTTCTAGCCACGCTAGCTGGACGACGGCCAGGATGAACACCACTGGCAGACAGTACAGCAGATCTCTCGTTCTGAGGAAATGGGACAGCAAGACAGTTAAACCGCCGCCAATCAAGGTGCCCACTGCCTGGGCGACGCCAATATAGGGGGCGTAGCGTTTGTATTCCAGCGTGGTGAAATAGTCGGTTAAAAGGCTGGGGTACAAAACATTATTGTGAAAGTCCCACTGAAAGAAGACCGCAATCAGCAGACTATAGTAGACATAAGAAGACTCCTGTGTTAAGAGCAGCCGCAACCCCAGAGCAATGAAAACTGACCCGAGCAATACGTAGCGAAATAACTCAAGTCGACTGTAGCGGTCTACTACCTGGGAAAACAGGATATAGGCTGGCATTGAGCACAGTCCGATCAGAATGAAGGCGAGCGGCAGATGCTCAGCGCCGACATAGCTGACAAATAGGGAGTTGCCAATCGCCATGCTCAATACGCTGTAGATCAGCACAGTAACCGCTAGCAGAAGGAGCTGGGTTAGGCGGTTGGTTAGAATCTGCGTCCACTGGGGTCTGACAAGTTGCACGGATAAGGTCGGTTTGTAAAATCAGTTCGTAAATGAATCTCTGAAAAAGAAGTTTTCTTTTAAGTTTACGAAACGGAGTGCGCAATTACTTCGGCTGTCTGGGATAGTTTGCCCTGTTCAAACGCACTAGTACAACTTAAGCGGCAAGTTGGCCCCTGCAATCGCCTCTATCCACAGTAGTCACAAATCCTCCACAGATTGAGTTGCAAGCGATTTCCCGCCAAAGTCGAGTCGCCCTAGGAAACAGTTCCTAGGGCGACTATCGGTGCTAGAGCAAACCTTCTTATGGACGCGACAGACTCACTCACTAGGGAGCAAGCTCACACTTTCGGTTGAGGAGCCGTCCTCCAGAAGGTCCAGCTTCCCTATTTCCCCATTTTGGGTGTCAACTTAAGCCGAGATGTTATGACGGGGCAAGAATACAGGAGGTATGAGAGCGAAAACCTTCTTCCCATAATCGTTCAACTGTGCCGGTTTGGGTGGCTTGGGCCTGGACGATGATGCGAGATAGGAACACAAAGATGATCAAGGTTAATGTTGCAAAATGCTTCATCGGATACTCCGGGTATATTAACG
Organism: Leptolyngbyaceae cyanobacterium MO_188.B28; assembly: GCA_030065175.1. GTDB lineage: Bacteria > Cyanobacteriota > Cyanobacteriia > Phormidesmidales > Phormidesmidaceae > JAKSDM01. The sequence continues at coordinate 8,719 of JASJDH010000025.1, read as the reverse complement.
AAGAAGCTGAGAGACTTTATTGGGGCAGATTACATCGGGTGTCACTCAAGCGATGAACCAGCTTGAGTATCGATGGCGCTGGATATGAGAATGCCAATCATACCGATTCCGCCAAACGATAAACCAATTCTCAAGAGTGGCTTTTCGATGCTGAGAAACTCGGGACTTTGGTCTGATACAGACTGAGGTGTTTGAGCGCTGAGAGCGGGACTGGCGGAGGCGCCTAGCAAAAAGCCCAGACTGATGAAGGAGAGTAGCAAATTTCGGCTTGTTTTCATGGGTTAATGTCTCTTTTTCTATTCGTCTATATGAATAGTCTGACCATTGCCCATAAGCGGCATGTGAATCTCAAATTAGAAGATTTTCATTAGAAGACTTTCATGGTAAGGGTTGCATTCGTTTAGACGCCCAGTATTTTCAGTCTTTGGGGCGCTGGACGTTCAGTCAACTGCAGCCGCCGTACAAATGTCGTTTCGTTCTGGACTTGACGTTCAATCAAATTTGAGATTGCCTTCGTTACTACACTATTCAGCACCCGATGGGGGGGCTGGAAATTGGAATCTTGGCTCAAATGTTACATTCTAAATTTAAAGCTGCCGGGGGATCATCTGAGTTTGTCAATACCGCTTGTGTATTAGGCGTGAGTTCTTCGAGGCCAGCATTCAGAGTAACTATAGTTTGGGGCTTATACTCAGGCACCAGCAGGCGTAATAGGGCGCGAACGATCCCTAAATTGTTCGATCGGGCGTAGCCGATTAGCTGGTTTAATTTAGGCTCTAGGTTTTCCCACGTTAAAAAATATTCTTGGCTGCAATAGATTTTGGGATGATGGGTCGTCTGCACAGCATCCCCCGCAATTAACAGCTCTTCGTAGAGTTTTTCCCCCGGTCGCAGACCCGTAATTTTAATTTGAATATCCTCGTCAGGCGTCAGGCCGCTCAGCCGAATCATCTGAGTCGCCAGATCGTAAATTTTGACCGGTTCACCCATATCTAGCAAAAACACCTCACCCCCCTTAGACATTGCCCCCGCTTGAATAACCAAACGGGCCGCCTCAGGGATAGACATGAAGTAGCGGGTGATCTCTGGGTGGGTCAGCGTAATGGGGCCGCCTTGGGTGATTTGCTGATGAAATCGTGGGACAACGGAGCCGCTGCTGCCCAGCACGTTGCCAAATCTGACAATGGCAAAGCGGGCGCCAGAGTTTGCTTGGGCTGAGAGGGCTTGGATTATCAGCTCGGCCACTCGCTTGGTGGCGCCCATGATGTTGGTGGGGCGCACCGCCTTATCAGTCGAAATCAGAACGAACTGGTTGACGCCGACCTCGATTGCGCTTTGAGCTGCAGTGAGCGTTCCGAGTACGTTATTTTCAATTGCTTTAGCAATATTGCCTTCTAGTAAAGGCACATGCTTATAGGCTGCTGCGTGGTAGAGTGTCTCGATGGCGTGTTCTTTGAGCACCCAGCCAAAATAGCGGCCATCCGTCACGTTGCCTAAGCAGGGAACAAGTTTAATATCGGCATAGGTTTCTGACAGCTCCTGATGAATCTTGTAGAGGGCGAATTCGTTCAGTTCGTATAACACCAGACAGGTTGGCTGTTGCTGCGCGATTTGGCGGCAAAGCTCGGAGCCGATGGACCCGCCTGCCCCGGTGACCAGCACCGCTTTGCCGGAAATTTGTTGACGCAGCAGGCTCAACTCGGGGGCGACTTCTGCTCGTCCTAACAAGTCGGCAATGTCAACGTCACGGAGTTCCTTAATGGCGACTTGGCCTGAGAGAATACCGCCGAGGCCAGGCACGGTTTTAACTGGGATTGATTGCTGCTGCAAACTTTCCACAATGCGCCGACGGATTTTGGGCGATACGGATGGCATCGCTAGCGCCACGGTGTCGAAAAAGTGGTTGGCCCATAGGGAAGGGAGTTGTTGCGGCGAATAGATAGTTAAGCCGTCAATGCTGACTTGTTGTTGTAGCTCGGTGTTGTCGTCTACAAAGCCGACGACTTCATATTGGGGGCTATTGGAAAGGGCTTGCAGCAGTTCTACGCCAGCGCCTCCGGCTCCATAGACAATTAATCGCGTGAAGCAAGCCCCAGTTAGGGTTTGGCGCTTGCTATGGGAGAGGATCTTGCGGATGAGCCATCGCAGGATCAGGCGCACTGACACCACTAAGATGAGTGTGAGCAGGGCGTTGATAATTAAGACTGAGCGGGCTAGGGCCCAATCACCCAGAAAATAGGTTAGGGCGATGAGGATTGCTGTACCTAAGGAGACTGCTTTGGCGGCAATCTTGATCAATGTCAGGCTAGAGTATCGAAGAATGGTGCGATAGATGCCGCTGGCTCGAAAAACGACGTGTTGGATTGGGATTAAGACAATAATTTGCCAAAGGTTGTCTTGAATAAAGGTTAGCGGCAACAGGGATTCGAGGCGAAGGGCGATTGCAAGGTAGAGGGAGATGCTAAAAATGAGGAAATCGAAGCACTCTAAAACAAGTCTACGGCTGCGACGATTACCCCTTAGTGTGAATTTTGCCAAGGAGAATTGGAGGGGGCTATTGCGGTTCATCTTAGTTCAATTAAAGCTATCTACGATTGTCAAACCTTGTTTATAAACAGATATGCGCTCCATTTTGCACGCCTGTCTTAGCTTCGTTTATGTCTGTATTGCTCTATACCTTTTGAATTTATAATTGCCGGATTTTTTTAAGGGTCATTAAAGCTGTAAAATCTTTAGTCCACCAACTTTAGTCCACCAAGCTTTTTCATCTATAATCTTTGAAATTCAGCGACACACAAAACTATCAGGACCTAATGGCCCTGCAGCAATCCTAAATCTGTCGTAAATCTATGAAACGGTAATCATTGCCAACTTTAGGATTGCAAGACTACAAAAAATATTTGCATTAACAAAATATCTAGAAGCGCTAAAGCATCTTGTAGACATTAAGTCTGATGTTAAGTCAGTCAGTCATCACTGTCCTGGCTAGATATATCGTGATCGGCACCTCAATATGCGCTACATGCAGTGTTTGAGCTGCCTGGCAACCCTCAAATCAGCCTAAAATTAGTATTAGGAAATAATTTTCGCCGGTTCGAAGATTATCAGGCCTATCGGGTAACAATTTTTAGCAATTCTGACACCCTCCTCCTGAAATGAAAAGACATGAGAGGCTTTTGATAGGTGTCGTGAGTATATCGTGTGCACATCCAGTTTTTGATTGTAAGGGAGATGTGATTCATAAAAACTTAAAGGATGGTCTCGATTCCTTGCATTGCCTCTTTAACGTCTAGTCACGAAGGAAATGACTGATTTACTGAGCATTGCGGCGCCAGCGATCATAGATGATTTGTGAGTATGAAGGCCCTTGTAATACTTGTTTGACAATGATCCCCGGTTTGCAGGATTTACAACTGATTTCTCGGGCGAATTTTATACCAAAACTGCTGAATTCTTTCTCGTTGTGGAAAGAATTTTTTCTATGACTTCAAATTCTTTTTGTAGGAATACGGAGACAGCTTGAGAGATAGCAAGATTTACAGCTAAATTGCATACGCATTTTTTAAGTATGATTGCGGTCAATTTTTTTTAAAGCTTTGATGAAGAAAAATGGGAGGTTGTTGATTTTTTTTGGGGTTTCGTGATGAAGTTTATGTAAAGAAAAGGTTGCACGCCGTACTATTCGTGCTTAAACTAAGATCTTACTCAAACTAAGACTCGTGCAAAAAAAACCTTGTGCAAAAAACTGTTTGATAGGGATTGAAAAAGCTGTTTGATAAGAATGCGGCGGCGCAGCCAAACTTTTTTAATTATCAGCTGCTCTTTATTTTTGGGAGTTTAGGGCTTTGATGGTCATTTTGATCTCAGTCCCTCCCACAACAGGTTGTCGTGCTTGGCAACAACCTGTTGTGCTTTTTCAGGAACTGCTGTGGTTTTTCAGGGATGAATTTTTCTTTTTCTGAGTATTTATATATATGTTGTTGCTAAGGATCGGTTTATCTCACACTAGATGACGTTTGGATAAAATTCTATTCTTTTTTATTATCTGATTCCAGGGAAGTGGCTTAGACAGTAAGGTCTGATACAAGGGTTGTCAGCTCAGTATGAGACTTATGTGGAGGAGCGAGGATTGCCCATCGGTTGAGTACGATGGAGAAATTCGATCGCATCTTTGAACTCAATCAAGGACAGCTCATCTGTAGCGGCGCTTTTCATGAGTTGATGCGTCTTTCTCCAACGTTTCATGCTCAGGCCGTTATTCCGTAAAGGTTGTTTTGAGTTCTTCCTTGTCATCATTGAAATTTATCCTCTGCCTAAAGTGAGAAGAGAGAGTCAATAATTGTATTGAACGTTTGACCTGCAATGGCCCTCGACCAGCTATACCCGTATGAAAGAACTTCGACCTCCCCCTAAACAGATGCATCGTCCATCGAGATCTCGACCAGAAATTTATACGGCTGTTTATCGACCAGAGAGCGAAATGCGCCGTCCACTGCAGTTGTTTAACCGCATGTGGCAAGATCTGTTGGCTTCAAGGGAACTCGCTTGGCAGCTACTCAAGCGGGACATTAGCGCACAGTACCGACAATCATTTTTGGGCTATGCCTGGGCGATCATTCCACCCATTGTGACGGCGGCGGGATTTACGTTTGCATCTAATGCCAAGGTGTTAAATGTTGGGACAACCGATTTGCCCTACCCGGCCTATGTGATGTTTAGCACTGTATTGTGGCAAACGTTTTCAGAGGCGATTACGCTGCCGATGCGGAATATGGCCCAGTCCAAAATGCTGCTAGCGAAGATTAATTTTCCCCGTGAGGCGTTAATTCTCTCGAGTATGGGGCAGGTGTTTTTTAATTTCGCCATTAAGCTGATTTTGATTGTGGGGATGTTTTTGTGGTTTGGGATGCCGGTGGCGGCAAGCGTCATTTTAGCGCCGGTTGCGCTGGTGCATTTGGTTTTGTTTGGGATCATGTTTGGCACATTGTTGGCTCCCCTAAGTGCGCTCTATAAGGACTTTGCAAAAGGAGTACCACTGCTAATTGGGATGTGGTTGTTTTTGACGCCGGTTGTGTATCCGGTGCCGAGTGGTGAGGGGCTATTTGGCTTCTTCGTGAAGTTAAACCCGGTGACACCGCTGCTGGTAACCACACGGGAGCTGGCAACCACAGGGGTATTGTCTGACCCGCAGGGATTTTGGTGGGCGAGTTTGGTTGCCTTGGTGGGTTTGATGTTTGCCTGGCTGCTCTATCGTCTGGCGATGCCCTATGCCATTGAGAGGATGAGTTCGTAATGACGTTAATGGCTTCAAATCAGAAAGTTGTGAGTACGCCTCAGTCGGATGATGTGGTGCTCTCGGTGCAGGGGGTATCGAAGAAGTTTTGTCGAGATTTGAAGAGATCGCTGCTGTATGGGGTCCGCGATATTGGCAAGGAATTTCTGGGCTTGCGTGGCGAGAAGAATGACAAGCTTAGGAAGAAGGAGTTTTGGGCGCTGCAGGATGTGAGTTTTGAGCTAAGGCGCGGTGAGGCGTTGGGGCTGGTGGGTAAGAATGGTAGCGGTAAGTCGACGCTGCTGCGGATTATTGCGGGGCTGATTAAGCCGGATGTGGGGATGGTGCGAGTAAACGGGCGGGTTGCGCCGTTGATTGCTCTAGGAGCTGGGTTTAATCCGGTGTTGACGGGGCGGGAAAATATTTATGCCAATATGTCGATTTTGGGACTTAGTAAAGAGGAAATTGATGAGCGGTTTGATGAGGTGGTCGAGTTTGCGGAGATTGGGGAGGCGATTGATTCGCCAGTGCAGAGTTATAGTTCTGGCATGGCAGCGCGTTTAGGATTTGCGAGTGCGATCCACACTAATCCCGATATTTTATTGATTGATGAAGTTTTGGCAGTTGGAGATTTAAAATTTAGAGCAAAATGTAATCGAAAATTATTTCGGCTGCGTCAAAACGGTGCAACTTTCATATTAGTCAGTCACAATAGTCAAGTCTTATTGTCTGCATGTAACTCTGCCATATATCTTGCACTTGGCAAGGTAGTTACGTCCGGTGAAGCCAAGTCAGTAGTCGTTAAATACGAAAATGACTTGTTCTTAAATGAAGCTGCAGGAAAATCGAAAGACTCGTGTATCACTGAAGAAATAAATAATGATGAATTCCGAGAGATCAAGATTAATGATTGTGTCTTTATAGACGATCAGGGGAGAATAGTCGAATTACTTAAAACAAGTGAAGCTGTTACTCTTTGCTTGCGCTGTACAGCATATGAAAGAGTTGATGAAGTCATAGTTCGTTTGATATTTAGGGAGTTAAGTGACTTCAATGAATTAGTTCTCGAGCTGAGTAGTAAAGCTGACGAAGAAGAACTTGTGATGGAGCTGGGAGAAAATGATGTTCTGATTCATCTGTCTTATCTTGGCCTAAAGCCTGGTTTATACTCTCTAAGAGTTTTAATTGAGGCTGGTGCAAGGAATACTTGCGATAGAGTTGATTCCTTTACCTTTAGAGTTCAGAGTTCTACGATCATGAGTAATTGTAGCTTTTATCAGCCCCGTTCTTGGAAAATTTCCAATTCATAAACACGCCACTTATAAAATACTTGTGTGGAATGATAGACGAAGTGTCCTTTCTGCGTAACTGATCCAATAAAACTTTTATTAAAAAATAATAGTCAAGAATGAAACAGCAAATTAACACCTGGAATTTTACTTATCGTAATGAGCTAGAAGACCTTCTGGAAAGGCTGAAGATTAGCAAAGAAGACATATGCTTGGTGGGTAGTCTTGCGCTTTCATACCATGATATTCGAGCCCATCGAGATCTTGATCTTGCTCTAAGGCCGAGTTTAAGAGGGCAATTATTGGAGAAGCATTCAAGTAGTATTTCGGTACTAGAAAGTGGGACTATAAACTTTAATTTATTTGGAGAAATCCAGGCTCTGAAAGATCGCTATAAGACAATTGGTATTTTAGATGAGGAATTGATTGAAAATAGCACGCTTTATGACAGAATTGATGGTTTTAAAGTCGCCAGGCTTGAAATTGAATTTTCGCACAAGAATTGTAGACTTCGAAAAAAAGATTTTAGAGATATCCCAATGATTGAAGAGTTTGCTTTGAAATCAAATTCTTGGAATTGGGATCTTGTCCGTGACTCTACTCATCTATTGTCTCATCTTCAACAGTTGACTCGCTTGAATGATGAAGTCAATAATAAATCTATTCCTTTTTTGCTAATCAGCAGGGCGCGTAATTTCAAAAAGCGCAGCAAGAAAATCCTAAAAAAAGTTGCTGGTATTTGTTTGCATCCACATGTATCCCTTTCTACTGCGAAAGAAAAGTACATTGCTAGGAATATAGAAAGTAAATACAGCTCTCATTTATCAGAATTAACCAATAAAGGATTGATATTTAACTGCTCGCTAGCCAACTTGCTAGCTGGTCAATATGATGACGTAGGTCAATTTTCTCGTATGGATATATTGGTTCGCCACTTAGCCATTGAGGAGTATTTTGGGGAAAATAATATAGGATTTAGCCTTTACAATAGAATGCAAAAAGTCAGAATAGGCAAAAACAATTGTGAAGAAAATTTTCGAAGTCTAATTAAATCTTTTTCGGAAAAAGGATTTGATAAGTACAGTGAAGTCTTAGTCGACTCCTTTTTGAATTTGATAGATGGTTCACATCGTATTGCTCTTTCACTTTATTTTGGAAACCCAGAGATTTCATTAAGAATTCTTCCGCAAAAGCTTCCATCGTACTATGGAATTGACTGGTTTAGAGAAAATGGTTTTTCAGAAGAAGAAATTGAAGTTATAGAAAATAAGAGGCTTGAAGTTTTTTATAAATTAGGAATCTTCTTCTATGTCATTATATGGCCTCCGGCTCATTTATTTTTTGATGAAATAGAAAAAGACTTGCGCTGGAATTTTAAGGTGATTAATTCTTGCGACTTGTCGCTAGACGAAGAAAACTTTCAGCTGTTCTTAAGGCAAATTTATTCTATTGATGATGTGAGTGCTTGGAAGGTTGAAAGGAAACTTAATTCAATGTTGCCTTATGCCAAAAAAATCCGAGTAATTTCACTTGAAATTCCTGATCCCAAATTCAGGAAAAAAGCAATTAATAATCATCCACTTTCAGATGTAGGCGCCAAATTAAAAGCTAAATACAGGTCGACATACATGGGGAAGATAGAGAATTATGTTTACGATGTCATAATTCATACGGGAGATAACTATGAGCATAACCGAAAGATCGGACAGATTATACAAAAAAGCGTTTCTCGACAAATTGCTGAGTAGCGTTTAGGTGATTTACAGATCTAAAGATCGCCTGCGATGTAAGGGTGAGTTGGCGAATCTGCTAATCAGGATTTGGTGGTGGTTGACGCCGGTTGTGTATCCGGCGCCGAGTGGTGAGGGGCTATTTGGCTTCTTCGTGAAATTAAACCCGGTGACACCGCTGCTGGTAACTACCCGGGAGCTGGCAACCACAGGCGTATTGTCTGACCCGCAGGGATTTTGGTGGGCAAGTTTGGTTGCTTTGGTGGGTTTAATGTTTGCTTGACTGCTCTATTGCCTGGCGATGCCCTATGCCATTGAGAGGATGAGTTCATAATGACGTTAATGGCTTCAAATCAGCAGGTTGTGAATACGCCTCAGTCGGATGATGTGGTGCTCTCGGTGCAGGGGGTATCGAAGAAGTTTTGTCG
>JASJDH010000457.1 GCA_030065175.1 Leptolyngbyaceae cyanobacterium MO_188.B28 | reverse complement strand
GAATTACCGACAACAACGCAATCATTCTGCTTACTTATCCCATCGCAGGCGTAGGCTAAGGAGGCTTGGCCAGTCCCTAGAAGTCTCGTTGTAGTACTAAGCTGTCAACAGAAAATCCTGGGTATGAATTGGTTACAGGTTGACCACAGAATTACCCCTGAAGAAAAGAATGACATCATTCGTTTTCATCAGATTTTGGTAAGCCGCTAACAATAAGGACTGCATCTAGGAAAACCGAAGGTTTTTACAGGCGCCCAGAACCGCATCAATCACATTCTGGGGTTTGTTAATGCTTCTCAGGATTGCATGAATGATATGTTGAGGTGCGTTACTGACACTCAGACCTTAAAAAAGGGGAGACAAGCTCCAATTTCCCCTTTTAAGGGACTGCTGGCGAATTTAGCACTTGGAAATATCGTCAATTCTGGGAGTCTACTGAGATCCCCCGGCCTTCAACTTTAGGAAGGCATGACCTCAAAGTCATCCAAAGTTAGGGGCTTTAGCCGTTCTCATGATGTTGCGTTCTCATTTTGCAGGATAAGGAAACCTCCAAGTTTCAAGTTGCAAGAGATTGATTTATCCTATCACGCCAAACCCCCGCACTCCCTGATAGCGACTATCTCGGGCGGCCCTGCGGGTGAACTCGCCTACCGATGGATTTCCCCCAGGCTGAATCACGCCGCTGGCCTGTCGCCACAGAGATTCTGGGGCGATTGAAAGCTCGTAGTGATATTTAACGCCTTGAGACTGCAGATTTTCCTGTCTGCGGACGTGGTACCAAGACTTTGTTTGACAGTCCTGGCACCAAAAGGCTTCTAACCATTCGTCCGTCAGTGGCACAGCGGTATAGTTTTGGATCAGCGTCAGCGCCGACAATCGCTTCATGCCTCGCTGCTGCAAATGCTCGGGCTTGTCGGCAAATAACGTATGCTTGCGGCTGGCGCTGTCCATATAACAGCCATGCATGGGGCAGTAAATCGGTCGTCGTTTTGACCGTTTGCGGTTGCGATCGCATCGTCTAGTCATAGAAAATCCCCTACATTCAACAAGCTGTTTTCAAAGTCTTTTAGCCAATAGTCGCGAGACTCACGAGAGACCGGGTCTCTTTCAAGGATCCTCACGAGAGACCGGGTCTCTTACATAGGTCCTTGCAAGATTAGGGACCTGCCTCAAGAGACCCGGCCTCTAGCGCCCCAGCCCCCTCAGCGGCCATTTCGATCCGCGGATGAGATATCCATCTCCAGCGCCTCTTCCCCGACCTGATCGGAAGTTGGGGGACTGGTGATATAGAATTCATCGGATAGATATTGGCCATAGGGCTCGTAGTGGGACAGCGCACTGTTGACAACTAGCCCCAACACCTTTTGTTGAGACTGCTCTATCAAAGTTTTGGCGTAATCAATGCTAGCGCTGTCCGCTACATTAGGACGAACAACCAACAGTAAGCCATCCGACATCTTGCCGACAATTGAAGCGCTTGCCCCGCCACTTAGCGCAGGCGCATCCAGAATAACATAATCGTAATGGGCTTGAAATTTCTGCAATAGAGCTATCATCCGCTGTGAATCTAGCAGGGAAGCTGGATTGGGCGGCGGAGCCCCCGCCAATAATACCCATAAATTAGACATCACTTGGGAGATCGTGTCCCGAAGCACAACTTGACCCACCAACAAATTGCTCAAGCCATGGCAATTCGGTAGATCCCAAACCCCATGTTGAATGGGTCGATGCAAATCGGCGTCGACTAACAACACTCGTTTTCCGGTCTGGGCGATGGAAGCCGCTAAATTGCTTGCGACAGTTGACTTCCCTTCTCGCGAGACAGAACTGGTGACTACAATGACTCGAGGGGGATGATCCGAATCCAGAAATTTTAGATTGTTGCGCAGCATATGGTATGCCTCACTTGATGGCGAAGGCATCTCGGAGCAAACCACCAGGGTGGGAATGGCGCGCTCGTCAGTGTCCCGGAAGCGATGACTCTGCGTCTCTTTAGCGAATGTCGGAATGACCCCTAACACCGGCAAGTTGAATTGAGCCTTCGCCTCTTCTACAGTCTTAATCGAGCGATCTTGAGCTTCTAACACTAAAGCGGTCGCCGCCGCCAAGAGTCCCCCTAACATGGCTCCTGTCACCACGTAGAGTTTTTTACGCGGCGCTACTGGACTACTGAGGACAACCGCTGGCTGAATAATGTGAACATTCCCCACATTTTGGTTTTCCGCCACCCGCACTTCCTGTAACCGCTGCAACAGTAATGCATAGGTAGACTGAGCTGCGTCTAATTGACGGACAAGTTCTCGTTGTTCTTGCTCAAGTCGAGGTAAGGCGCTAGCCCGTTCCAAATAAGATGCATCCACTGCCTGTAACGTATCCGCCTGTTCGACTAATCCCTTAAGTTGAGCTTCTAGGCGAACATAATCCCCAATTAAGTCAGCTTCGACCTCCCCCACTTGAAAATTGACATCCTCAGGTACATCTTGTGATCCAATCACAGCTCTGATCCGCTCCTGTAACAGGATATCCAGGTTGGTTCGCTCCGTCTCCAGGTCAATAATCATGGGATGCTGATCTTGAAATCGCACCCGCTCAGCCGCCAGCTTGGATTCCACGTCTTGATAGGCCGCTAAGACTTGTTGAACCCCGCTGGACTGACTCACCGCCGCTGCGGCTAGTGCGGCTTGAGGATTGCGCCCGAGTCGCCCTTTTAATGCGCTAAACCGGGCGTCGGCATTCGCTAATTGGGAGGTCACATCGGTTATCTTCACCTGTAAGTCTTCCAAGGAGTCAACCGTTGCGCTCGCTTCCTCCTCTAAAGCCACCACCTGATTTCGCTCCTTAAAATCCCGCAGCGCCGCTTCTGCTCGACGGGCCCTTTTTTCCGCATCCGGTAGTTGTTTTTCGATAAACTCCCTGGCGGCGGCGGCTTCAGCCCGATTGTCCAACAAATGCTGATCTAAATAAACCGCCATCAGTGTGTCAACAACGGCCTTGGCCGCTTCCCCATCGGGTAATTGGTAAGCCACCTTGAGGATGTCCGTGCCGCGTTCGTTGCTGACTTCTAGTCTGCTGAGCAGTCGCTCGGGGTTAACCGGCTTATCATCGGCGTCCTTAAGCTTTAATTGATCAATTGTTTTTTGGATAATTGGAACCGTACGCATCACTGCAATTTCAGTCGCGATCGGATTTTCCTTACCATCCAACGACTCCAATTGCCCCAACTCATCCCCCAGCCCTGTTAAGGTGGATGTTGCATCTTTGCTCTTAAACCTGAGTTTACCCTCGGCTTCATAAATCGAGGTTTGGCTGAATCCATATGCACTGACCGTGGCTGCAACGCCGACAAAGACCAGTGACGCGGGAAGCCAACGTCGCTTTAAGATCTGCCAATACTGATCAATTCCAATCTCTGTATCTACTGCTTGCATCACTGTTCTAAAGCCGTTCTATTAGATATTGAATATAGGTGTGCGTTATACAGGGCTAGTTGCCGCTGACTAAATCGACCAACAGCCGAAATGGAGATAAAACTCCCCCTAAAGACCCGAATACCCCACCGACGGTGTCAGCAAAAGCAGCGTTCGCCGATCGCCCCACCAACACCACATCGTTATTGCGTAAAGATGGATTGGTGGCTTCATTGATCCCCTGGTCAAAGGCGACTGGGACAATACGTTGGGAAACCGTCCCATCTGGATTCAGGCGAATTAACTTCACTTCACGGGTGTTAGCCCGCCTCGGATCAAATCCGCCAGCCGCCAATAGCGCTTGGTTGAGCGGCGCATTAGGAGGGATTTCCACCGTGTCAGGCGTACTGACTTCTCCGACAACGGTCACGCGAATGCTATTGGGAGAGAAATTCGCCGCCGACAGCTGGGTTAACTCTTTTGGTGTGAGCGCTGTCGCCGTTGGAATATTGATAGCGTCACCATGGCGCAGGGTGATGTCGTTTTGAATATTGCCGGTTGTCAAGATATCCCAAAAGTCAATCTGAATAACTTGTTTGTTTCCGGAAGGTTGATCCCGATGAATCTCAATTCCGCGAACATCTGCTTGGTCGGTAATGCCGCCGGATATTTTAATGGCCTCAACCACTGTGGGCCATTCAATCAGCCCGTTCGGCTCCCCGTCTGCTAAGGAAATCTCATAGGAACCGGGGCGATTGACTTGTCCTGAAACCCCAATTCGGATGGGGCGAGGACTGACGAGATCGACGGTAATCAGCGGCGTTCTTAAATAGGGTCTATAGATATTGCCGATAAATTGGGCGGCGTCCTCTAGTGTGAGCCCCGCCAGGGTCACCTTACCCAGCAGCGGTAGGTTAATTGACCCATCCACCAAAATTTGAGTTTCTCCATTGTACTCAGGCACATTAAAAAAAGTCAGCAACAGACGATCCCCTGCACCTAAGATGTAACCGGAGTCAATCGGTTGGCTAGCTGAGATTGGAACAGAGTCCAAAATCGGTAATTGTTGGGCCTTGGCATCCGCTAACGATGAAAAAGACAACCCCATTGTCAACCCTAAACTTATCGACAGAAAAATGGCTTTCATGGAGGACTCCTTTATCACAACAGGGATCAAAAATTAAACAAATTATTGAACAAGCCAGGAAATTAAAATTTAGGGTTGAAAGAAGATAGAATGCTTTGATTCCTTGCCAATAGCCACATCAGTAAATATGCGTTAAACACATAGATTTCAGTGTGACTCGAATCACTATTTCTATCTCCCCCCACAATCAAAATAAACACAATCCCTAAGGTCTTCAATGCCTGATATTCAAGAATTAGACACTGTCACAACTCTCTAAAACCCTGGAATCGTCTTACCCATTTCTACTGAATAATTGAGGCTAGGCCCGGACAAAAAATAATCCTCATTGAGGAATACTTCGTGATATCTCGTATGTCAATCTTGAGCCATCAAGATTAAGTCATACAAATTGAAAATTGTGATACATTGTATCTCTTCCTAGGATCACTAAAATCGCCTTTAATTAGGTCAAAAAATAATCAATTAGGGAGTTCTAGAGGGGGGGCTCACTTCATTCTTCTCCTGCTGCTTTGACCACGATGACCACGATGGTCATACTTTCTCCCCCAAGTGAATTGTCATATTAAATAGCCCGATCCATCTGAGGCGCAGGACAACTGGAGGACTATTTTGAAGCGCTGAAGCCAGCTTCAAAGGAAGCTTTCCGTAGCCTTGGCTGCAACACGAAAGATATGGGAGCGTCCGGAAGTAAGTCGACCCCTGAGGGGATATTAGCCAGGCGTTAGTACTACAGCGAGACTTCGACGAGGTTAATAAGGTTTCAGACTACTCCTTTGTATGGGGGGCCATGCTAGAGCCACAATATTTCAGACTTTTAAATCAAGGTTAATTGGAAGTCTCGTTGCAGTGTTAGGGAGGCGCGTCAAAATCAAATCCCTGGCAAAGGTAGTAGATGGGCGGATAGGAAGCTATTTAGTTGCAGCGCCTTTTGTAATTGTCGGTGTGTTTCACTTCAGCTTTCCCCCCATGCAGGTAGCGCTCCGTCAGGTTAGGAATTATTAATTTTGGCCATGAAAAGCAACTCCCACATGATTTTCGAGAGGGATTTTTTAGCAATGCTTAAAGATTAAATTTTACTGTCAACCCAGTTGACTCGTCCGATAAAGATGCGACGATATGTGTATGACACTTTTACCACGTATGCCTGACAGTTAAGGTCCATTGATAGAGATTGATCAATTATTGAGGTATCCCTATTACGAAAATTGATCCATCAAAGTGATCGATCAGACACGCCCATAAAACTCCGAATAGTTTCAGTTAACGGGATTTATAAGAAGTTGGGAGTGGTAATCATGACAGTAGCGTCTAAACAACCCGTATCCACATCGGAAAAGCCCTTAAGTGCAGAAGATCTTCGTAAAATCCATGCATACTGGCGGGCTTGTAATTACCTCGCCGTCGGCATGATTTATTTGCGGGACAACCCGCTGCTGCATGCGCCCCTCAAAGCTGAGCATGTGAAGCATCGCTTATTAGGCCATTGGGGATCCAGCCCGGGGCTCAGTTTTATTTATGTCCATCTCAATCGCCTAATCAAACGGGATGACCTGAACATCATTTATATGGCTGGTCCCGGCCATGGCGCTCCAGGCGTCTTGGGACCCGTTTATTTGGAGGGAACGTATTCCGAGATTTATCCAGAAAAAAGTGAAGATTTGGCCGGGATGAAAAAGTTCTTTGGCCAGTTTTCTTTCCCAGGCGGTATTGGCAGCCATTGCACCCCTGAGACCCCCGGTTCAATCCATGAGGGGGGAGAACTCGGCTACTCTCTCTCCCACGCCTACGGCGCCGCGTTCGATAACCCGGATTTGATTGTGGTCGGAGTGGTGGGAGACGGTGAATCGGAAACCGGCCCCCTCGCCACCGCTTGGCATTCCAATAAGTTTCTCAACCCGATTCGGGATGGCGCAGTGCTGCCCATTTTGCACTTGAACGGGTATAAGATCGCCAACCCATCCATTCTGTCCCGCATCAGCCGCCAAGAACTGCAAAGCCTGTTTGAGGGCTATGGCTACACCCCCTACTTTGTAGAGGGGACTGATCCAGAAAAGATGCATCAGCTGATGGCCGACACCCTAGACAAAGTGATCGCCGAAATTAAGCAGATTCAGCATCAGGCCCGCAGTAGCGGCGTGGCGAAGCGCCCCAGGTGGCCGATGATTGTCCTGCGGTCCCCTAAGGGTTGGACGGGTCCGGCGTCTGTGGATGGCAAAAAAACGGAAAACTTTTGGCGATCGCACCAAGTGCCCTTATCCGGCATGCATGGTAATCCGGAGCACCTAAAACTCCTAGAGGACTGGTTGCGGAGTTATAAGCCAGAAGAATTATTTGATCAAACTGGGCGATTGATACCGGAACTGAAGGAGCTGGCTCCCACTGGGATTCGCCGCATGAGCGCCAACCCGCACGCTAACGGCGGGGTAGTGCGCCAGGATTTACGGATGCCTGATTTCCGTGATTATGCCGTCTCCGTTGACGCGCCTGGAACCTGTGAAGCCGAGAATACAAAACCTCTGGGCGCCTTCCTGCGCGACATCATCCGGAACAATATGACCACATTTCGGCTATTTGGACCCGATGAAACCGCCTCCAACCGCCTCAGCGCCGTCTACGAAGCCACCCAGAAGGTGTGGATGGGCGACATGCTGCCAGAAGATGCTGACGGCGGCGAACTCTCCACCGATGGGCGGGTGATGGAAATGCTCAGTGAGCATACTCTGCAGGGCTGGCTGGAAACTTATCTGCTGACCGGACGCCATGGCTTTTTCCACACCTATGAAGCTTTCGCCCATGTGGTGGACTCGATGTTCAATCAGCATGCAAAATGGCTGGACATTTGTAAGAACGAGGTGCCGTGGCGGGCTTCGGTGTCTTCGTTAAACATCTTGCTCTCGTCTACGGTTTGGCGGCAAGACCATAATGGATTCAGCCACCAGGATCCTGGCTATGTAGATTTAGTCACCAACAAAAGCGCGGATGTGGTGCGGGTCTATTTCCCGCCAGACGCCAATTGCTTGCTCTCCTGCGCCGATCATTGCCTGCGCAGCAAGAATTACGTCAACGTCATTATCGCTGACAAGCAAAAGCACTTGCAATTCCTCAGTATGGCGGAGGCGATCACCCACTGCACCAAGGGTATAGGCATTTGGGAATGGGCCAGTAACGATGATTGCGGCAAAGATCCGGACATTCCAGATGTGGTGATGGCGTGTTGCGGGGATGTGGCCACCATGGAGTCTCTGGCCGCTACGGCCATTTTGAGAGAAGAATTTCCTCAACTGAAGGTGCGGTTCATCAATGTCGTTGACTTGTTCAAGCTGCAACCTGAAACAGAACATCCCCATGGGTTGCCCGACAAATACTTTGATAGTTTGTTTACGCCTGATAAACCCATCATCTTTAACTTCCACGGTTATCCCTGGCT
>JASJDH010000456.1 GCA_030065175.1 Leptolyngbyaceae cyanobacterium MO_188.B28 | reverse complement strand
ACAATCTTTTCACAAATCGCCAATCCCAAACCCGTTCCGCCCCGCTTTCGAGAATCAGAAGCATCCACCTGATGGAAGCGCTCAAAGATGCTTTCAAGCTTGTCAGCGGGAATGCCCTCTCCTTCATCGCGGACCATGAATAAAGCATAGGGGCTTTGGATTTTGGATTTTAGATTTTGGATTTTGGCTAGGTCTGCTCCCCTTGCTCTCCCTGCTCTCCCTGCTCCCCTTGCTTCCCTAACTTCCGCCGTCAACCAAACCGTCCCACCAGGCGAAGAAAACTTAATGGCGTTGCTGAGCAAATTAGTCAACGTTTGCACAATGTAGTCGGCGTCGGCATAGAGAAAAAAGGAGGCTGGGGTGATTGAGAGGCTCACCCCATGCTGCTGCGCCATCCCTTGTAGGCCTTGTGCGGCTCGATTCATTAAGTCAGCAGCGTCACAGACTTGCAAGTCCAGCTTGACGCTGCCTGACTCAATGCGCTGCAGATCGAGCACATCATTGACTAGACGCACCAGCCGATCCGTGCTTTCATCGGCAATTTGCAGCATCTGTTTTCCATCTGGCGAATCGCTGGATAACTGTCCGGCGGCCAGGAGTTTTAGGGAGCCGTGCAGCGAGGTTAGCGGCGTGCGCAGTTCATGGCTGACGACGGAGATAAACTCGTCTTTCATCCGCTCGATGGCTTTGCGATCGCTGATATCATTCATCAAGGCGAAAAATCCCTTCACCTTTCCAAATTCTCCAAAATGGGGAATATAGTCGGCCTCGATCCAGCGAGAGTCGCGATCGCCATTCGCCATCTCAACCTCAAAACTGACGCGCCCACCAGATAAGACGGTCTCAATGTAGGGCTGAATATGCTGATATAGCTCCTCTCCGAACACGTCCCAAATAGGGCTGCCATAGATTTCTGAAATCGGTTTCCCGACCCAATCTTCGTAGGCTTGATTGTTGAATCGATAGTGCTGATGCTCATCCACATAGGCAATCAAGACCGGCAGCGCATCCGTTGTTAGGCGGAGTTGTTCTTCACTATGCCGCAGGGCGACTTCCACTTGCTTACGCTCGTTAATTTCCTGCTGCAGCCGTTGGTTGGCGGCGGTGAGTTCAGTCGTGCGCGATTCCACCATATTTTCCAGGTGATTGCGATACTGATTCAATTCCGCTTCTGCTCGTTTGCGATGGGTGATATCGGTTGTGGCGCCCACCAGTTTAATCACAGTTCCTGCCGCATTCAAGACAGCCTCACCGCGAAGGACAACGTAACGGATTGAATCATCAGGACGAGTAATGCGATGCTCGACTTCGTAGGGGACGCCATCAGCGATCGCCGTTTCCACAGCGGAGCGCAGTTTGGCCTGATCCTCTGGGGGAACGCAATTCAGAATATCAGGATAGTTCAACGCCCCTTGGGACGGATCCCGTCCAAAAATTCGAAACTGTTCATCTGACCAAGTGCTGACGCCTGTCGCTGCGTCAAACTCCCAGCTGCCCACATGGGCGATGCGTTGCGCCGCTTGTAGTTGGGCGGCGCTTTGACGCAACGCCGTGGTTTTTTCTGTCACCTGCCGTTCTAAATCCTGTTCATAATTCTGTCGGAGCTGCTCTGCTTGACGCAGGAAAGTCACCATCCGATTGAAGGATTCAGACAGAGTCGCCACCTCTTCAATGCGGGCGGGTTTCAGAGATTGATCCAGCTTCCCCGCTGCAAAGTCTTGGGTGGCTTTGGTGAGTCGAGCCAGCGATCTTGTAATTCGCTGGGATGTCCAAAGCCCACTGCCGATAGACCCCGCCAACGCTAAGGCGCACAATACCACCGTGCGTCGCACATTGGTGTAGATTTCCCCCATAAAGTCGGACTGGGGAACCACCGCCATAATCAACCAATCTAGGCCATAGTCATCCTGATACGGAATAACACGGAGAAAGTGGCGATGCCTGAGCCTCTCTGAAGAAGACTCGTCCTCAACCAGTATCCTCAGTTCTTGGGTCGATTGAATATCGGCAAGACTGCCAAAGGTTTCCTCCAACTGTAAAGCAACTGCTTTCATCACTGGGTTAGAACTTTCCAAAGCCGACAACCGACGAAATTCAATCTCGCCTGGTTGATTTGAAGAGGAAGGGTCACTGGGTGAAGCGGGGGTAGGTTGATTAACAGTGTAAGACGGTTCTCCCGCCGAATTTGCGATTAATTCGCCATCTCGCTCCACAATAAACACCAGACCGCTTTCGCTGACTGAAAGGGTTTCAAGGAAATTACTAATCCGTTCAAGGCTGAGGTTGATGGAGAAGACCCCTTCAAGCTGTTGAGAGTGGTTATAAAACGGCGCATAGGCATTGATAGTCAGCAAATTAGTTCCCCCAATTTGGAACGGATCGCTCCAGCCAGAGGTCGCCGTCTCAGCGGCGCGACGAAACCAGGGACGCTCTCGGACATCAAGGTTTTCCAGCGTCAGGAGGTATGCGCCCACATTCCCCGCCTCGTCGACGGCATAGAGATCGAGCCGACTGGGGTCATTAGCGTCCGACCGCCCGGCTTCGAGGGGCGCCTCGGTCAGCTGCTTCATCTGTCCTGCTTCAAATTCATCTGGACTGACCCGGTGAGTCACACGGAAATCTCCCTGAGAAGAGCCCAAAAGCAGAGTTGTGACCTCTGGATAATGCAGCAGTTGCCGAATCAAGAATTGATGCAGTGGGTCTAAGTCCGCCAAACTCAATCCGCCAGATTGTAGGGCGGCGATATGGGATTGATTAATCTGATGGGCGGTTTGCAGATAACTATCAAGATTTTGGGCAATCCGATCCCCCGTCTCCTCAATCAGCTGATAGGCGATCGATTCCACTGCTTGCCGCCCACTCCGATAGGACAAGTAACCCACCAAACTCACAATGCCAAACACTTGCATTGCAAACTGGACAGCTAGTACAACATGGAGGGGAATTTTTTGGGGCATAGGGTCTATCGATATTCAAGCTCCGCGAAGGATTTATTACCTAAATTTAGGCCAAATAAGGGGCATCATGCTTTGACCGAAAACGCTGAAAGGATTGCCAAAAGAAGGAAAGTGATGAATTGTTTAGAGTTAAACTCACAACCCATAATTCATCACCATGGTTGATTTACAGTCTACCCCCCCGTCTATTCCTCCGCCAGTGAAAGCATCAGTGCTGACCAGTCGGCGTCACAAAGTCATTATTCCGCCCGTGCGTATCTAGCTGGCATCGGCGCTAAGATTACGGCTCTGAATATCTTTGAGCCGATAGCCAGGAAGGTGAAGATAGACCAAAAGACAGTGACCGATAGTCCCATCGAAAAGCTCTATGACGGCTTTGTTGGGATGCTATGCGGAGCCAAAGGCATGGTGGAAGTCAATAAGTTGGTGCGCAGTGATAAAGGACTGCAGCAGGCGTTTGGTCGAGAGCGCTGTGCAGAGCAGTCGGTGATTCAAGAAACCTTGGACGCGAGCAAGGCAGAAAATGTCCAACAAATGGAGGCGGCGATGAATGAGATCTATCGGCTGCATGGACGAGGCTATCAGCACAACTACACAGAAGCCATCCAAGTGCTAGATGTGGATATGAGCGGTCAACCCTGTGGAGAGAAGGCGGACTTCGCCACCAAAGGCTACTTTGCTGGTAAGCGGAATCGTCGAGGCCGTCAGCGGGGTCGGGTGCTGGCCACTGGCTACAACGAAATCATCGTGGAGCGAGTGTACGAAGGCAAAGTGCAACTGACGAAAGCGCTACAACCGTTAATCCAAGCCACGGCGCAGACCTTAAACATTGACGGAGCGTCGGAAAAACGAGCCCGCACTCTAGTTCGCGTGGATAGTGGAGGCGGCTCCCAGGATGACGTCAATTGGTTGTTAAATCAGGGGTACTTGGTGCTCACCAAAGACTACAGCGCAGTCAGGGCGCGCAAGTTCGCGAAATCGGTCGTCCAGTGGATAGACGACCCTCGTAATTCGGGGCGACAGGTGGGGGTGGTGACGACGCCAGCCTCGGAATATGACCACCCGGTAGTCCGCATCGCTGTCCGCTGTCGCAAGAAGAATAAGCAGTGGGGCTATGGCTTGCTGATCACGAATCTGATGCCCGGTGATATTGCGGTGCTGACTGGCGTCGAACTGGCTGTCTTAGAGGACCCAGCAGCCCTCTGGCTGGCCTATGTTTACTGCTATGACCAGCGGGGCGGCGCCGTTGAAACTTCATTCAAACAGGACAACCAAGCCCTGAATATCAAAAAACGCAATAAAAAGCGATTTGCCGCCCAACAGATGCTCACTCAGCTCGAAGTCCTGGCTCATAACGTTTTAGTCTGGGCGCAGCAATGGATGACGAGCGAGAAACCCGCTCTCAAACAGATTGGCTTTGTACGCTTATTACGAGATGTCTTTACTACTACTGGAGAACTGTGCTTCAACGAGCTAGGACGATTGGTCGAGATTCGATTAAATGCTGCCGACACCCTGGTCAGACCTTGGATACAGAGTCTATCAGACCTGCTATCTTCAGAGCATGTTGCCGTTAATTTGGGCCAAACTTAGGTATTACGCCTCATCCAGCCTGACATAAATTCCCCCATAGATCATTACTGAACCATCTCCAATCACCCCACTAAAGGCCGTAAGCTGATAAGCATTTAAGTTGCGTAGTAAATCTTGGCGCTTAGGTAGGCGGTAGTCAGTAGACGGCAGGCAGGGAGATTCCCCCGTCTACTGACTACTCACTACTGTCTACCGCCTAAAACTGCAAACTAGATGCACATCAGCTTATCCCCCCATCCGGCTACAACTCAAAGCGGGAAATTTTCCCTGGGAAGGAAGTCAAGAGTTCCACCCATCCACCCATCCACCCATCCACCCATCCACCCATCCACCTTTTAATCGGACTTTATTTTGACGCAACCCCCTTACTGCACGGCGCCTCCTGCAGTGACAATTTCTTGCTGGGCGGCCCATTGGCTAATGTCAGCGCGACTAATGGCGGCGGCCATCAAATCAGGAAACTGATCGGGGGAGCAGGCAAAGGCGGGAACCCCCAAGCTGGCTAAGGCGCTTGCATTGTTATGGTCAAAACAAGGCGCGCCTTCATCATTGAGAGCCAGCAGCGCGATCATTTGGACGCCAGCAGCGACTAGCGATGCAACCCGCTTGAGCATGGCATTATTATCGCCGCCTTCATAGAGATCGCTAATCAAGACCAAGATGGTTTCCTGGGGCTGACGGACATTACCTTGGCAATAGGAGAGGGCGCGATTAATGTCCGTGCCGCCGCCGAGTTGAGCGCCGAACAGCACATCCACCGGGTCTTGCAATAAGTCGGTGAGATCGACCACCGCCGTATCGAACACCACGAGCTGGGTTTTGACCGCGGGTATAGACGCCAGCACAGCGGCAAAGATGCTGGCGTAAACTACGGATGTCGCCATCGAACCGCTTTGGTCGACACAGAGAATAATGTTCCTCAGGGCGGAGCGCTTGCGGCCATAGCCGATCAGCCGTTCGGGGATGATGGCGCCGTAGTCGGGCTGATAGTGGTTCAGGTTGGCGCGGATAGTGCGGTTCCAGTCAATTTCATTGTGGCGGGGTCGGTTATTCCGCTGACTGCGATTGAGACTGCCCATAACCGCCTGCTGCATAGGGTTTTGCAGTTTGCGCATCAGGTCCTCTACGACTTTACCCACAACCAGACGGGCCGTCTCCTTTGTCTTTTCGGGGATAACGCTGTTGAGGGACATCAGATTAGCCACTAAATGCACATCTGCTTCCACCGCCGCTAGCATTTCCGGTTCCAAAAGCATTTGATGAAGGTTCAAACGCTCTAAAGCATCCTGTTGCATAACCCGTACAACAGCACTAGGGAAATAACTCCGGATATCCCCTAGCCAACGCGCCACATTGGGCGCGGAATGACCTAAGTTGCCGTCACGGCCGTCGCCGTCGCCATAGAGCGCAGCCAGCGCCTGATCCATCGCTAGATCCGCCGCCCCCAGATTCAGCTCTCCGGCCTGGTCCGCTTCAGCGCCGGAAATGCCGTCTGCAGCGCCGCCGCCCAGGATGAGTCGCCAGCGCCGGAGGCGTTCGGTGGATTTGTCGGAGGGAGTGTTGTTCATAGGTGACTTCATATTCCCAAAAGTTGCTCGATCAGCGGTAAAACAGCGTCAGCCCGATCGCAATCAAAGTCCCCCTCTACAACAGCCCTCCGGGACTGGCGACTCCCCAGTCGGACTCGTTCGCCCATCTGCCGTCGTTCGGGGGCGGGGAAGTTGGAAAAGGTGCGGCGGAGGAGGGGGAGGAGGGCGGTGAATGTTTCAACGGGAAGGTTTGTGACCCAATCGTCAAGAACTTGCCAGATGGCGTCGTCGTGGAGGAGTAGCAGGCCGCTGCCTTTCAGGAAGCCTTCCACCCACGCTGCAGCTTGGGTGGGTTCGCTGGCGAGGGAAAGGGCGAGTCCCAGTCGTCGAGCGGCTTCGTTGGGCTGCAGGCTGCCTTCATCTAGGAGCAATCGACAGCAGCGACCGACTAGCAGGCCATGGAGATTGGCGCGGTCACACAGTTGCAGAAGCACTGCCGACCAAGCTTTGAGGTGATTGGCTTGCTGCAGTAACTTGATGGCGCTGTGGGTTTGATCAATCGATTCCAGCAGGGCTGATGCGGCTTCGTCATCGAGGGAAGCGCAGGCGCCGGGTAGTCCAATACAAATGCGGGCGATCAATCCATCTACCACCTTGGTCACTACAGTGCTATCGGTCTGGCGGACGTCGCGGTAGCGCAGGATATTGGCCAGGGGCGGCAGGGCCGCCATCAGGTGGGTGACATCGCTGGCGACCGCTGCAGCCGCCTGGAGCTGAGTCATCAGGTGCGCGATCGCCTCGGGCAGCGCAGCTAGCAAAACCTGATCCAGCAGCTGAGTCAGCGTGGGTAAATTGGGGGCGTCATCAGCCTGATTCTTGGCGAAGGCTTCAGCCGCCGCGGCGACTGTGTTGCCCCAGCGTCCGGCTTCGATCACGGCGAGACTCAACTCCGGTTGCCAAAGCAATTGCCAGCCCTCCTTGAAGGTCCCTTTCCCACTCGTGGTTTGAGGCTGACCCCAGGCAATATTCAACAGCAACAGGCGATGGAGCAGGTGGGAACGGTTCAGATCTAAGTCCTTACGCAAATCCAGCGTCAGCAGTCGCTCGCTAGCTTCAGGCTTCAGGCGCAGTCGCTTTTGCAGACGCTGGAGGTCCTGTTGCAGGGGAACGAGCGGGGTGTCTGGGGGGACGTGTCCCAGTCGTTCGCTGACAATCAAGTATTGGTGAATCAACTGCATCGGCGCAGTGTCGCCAAAGCAAAGGACGGTTTGAGCCGCTTCATTCAGTTCTGCAAGTCCGGGCATGGCCTCATCCCGCAGCGCCGCCAACGCCTCGGCTAGGCGCACCGCTTCAATCACGCTGGCGGATGAGGCGTCCAGCCCCTCTTTCCGGAGCCGTTGGGCCACCCGCGTCAGCCAACGAATGGCGGTTTGGCTGGCGTTATGGGCTTGGCTGGACGAGCGCCACAGGTGGTCATACCAGCCAGGAGATTCAATGCCTGCGCCATAGCCGCTGTGGCTAGACAGGCGACCGTAGGTCCAGGGGATCCAAGTTGCTTTAACCTTGAGCTTGGGGAGCCCCTTGAGGAGGGCGTTGTCCAGTTTTTGGGCGGGGAAGGGTTCACACAACGCCGGACCGTGCCAAGCGCCGCAGACCACAGCGATGGTTTGAAATCCTTCTTTTTGGGCCTGTCGGATGGTGCGCCGCATGTATGCTTCCCGCAGCGCTTCTCGGCGATCCAGGGGGTTAGCTGGCTCAGGCGGATGGACCTGCTCAATTTCCTGGCGCAGGGTGGTCATGGCCTCCAGGATGGCGTCGAATAAGGCGGCGCTGTCCTGGCGTTGTTCAACCATATGCTCCCACCAGCGTTCACTGTCGCGATAGCCCGCCGCTTCAGCCAGCCAAAAAAGCGGGTCATGGGGAATCGATCGAGTGAAATCGGTTTC
>JASJDH010000455.1 GCA_030065175.1 Leptolyngbyaceae cyanobacterium MO_188.B28 | reverse complement strand
GGGGGACAATTCTAGAGACTGATTGAGACACCCCCGGCAAGGACATCCGCCTTTGAGGCGGTCACATTCATTAAGCCACCGGCTTTGCCGGGGGTGTCTGACTAAACTGATTCCTATTTCATATAACGAACCAAAGGAATTGTTAAAAACCTTAAAAGGCATAGAAGAAAAGCATAAGCATTCAACCCTCTTTATAAGCACTATTCCTTCTAATCAATCCTCAGTGACTCAGGAGGAACAAAACACCATCGAGCCGGAAAATGATGTTTCTTCTGATCAATCTTCAGCGACTCAGGATCAGAAAGTTATCAAGCCGGAAAATGACGTTTCTCCTGATCAACCGTCTGAGACTCACAAGGAGAAAATCGAGGAAACTATCAAGAAGGATGGCGACGGCGCCATCATCCAGTTGAGGTTTCACCCTCTTCAGCAAGCCATTATGGAACTTAGAGGCGGTGGAAAATTTGTGGATAAACCAGGGTTGGAGGTGAGAATTATTGAACCAACTACGACTGACAGAGGCAAGTGCTTACAAAGGCTCCTACCTAAGGAGTGACGATCGCTTCAGCCGCCACAGTATCCAGCCCAATCGCCCTCAACAACTCCGCCCAATCAGACGCTTCTGAATTGGCTCCAAGAAGTTCAGCAGCCGTGCTTAATGCATCATGCCAATACCCACTAGCAGCATAGAGCCGCACCTGTTGTTGGGGACTTGCCGTTTCGAGTTGCTGAGTCAATTCCGGCGTGAGAGTTTCCCGTTGAATCCAGCCATCGACAAAGAAATCTGGCGGCGAAATTGATTCACAGTACAGTTTAAAGAACCAGTGGTACGGTTTACCCACTTCTAGCGGGGGGACGGTCGCTGGCAACGTCAGGCTTAAGTTGCCTGAGGCTGAGGGCAGCGCCACATTGGATTCGTAAATCGGATAACCCTCTTGATCTTGCAATACAAATGTCGCAGTTAGAGAAGG
Organism: Leptolyngbyaceae cyanobacterium MO_188.B28; assembly: GCA_030065175.1. Lineage (GTDB taxonomy): Bacteria > Cyanobacteriota > Cyanobacteriia > Phormidesmidales > Phormidesmidaceae > JAKSDM01. The sequence continues at coordinate 7,054 of JASJDH010000455.1, read as the reverse complement.
GTCGTGTGCGACATAGAACCAAAATGTGGGATATTCCGCTATCGTTTTTCCAAACACCACCATCCCTCTCTGTGATTCTTGAATCGGCGCTAACGCCAAGAGCGATGTCGGGTCAGACGCACTAGCTGAGGCGCTCTCCCCACATCCCCGACTCCCTGCATCTGACCGCCGACCGGGTTGCCCAGTATCCGGCGGCGTCGGGTTATTGAAGACGATTGGGGCGCTGATATTGGGAAGACTTCGCGGCGATGACTGAGCCTGTCCCAGCAAACTACCGGATAAAGCGACCAGAAGCCCTATCGTCAATGGGGCGGCATGTTTGAATTGAGGCATCATGATAAGGGAACTTTAGTGTAGTTACGATCTTGATTGGTGACGATCACTGCAACTCCTCCCGTCGTAAGAATAAACACGAGGGCGGTGGGGACCAGTGGAACCCACTGGCTTTGCATCAGCCCATAAAAACAAATGATACACAAAGTTCCGATCGCTGTAATTTCTAGCCCCAACAGCCAAATCATTGAGCGACATCGGCTTGCCAAAACACCGCCTGTGAAGGCCCAAAGCCAAACCCAAAGCCACTCGGCTTGCCAAGGCCAAACCCTGATCGGGGCGCGACCATCCTTAACGGCGCTAATGAGCTGACTCACCATGTGCGCCTGGACAAACACACCCGGTATGGTCTGGTCGAAAGGCGTCGCCAGGGAATCTTTGCTGCTCGGGGCTGTGACGCCAATTAACACAATCCGGTCCGTTACATCCTCTGGTCTTAGTCGCTCTGCTAAGGCCTGCTTAAGGGTGACGGTGGGGGCCAGACTGAGGGATGATTTCGTAACCCGATAGTTGAGTAAGATTTGATAGCCATCGGTATCTGCTTGTTGATACCCCCCGACGTCTCCATGCAAGCGATGAAAAATTTGCTCCCCCAATTGTAAATGGCCCTGAGTCGTGTAGTGGGGAGAAATCCCGTCTGCCTTGAGATAGTGAAAGGCTAACTGCGTGCTCAAAGCATAGGGAGTGTTGCAGGTTGATGCGGGCGTCCGATCCATGAATAGCAGATGACGACGGAGAATGGCGTCTTCATCGGTGACGACATCGCTAAATCCCTGGCGGTTGTTGGGCAGATGGGGCATGGGTTCGATCTCGGGGGAAAAGGCGGCTGGATCGCTGACTTTGCAAACCGCAAAGAAGTTAGGCTGCCGAGCGAGTTCATCCTCTAATTGAGTTGAATCTGGACCGAATGGAAAATCGCGATAAATATCTAAGCCGATGGCGCGGGGTCTAAGTGGGGTCAAGATGCGCAAGAGGTTTGCCAGCGCCTGGTCAGAGAGAGAGCCTTTGCGATTCGCTTGTTCTGGCAAATGCAAGTCTGCTTCGGTGACGGTGATGATCAAGAGACGCTGATCTTGGGGTTCTCGTGGCCGTAATCGCAGCAGCTGATCATAGGCTTGTAGTTCCCATGACTGCAATCCTCCCAGGTGACGGATTCCCAGCACTAAAGCAGTGATGGCTGCCCCAGTGAAACAAACCCTTCGCCAAGCAAGGTAATCTGTCTCAGAATGGGAAATGATTGTTTTGTCGCTGAGCCAATCCTGCCAGGCTGACGGCTCTACTGAAGGATTTTGGCACAAAACAGGCAGCCACGACGCCCCCGGAAACTCATCTTCGAGGCCTTGCAGCTGCTGACGGGCTTGCCGCACAGCCAGGTAGAGCGACAAGCGTTTGCCGACAAACGCATCTAGGAAATACTGAAAGAACGCCTGCGCCACTTGATTGGAAACCAGCTCTCGCATCACAATTACTTGAGGAATGTGCAAGCTGCTTAACGCTGTGGCTAACCCCAATCCATCACAGGAATTAAAAATCGCTAGCTTTAAGCCATTGCTCACCGCACCTTCAATTGCCGCCTCAAATTGTTCAATCGTCAAACTGTTATGGTGCGGGTTCTGGTTAATATAAATTCGCCCTGTTTGGCCTCTTGTTGGGCTCCCTAACGGGTCCTCTGTCCGGCTGTGCCCCGCAAAAAAGAGCATATCCCAACCCGGTTCGGCCCAAAGCTGTTGATTAAATTCCTGCCTCGAAGGATTCACCAGAAATTGGGTTTCAGCCTCTTTTAGCCCTTTGAGAAATTCCGACTCTCTGGCTAAATCAATTCCCTGGCTATCACCTAAAATGGCTAGGATTCTAGCTTTTTTTCGGGGTGGACGGCGGGGCGAGCGGCGGAACTGATATTCTGAACAACTTAACGCCATCTCCGCCTGAGGGTAATCTTTGAAGAAATCCCAACGCTGCCACGGTAGTTGGCGCAGCAAGTCATCATCGGTTTCAATCACAATCCGAATTTCATCTGATCGGCTAAAGTGCGATCGCAATTGCCGTTCAATCGGCAGGAATGTTTCAGCGCTCAACCAAGCGTTCAGGGCTTTCTGTAAATTTTGGCAAAGCTGCTCAAACCCCACCTGGGAGATATTGGTAATTCCCCCTTCATCAATTTCTAGCTCATCATCATGCACATGTCTAACGTCAATTGATGTCCGTAATGGTTGGCGATCGCACAGACTTTTGTAGAGCAATCGCCAATCTCGATGGAGACTCACGAGGTCGGTCGCCGCTGGCAAACTGCCAATAAATTGTTCTGGCCGAGAGCGATTCCCTGCCCACACTTGAGCCGTCACCCTTGGCAAACCACTGTACAGGTCTCCGGCCCCTAAATTGATCACAACCGACTTGGGCATTAGCGACTTTCAGTCAAAGCGTATTGTCCTAGCCGTTTGATCATAGCCCTGATTTAAAGTTCAAAGTCCTCTTCGACCGTTTTGCCGCCAAAATGAATTCCGACCCTAAACCGTTTTCCCGGTTTGCCTTTGAAGGGTTTCAGTTGAATGTAGTTATCTTGACTCCTGGAAGTCACCTCTTGCAGCATTTTACCCGCTGTCGATTGCAAGCTCAATCGAATATCTGGGCTCAGATATAGAGCTTCTCCAGTGGGATGCAGTTGTACTAGCACACTGACCTTCCCTTCTGCTTCTGATGAGACATTAACCAGCAGTACGATGGTTTGTTGACCGAATTGCACGCCAAGATTAATCAACTTCCCTCGGCTGGCGTCTGATTGCATGCTGCGGGTGTGCCATGCTAGATAAGCATTGGGGTTAATGATTTGATCAATTGTCTGCCAATTTCGATCGACCCTATCCTGCAGCCATTGAGTTAATTTTGTTGTGGTGTTGGTGAGCGTCGTTAACGGTGAGACGTCGGTTGGGGCGGAGACGCTCATTGCCAAGGGAATGGCGGCGGGTTGCAAGGATCGACAGTAGAACAGCAAATGGTTGGGTTCAGCGTCCATGAATGCTAGAGGGAATGAGTAGCAGCCATCTTGAGACTGGTGTTGGAGGCGATCGCGGTAATCGATCAGTTCATCAAAGCGCAAAATACCCCGCAATGTCACCAATCTTTGCTCTTCTGACACCTCATTCAGAACGTAGAAATGGGCGGCTTGTTCAGGTTGGTCAACCACAGCTTGAGGAATCTGTACGATTTCATCTAAGACATGCTCAACCGCCAGTAAACAAAATTTAAATCCGTTCACTTCAACCCGATAAACTGAGTCTATGGAGGGGGCCGATCGCTCAATCGAGTGTGCGGGGAGTCGATCCCTTATCCACTGCTCAAAACTCAACAGCGCCAGTGCATTCAGGTAGCGCCGCCACTGCTGCGCTTCGGTCGTCAGTTTTCTGCTCAAACGCCCACGGGGGTGTTCGCTCAGTTTTTTTGCTTGATCAATTTGTTCAGGCTCTAACCAGATAATTTCTGGCGGCAACAGTCTAGAATTCATCAACGAACCGGAGAAATTAGCCATGAATTTGTTCTCTATGGATCAATGTTGTCAGATGGGCGCGAAGCTGTTGGGCGTACTCGCTTGTGAATGAACGACCTTGCCCAGCTCTCATTTCTTCCACTGCTTCCTGAAAGATTTCTTGATCGGCGATCGCTTCAACTTGCTCCGCCAACAATCTTAAATAGCTCGGTTCAGGGGGCGTTTGGGCGAATCCCTGCTTCTGCGCTCGCGCCAACATGCGATCAAGCACCTGCTGCACCGTCTGTGCGCGCACTTGATTGAGCAAGTCCCCAGGATTTAAGACCCGCCTGGCCTGATCTCGACTACTCATACCCAAAACTGGAGCAATCTCTTTGAGAGACAAGCCCTGTTCGTAATAGAGTTGCAACCCTGGAATCAACTGGGGCGCTAGGGACATATATTTTTTGCTCCGCTCTAAAGCGACGATGCGATTTTTCAGTCCCTGAACAATGGCGTCGTTTAGCGCTAGCTGAAGTTGTTGATGGAAGAATGTCAGCCATTCTTGCTGCTCCATCCTTGCTGCATCAATATGGTGACTGGGTAGATCGGTCCGGATGGCTTCAATGCCTGTGTCAGGATCTGGGACTTCCAAGGGAACTCGGCTGGCCCAAACATCACACTGTCTGAGTTGTGCGGCCAACTGCTTTAGAGCTGACGTTAACTCACCAGCGGCAATCGTCAGGTTTTTGGTCCGCAAGCGAGTCATCATTTCTTGCAGTTGTATGGTTGAGGGGTTTGGGCAACGCCTAGACCCTGCCAATTGCTGACGGCGATCGCGCCGGTAAACGTCATGAAACACCTCAATCAGGCGACGATCTCGCTCAGATAGCTGCTTTAGTTGGTGCGGTCTGGCTCGATTCAGCAGCGCCCAGTCACTTAAATGCTGCAGTCCAAATTCCCTAAGGAACTTTTTCAAGTCTGTATTCTGTTTCGTCCGCAGATAGGTCCAATTGTCTAAACTCAAGCTGGGCTGAGTCCCCATCTTAAATGTTCCTAATACATCTATCGAAAAAAAATGATAGGTCATCGTCTGGGGGGGCGCATCGCCTACGACTGCCAGTTGGACTTTGCGATCGCGATCGAGAATCACAGGGGTTCTTCCATCATCGTTCAGCACAAAAGGCAGTAAGTCCCGGTAAGTAAAGGATTTATCGCTGCCGAATAGATGATCAAGCGTTTGACAGGCTTTGAGAATAGAATCAGACACATAACACCTGAGACAAAAACCAGCCTGAGCTTGAATTCCGGGCGTCACAGCGGAGCGTTGGGCATAAAAGTAAGACAATAAAGCAGATTGAACGGCCCCACCTTGAGAGCTGGCGATATGGGTTTGGAAAAACTCTTGGGCTGAGGGGATCAGTTGCTTCTTGTATCCCAATGTCTCGCTAGCTGGACTAATACACCACATACTCCCGTATCTAGATGAAGCGGCCATAGAGTTTGCACCTCCTGAAAATTTCCTAGATATTTCCAAACACTTCATCGCCCATATTGAATTAATAGATGCTCATACTTTAAACTGGCGCAGCTCAAAGAGCTGATTTCATCTGATTGACAAACTGGACATGAAGAAACGTGACGTCCTGACATCGAGGCCCGACTGTCATTGCCAGGACTAATACGCCAAATATTCCAGTCTTTGTCATGGATCAATCTATCTAATCTGCACTTTTAACCGTGTATCAACGTAAGCCGGGACATTCTGACGGAGCAAGAATACTCTACGAGAAGGGCAAAGCCCTACAGGAGACAGGAGACGGAATCCAGTTCTTGACTGGCTTCTGAATTCTGAATTCTGAATTCCTGCTCTACTGGATTGTCCCGCTTTAAGTTGGAGCCCTTTTAACCTGCACTTTCTGAGGCGAAGGGATCCGTCGATATTGCGATCAGTGAAAAGGAGGTCTATATCGAGTTAGATCATCAAAGATATTGGGGATAAATTCTGGCGTAGTAATTTGAGGGTTCAAACTTCAGTCATCTGTGCTAGCGTATTTCAGAGCAATGTAGTTGGTTGTGGAGCAAGCATCTCACTCTGCTTCGCCAATCAAGGTGAATGCCGCCCAGTTTTTGGGATTGGGGGAATCTTTAATCATCTTTAACATGGCTTGACGCAAGGCTTGTGCTTTGTCATTGGTCTCTCGCAGATTTTGATAAAACTCAGTCATCAACGCAGCAGTCGGTGCGTCTCGCACCATCCATAGGGACACAACCAGACTGGGAACGCCCGCACTAATGAAGGAGCGCGACAGGCCAATTACGCCATCGCCTGTGATGCGTCCTCTACCAGTATTACAGGCGCTGAGAACAACCAATTCAGCCTGCAAATTAAGGCCCAAGATTTCTTCGGCGGTGAGTAGACCGTCCCGATTTTCTGAGGGAGCGAGAGCAAGGGCGCTGTCCAAACCGCGAACCTCATCAAGCAATCCGTGAGTGGCTAAGTGGATAATTCGACTTTGGGGCATATTGGCGACCACCTCAGCTTCACTGGCTTGATCGCCAATCAGGGGTTGGGCTTCCCACACTTGCGCGATCGCTTGCGCCTCTAACTCGGCGCTGGGAAGCGGAGCTAAAGGTTGAGGGGAGTTTTCAGGCTCCAAGGTCACCTCAGGCATGGTAGGGTTGCCGACAATCAAGAATGCCTTACTTCCAGTTCCCGGCTGCCGATTCCCAAGCTGCTGTCGTTGTTGTCGGGTTAAATCCAGTACTTGAATGGCGGGTGCTGTCAGAATGGTGTGTTTCTCGATCAGATAGTTTCCCTCGGTATCTTGTAATGCTGCAAAGGGAACTAAGAAGAGTTCTCGGTGGGGGATGAAAATAACGTGGGCGTTGGGATCGGTCGGTAAGTATTCCGCAATGGGGGCGATCAATACTTGGTGCAGCTGCTGTAGGCGTGGTTGATAAGCTCGGCGAGAATCAACTTTGGCAATCACATCTGTGGTGGGTCGTTCTATGGAGACGCCTTCAGGCAATGCAGACTGTGTAAGGGAGAGGAGATTGCGTTCGTCGTCAACGGCGACCACTTGCCAGGGTTCATAATCTGGTGCGTCGGTGTTCAGCCTAACCCAATCACCAGGCACAAACGAGATCGCTTGAGATTCTCCCCGACTGCGAACCCCAATTTGCTGACGCGTATCCCTTACCAGGTCTTTCAGGGGACTATCTAGAATACTGAGGTCAGCTTGATGGAACCTGATC
>JASJDH010000454.1 GCA_030065175.1 Leptolyngbyaceae cyanobacterium MO_188.B28 | reverse complement strand
TCGGTGATTATGATGGTGTTGCTCGGAAAGCACTTGCGGAACTTGGATATATCTAATTTTTGTGAATAGAAATAGGGATTGATTAGGCCAACATTCTCGAAGGTGACTCTGCGGCCAGGATTTTCGATTTATCCTCTGAGACCGTCTGTTACCAGCCTTCATTGCTAGATGTTTCAGCTAGGCTCAGTAGATCGAAAACCTCATAAACAGACATAGTAGATCGAAGACGTAGTTTGATACGAACCGATCGTAGGACTCGGCGGGTTCATCAACCGGAGGTTCGCCCTCAGTAAGGATCGCCTCCACCCACGGAGAGTAGGGCCAGTCGAACCATCTTTGGACTTACGTCTACTACGCGGTAGCGCGCCACGTTTGACAGGTATTCCTCAAACAGGCGTTGTGCGAAGCGACCGGTCCCGCAGCCGAACTCGAAGACGGATTCCGCAGAAGTAAAATCTCCGTGCAACAGGACCTGCGAAGTGGCCTGGTCTTCATAGAACCGCTGCGAGTCTTGCAACGAGCCGATCGATCATACGTTCGCCTCGCTTCTTAGTGTGGCAGTGTACTCAAGTTCAACCCTTGATCTGAGAGAAATATCCGTACTGCCGCCTAACTAATTGATTTCTGCTGAGAAGCCAAGCCTATCGATATTCCAATCGTTGTTGATATAGCGACACAATTTTATCGACCACCTGATCGATGCTCAGGCCATCCGTCAATATTTCGATCGCGTCCGACGCCTTGCGTAAGGGCGCTAGACGGCGATTACTATCCTGCTGATCTCGCTGATGAATTGCCTGCTCCAGATCGGCCAAACTCATCCCCGATGGAGGCTGCGCCTTCAGATCCTGATAACGGCGGCGGGCCCGCTCCTCAATCGACGCCGTCAAAAACACTTTCAACTCTGCTTCAGGGAAAACCTGGGTGCCGATATCTCTCCCCTCCATCACCACGCCTCCCTTGAGGCCATAGTCCTGTTGTTGCTTCAGCAACGCCTGTCGAACCGCTGGCTGGGCGGCAATTTCAGAAACCCTGGCGGTCACCTCGCGCCCGCGGATCGCCTCAGTCACTTCCTGGTCATTGACCCAAACCTGAGATAGAGCAGGGGATTTAGTCGCCCCTGGCGGAGCCGCAGCCAACCGAATCTGACAATTAGGTAAGAGTTCCGCCACCGCCACTTGATCTTGGGGATCAATTCCAATGTTTAAGACTAACCAGGTCACCGCCCGATACATCGCCCCACTGTCTAAATAAAGGAGTCCTAGCGTTTGGGCGACCCTGCGGGCTACGGTTGACTTCCCGGCGCCTGCGGGTCCGTCAATGGCGATAATGGGTTGACGCGATCGCAACACCACGTTGTCAATCAATCGGGTTTTACCCAAATAAGCCGCAGCCGCTAACAGTCCCATCGACTCCACCTGCTCAAGCCGGTTCAGGGTGTGGGGATACACTAGCTCCACATAGTCTGGCCGAATAGCGTCAACTTTCGCCAACTCAGCCTTCACCCGATCAACCAATACCTCGCTGGACCGCTCCCCCGCCTGAAACGCTTGCTCCGCAGCTTGAAGCCCTCGATAAAGGGTTGCGGCATCCTGCCGCTCCAGTGGAGTGAGATATTGATTGCGAGAACTTAAGGCCAGACCGTCCGCCTCCCGCACAATCGGGCAAGGCACAATCTCCACGGGTAAATTCAAATCCGTCGCCAGCTTGCGGATGATCGCCAACTGCTGGGCGTCTTTCTGACCAAAGTAGGCGCGCTCAGGCTGAACCAAACTCAACAACTTAGCAACCACCGTCGCCACCCCTTGAAAATGCCCTGGTCGAGAACGACCGCAAAGTCCCGTTGTAAATGCAGGCGGAGGGATGACTTGAGTTAGCGCTAACGGGTCAGGGGTTGGGCCGCCATACAAGGTAGCTATATCCGGCGCAAATATCACATCCACCCCAGCTTCCGCGCACAGACGCTGATCTTGGTTCAGATCCCGAGGATAATTGGCCAGATCTTCCCCAGGCCCAAACTGAGTGGGATTCACAAAAATACTGACAATGACTTGATCATTTTCCTTCCGAGCCCGCTGAATCAGGCTCAGATGCCCTGCATGAAGCGCTCCCATGGTGGGGACTAGCCCCAACTCTATAGCGGCGGCGGTCGGTGACGGGTCAGACCGCTGCTGACTGAAACGAAGCTGCTTTATGTAGCAGCGTAGTCCTTCCACGGTCTTCAGTAGCAGCACCAATCAAATTCCCCCCTATCCTCTAATTCATCAAACCGAGCGACCCCTGTCTGCTGACAAGGGCCGCTCATTTCCCTGACTAATGATCGATAACGAGATAACGAACAGAGTAATCAGGATTTGCGCCAGATTTTTACCTTGAGGCGGTATCCAGGACCTCAAGCTGGACTGGACCCACTCCCATGTTAGCTAACCCAATGGCCTGGGCGGCTCCAGCAGACAAATCAATAATCCGACCTGGAATGAAGGGGCCTCGATCATTAATCCGCACCACCACCTGGCGGTTGTTGCTCAAATTGGTCACCCGCACCTGCGTGCCAAAAGGCAGGGTTCGGTGAGCGGCAGTCAGCGCGTTCTGGTTGAAGACTTCTCCACTGGCGCTAATATTGCCATGGAAACCCGGGCCGTACCAGGAGGCGATTCCACTGGCCAGCGCACGGGCATTGCTTGCTTTAGTCAGCTGGCGGTTAACCTCAGGCATTCCTTCAATCCGTTGCAGTGGGGGGGCTGTTCCCAGAAGGCGTCTGAGTCGATTAACGGCTTGAAGAGTATCTTCAGCCGTATCTTCAGTGGTGTCAGGCAAGATGATGTGATCGTCAATCGCAACCAAGTCATTTTCTTCAACCCTGATCACGAATTGCGCTTGATCACTATCCCAATGGGCGGAAATAGTTTCAGCGTCTAACCCTTGGCGATTGAGCTGATTGATTCGAGACGCGATCGCAGTCGCCCGTAAAATCGGATTCGAAGCAAATCCATCTTCCGAGATTACTTTTGCAGCCTCGTCATGGTTAATCTTGGGGGCCGGGGCGGTGGATGCTGCAATGGATTCAGGCGGACTGAAAGCCGTCATGCTAGTCCCTTGTAATGTAGCGAGTTCCGCCCCTAAAAAGGTGAGTACAGGGATGTCGCGAACATATAACGTTGCGGCTTGTCGATCATCCAACGGATGTGGGTACACTCTTACAATACTGGGCGCAACCGCCGAAATATCTAACTCAGGCCTAGGACTAAATTCCAGTTCCGCCGAAATATCTGTAGATAAGCTGGCTTCTATCGAAATTTCATCCAAAATTTCATCGGAATGGGGGGTAGCCCCGTCATCTAGAGCGTCAGACTGAGGAAGAGGCTCTATGTCGTCTAACTGCTGGGCGCTACTGGAAAGAGAGGCGCCGAATGATGACACTACAAAAGCAAGCGTCAGACCGCTAAGAACTTTTTGATTCATATTTCCGTTTACAAGCGTTTCTAAATCAGTAGGCTAAGATTCAGGCGGCTAGATCAGAAACCTGACCTGAAACCGTTTGCGAATACAAAGCGCTGCACCAGGAGACTCTAACTCGTATCCACTTCGATTTATGCTCACCTGATTGACCGAGATGTAACTTAGCATGAACATTCCCATTTGAGGATCAGTCGCCAGGTCAGTGGAAAGACGTAGAAGGCTATTTAACAAAAACTTTATTTTTGATAACAAGAGTTGTTTTACAAAGCTTTCAGACAAAAATACAAATTTTTATAGTTTGTAAATATTTATGTGTTGCTAGCATTCCTTACAGAAAATCAATCGGTTTGGCTCCAATGCAAATGCAACAATGTGCGCATTCTTATTTGGAGTATGCAACTTTACACTTATCGCGTCGCGGTGACCGGAACTCGGTTTTCGTAACTGGCTGCCCATACCCTTATATATAGATATGGAAACTGTATAGATCCGCAAAATATAGGAACTATCTGGAAAATATATATGGACTATCGAGACGCAGGGGTTGATGTTGAGGCTGGACGCGCCTTTATAGAACAAATTCGTCCTCTGGTGCAAGCCGCCCAACGGCCTGAAGTTTTGGGCGGATTAGGAGGATTTAGCGGTCTATTTCAATTACCAACCGGATACCAGGCTCCTGTGTTGGTTTCCGGTACAGATGGCGTTGGCACCAAGTTGAAGGCGGCCCAAGTTTTGGATCGCCATGACACAGTGGGTATCGATTTAGTGGCGATGTGCGTAAACGATGTCCTGACATCGGGGGCAGAGCCTTTATTTTTTCTGGATTATTTGGCGACGGGTAAGCTGAAGGCCGCTCAATTAGCTCAGGTGGTGACCGGTATCGCCAAAGGCTGTCAACAAGCGGGGTGCGCCCTCCTGGGCGGGGAAACAGCCGAAATGCCAGGTTTTTACACGGCAGGTGAGTATGACTTGGCGGGGTTTTGTGTCGGTATTGTGGAAAAAGACCAGCTTCTGGCGGGGAGCCGCGTCAATGTGGGGGATATTGCCATTGGTTTGGCCAGTCAAGGCGTTCACAGCAATGGATTTAGCCTGGTGCGAAAGATCATTAACCAGATCGCCGACGAAACTGAACGCGAAGCCTCCGCCGTTTGGGGCGATCGGCCTGAACTGCTAGGCGGTCATACCCTAGGCGAAGTTCTACTGACCCCGACTCAAATCTACGTCAAACCGATATTAGCGGCTCGCAAATCAGGTCTCGATATCCACAGCATGGCCCACATAACGGGAGGAGGATTGCCCGAGAACTTGCCCCGTTGCTTAGGGGCTAATCAAACGGTTCAACTAGACCCTAAACGCTGGTCTCCGCCGCCCATTTTTGAATGGTTGACCCGGGCGGGACAGATAAGTCCCGGAGAGATGTTCAACACATTTAATATGGGGATTGGGTTTGTATTACTTGTCCCTCCGAACCAAGCCGAACAAACAGTTCGCTGGTTCGAGTCCCAGGGAGTGACTGCCTACTCCATTGGAGAAGTCATTTCCGGAACTGGGAAATTGGTCGGTCTGCCAGAATCCTAGTCAATTCTGGGTTTCTTGCACAGCCATTCGGTGTATAAGGAATTTAGCAGCCATGGCGATAGTCACGCCGAATGCCCCAATAGATACTCAATACCCGGAACTATAAGGAGAAAATGTCTTGAAAAATCAATACTCTCAAAGCTGGCAGCCAATTGCTCTGACGATTTTTGCAATTATCTTTGGGATTGTCGCCTCAAGTAGCTTTGTGATTATCAATCCTGGTCAAGCAGGCGTTCTCAGCATTTTAGGGAAAGCCCAGGATGGGGCGCTTCTAGAAGGCATCCATATCAAGCCGCCGGTTATATCCGCAGTCGATATTTACGATGTAACGGTGCAGAAATTTGAAGTCCCCGCCCAAAGTTCAACCAAAGACCTACAAGACCTTTCGGCCAGCTTTGCCATCAACTTTCGGCTCGATCCGACTGAGGTGGTCGAAATTCGTCGGACCCAAGGAACACTCCAAAATATTGTTTCGAAAATCATTGCCCCTCAGACCCAGGAATCCTTTAAGGTGGCCGCAGCCAGACGAACAGTGGAAGAGGCCATCACTAAACGGGAAGAACTTAAACAAGACTTCGACGCCGCACTGGGTGAACGGTTAGATCGCTACGGCATTATCGTCCTTGACACCAGTGTGGTAGACCTCGCCTTCTCAACCGAGTTTGCTAAGGCCGTTGAGGAAAAACAAATTGCGGAGCAGCGGGCGCGTCGAGCTGTGTATGTCGCCCAAGAGGCGGAACAACAAGCCCAGGCGGAAATCAATCGCGCCAAAGGTCGGTCAGAGGCCCAGCGACTCTTAGCAGAAACGCTGAAAGCTCAGGGTGGACAATTGGTGCTGCAAAAGGAGGCGATCGAGGCTTGGAAAACCGGGGGCGCTCAAATGCCTAAGGTGCTTGTCATGGGCGGGGATTCTAATGCCAACGTCCCTTTCCTCTTCAATATTGGTGAATTGGATAAGCAATAACCCAATAACCCTGTTTAAGGAGAGGCAGCCCTTAATTTACGGGTCATTCCTGTGAAAACGCGAATCCATCTCAGATTAGGGAACTCTTATTTGGATTCCTACCTTCGTGGGAGTGACCCCAAAAGCCCTATCTTCTCGTTCGATCTCCAGTAAAGTTTTTTGAATAAACCAGGTTGGCTCCATCTTTCCTGAGTTATGAAGAAGTTGTTGTCGTAACTGCTACCATTATCGTCGCTATTTTTCCTTATCGTCACTGTTACACCTAGCCTCGCCTGGGGGAATTTATCTTTGAAGACCTCTTTGGCGTCGCCGCTGATGATATCTGCATCTCACCCATTAGCCAGTTTGCCAAAGCAATGAACTTTCTCGATTCTTGGGATTCTAGTTACCGTAACAATCTGACGACTAAGCAGGAAGACCTTTTATACCGGCATCTTTGGGATTGTGTCAGGACGGAGCCCGCTGACGATGTACTCAATCGTTTCCGTCGCCTATTTATAGAAGCTCGGGGATATGGGGACCCTCAGGTTTGGCGGGCATTGACCCGAATTATCAACGCTCCTGGAGCCGAAAAAACCTTCAAGTACACCCTCAACCGTTGCTGTTATACCGTAATCAATCCCTGGCAGACTGACGTGGAGCGTCACGCAGCCATTCCTAAATTAGTGGCGCTGTTTGAAGAAATTCCCGATAATTTAACGCGCTCAACGTTGTCAAATCGCATTCGCATGTTGGTGCGAAAGTACACTCAAACTGAGCAGTACGCCGCTCTACATCGTCTCCCCCATGTACTGATCGAAACTGAGGAAAACAAGACAGCCACGGAGAATAATCCGGTTGGGACGCTAATCAGGCGTTACCCCTATATCTATGACTATAGCCTTCTCACTGAGGACAGCGGCCATGCCCAAAAGTACGCCGTTAAATCTCTGAGGAAAAAGGCTGAGAGAAGATTTGGCGTTGAATTGATTCGCTACAATTCCTCTCGCTTAGGATACTCCTCTGGGGAATACGCCGATAATCCGACCCTGTTGAGTGATGAAGAATTGAATTCGGCGCTTGAATACTATACGGGAAAGATAGAAGGCAACTGGGGCCATCGAGACTTAGCGATGTGGTTCTCGACCTATAGTCAAACCGTCAGCTCTTACCGAGAATTCAAGGCGGAATTGAGCGACTATTTAATTTCTCCTCTGGCGACAGCGATGCCGAAATACCTCAACAACTGTTTTAGCCGTCAGTTGAGACAGTATCTAAAGAATATGCTTTCCGACTTTGACGCCTATCCTCTAAATGACTTTGTACTGGTTGAAACCTGTAGGCGATTATTGAATTTTCTGGTGGTGGAGAGCGCCCAGCGCCCAGCATTCCAAACCTTTCGACACCTAATTCGGGAAATTGGTTTTCAATTGACCATCGGTCTATTACTCCGCATCGTTTTGTTATGTTCTGCGGCAAAGCCCTGGCTGGAAAGGTGTTTTTCAATTCTATTCAACTTGCACGAGCGCTATTTGAGATCAGATGTCCCCTGGTTAGTAACGTCCCTAGAGCATGTCAATATTGCGCTTAGCTCTAATTTTGGCGGCCCGCAGCTCTGGCTGGCTAGCCTCTAGAACCTGCGGCCTGCTGGTTTGAGACTAGGTCTTTGATTGATTTAAAGCAAGTCCAGGGAGCTATGGGAATAGGTTTGGAGGGCAGGGATCGTTCAATAATTTCTAGCGACAGTGTCCTTGGGCGAAGAGGGCGGCAAATATGCTTTACATTACAATCTCTAATCGTTTAAGAGCAAGACCTGATTCACTCTGCATACCTTAGGACGGTTTAGTTTTCGGGTTAATTCCAGCGAAATTTCTTCGTGGATGGTGTATGCTCAATTCGTAATCAGGGATAAGCATCTAATAAAATATATTAATTTTTGTTGCCCAGAGAAACTTAATCGTTACCCTTAGCACTCATGTATTATCTGGGGGCTTGCTAAGCTAGCAGAGGCTGAATTTTCAGTTTTATGCTTTGGTTGACCGCGCACTTCCTGCGGTGCTCTGTTCCAACGTTTAGGAGGCGTCTTCCAATGGCTTCTAAGCGTCCAGAAT
>JASJDH010000453.1 GCA_030065175.1 Leptolyngbyaceae cyanobacterium MO_188.B28 | reverse complement strand
TGAATTCGGTTAGTAATGCTCAACAGCCAATTCAAGTCCGATCCCCCGTCAAATTCTGAAAACGCCAGATCGCCATGGTTAGAATTCAAACGAGACTGGACTGGAGAGTTCGCGTTCAGGGGGGGCTTGAAATCAAATTTCTGCATAATTCTCTCTTCCGTTCCTGTAACGGTTGTTTTTGAAGGGTTGGAAGGGTTTACACCCTTAGTGATAATCTCCGAATCGCCCTCCGGAATATCCCAGAGGTTAGCGGACGAAAAGCTCTCTAAGTCATTGCTTTCGGTTTCGGAGGGAGGGGAGAGTCCTGGTATGAATCTTCTGATCATTCGCCCGATTGGAGAGATGTGAAAGGCGAAGGGCATTAGGGGGCTCCTCCCATGGTTTCCTGCCATAGTGGGCACTGAGCAATCGCGGCGAGATTTAAGACGGCGCCGACAACTCCCGGTAAAGTTCCCAAGACAAACGGTTGGAGTTGGGGGGAGAATAGTCCGGGAGCTGTCGGTTGAAGTCGCTCTAAATTGTGGAATTCAATGTCGTGGACCTGTGGCAGCCCTAACCCGACCGCCTGGCCATTAATTTGGACTACGATAACCATTACGGCGGTTACGCCAAGCTCTAGCTCAAACAAGGGAGTGGAACTCACAAGATCATTCAAATCTATGAGCCAGAGCATATCTCCTCGCCAATTGCAAATTCCCAAAACACAATGAGGCGTTTCGGGAACAGTCAAAATATCGGCTATGTCAATTCTGAGAATTTCAGTAATCTGTGCTAAAGGAAGCAGTGCGCTGTCGTGCGATCCTAATGGAAATCGGAGTAATCGTTGACGCGTTTCAGGCGGCTTGGGGTCGAGTACTAACGCATCCAGGCTGTTGGTCGCAATCAATGCCGAGTCCGATGAAGTTAACATAACCTAACGTTCCTAACCCCCTAGTCCCTAAACTAGAGTTAATCTCTTCACAGTTTTCATCAACTCCTGCCGATCCACTGGCTTCGGCAGGTAGGCGTCGGCGCCCAACATTGAACCCCAGAGTTTGTCGGCCTCAGTTCCTTTGGTGGAACAAATGACCACGGGAATTCGCTTAGTATTGACATTGGTCTTGAGTTCGCGACAGAGTTCGAATCCGCTTTGACCCGGTAAAATTACATCCAGCAACACCAAATCAGGCTGACGTGAACGGAGCTTAATCCGAGCCTCTTCGCAACTACTGACGCTGACCACCGAAAGTCCAGCCTGTCGCAGATAACAGGTCATCATTTCGGTGTCTGTCAAACTATCTTCAACTAAAAGGACTGTGGTCATAGGGAGTCTTCTTGCGAGTGCAAACCTCTCGGAATTCGGGACAAGGCCAAATGCAGAAACAGAATAAAAATCTAATTGTTTAGAGATAAACTTTATCGATTAATGTTTTCAATGCTCTATGCGAAAAATCAGGAGCAATTCCGTCAACTTTGCAGAATTTTCACGTTGCGACGATGCCAATATGATTTGAACTTGTACGCATTTCCTCAGACCAGACAGGGTGTTGTGTCGGTAGATGTTGCTGCAGGGCATTCATAACTTTGGGGGTGTTAATTGGCTTAGCGATAAAGCCAGAAGCGCCGACGAGTTTTGCTCTAACCCGATCGACAATGCCGTCGCTACTCGTGACAATAATGACCGGTATTCCTTTGAAAGCCGAAACACGACGGATTTGGGCGCATATTTCATACCCATTGGTAATGGGCATCAACAAATCTAAGAAGATTAAACTCGGTTTTTGTTCCAGTAGGACGGGCAACGCTTGCACAGGATCTTGGACATTGGTAAATCGATACCCTGTCTGAGCGAGAATTTGCCCCATCTGCAGGCTGTCGAAGCGGCTATCTTCGATATAAGCCACCAATGGGCTGGCGGGTTTTGTCTGAACTGGACTCACGGAAGGCACGGCGGAGAGAGATTTCGGTTCACAGGTAAAGTCTCCCACCTCCACCAGACTCATCACTTTGGTATGAATATAGGGAATCAGGGATTGGGCTAGCGGCACGAGATTCTGTTTCAACTTGGCGGCCAAATCCCGTAAGGTGCGATCGCCATCTACAAGCGCAGTTAAATTTTGGTACGCTAGAGGCGATGTTTGTTGCCGCAATGCCTCTGCATCTAAGATTACCGGAGTCAAATTCGGGCTATATTTCTCTAATCCAGCCTGACGCCAAGCATCCCAAACCTCCATGGCTGGATTAAAAACTCGTTCAGGACGAATGCCGACCAACACCGAATCGAAAACATCCTGAGAAATTTCTCTGAAGGTCAGTTGTAATCCTGAGAGATAGCGACTTTGTTGTTCCGCTTGAATCAAGTCGAACAGAATCTCTGTCAGATTGCCGCCTACCACTGCAGCCAATTGACTTTGTAGGATTTTCCCTTGTTCCACCAGCTTCGCCAAGGAATCATAATCCCAATACTGAGGTCGATCCGCACCCTGATATTTTGAATTAACAGCTAAATGTGGACAATGTTGAGACAGTTGTCGACACCAGCGTCGAATAGAATGAACTTCACTTGTCCCGCCAATCAACCCACCCTCAAAAAAATAGAGGCTCCACTGTCGCCCTTGAGTGGTTTGAAGCTTGACAATAAGTTCACCCGTAAATTCCTCTTGGCTGCAAGACTGAAGTTGAATTATCAGTTCATGAAGCCTAACAAATGCTTTGTGGGCAACCGTTCGAGACTCAGCCGAACTAAAAGCTTCTGGGATGATCATTAAAAATCCAGATGAAATGGGTACTTTTCTAATAAGGCAAGCAAATTAAGCGCAGAAGCAATCCCTGAAAAAAAGATCGGTTTTGGGGAGAGTCAACAGCAAATTTATGCATCACCTTCTCCTAAGTGATGATGCAGTAACTGGATTATTCGGATTGGATGACTAGAAGCAACTCCTCCCTATTAATTGACTTCTGTAGCCACGCCCAGAAACCGCTAGGGTAAAATGAATTGACTCTAAAGAGAAGCAGCCGAATTGTATAGTCTAGTCAGATTATGTCCGTTCCCCGAAACAAATAGTTAGACGCCCCAAGGCGATATCACCATGATTCCCTTCTCTTATGAGCGCTTTAACAACTCAAGTCTCACAATGAGAATGACAACCAATTTGTTTAAGCACACTTGTTTAAACTATAAATTAGCCGCCTCGATTCAATTTATCTATTGTAGATAAAACGCATAGCCTCTCTATGAGAGCTATTCAGTAAATTATTAAGCTACCGCAAGCGCTGATAAAAAACAAGTTTTTTACTGATCGAGTGACGATTTGTCAATCAATCTCCTGCCATAGCATCAGGTGTAATGTTTTAAACATTCATCAACCCATCCTCCGGATCAGGAGACTGTCTTAAACAATTCAGGATTCTTAACTACAAGCTATTTGACATAAACTAAACCCATAGGTTCAAATCCCGTAAATTCACTATCCCCAAGATTCTCAAAAAAACTCCTCCCCTGTACGAAGCGATATAGGGAGGGTCGTTGCTGATTTAGGCGATGGGGATACGGCGGACTATGGATGCGTAAACTAAGCGCCCTGTTTATGGGGGGTTAGGATGGCGCAGCGTTCCACCGATATTTGAGACTTATCGTCTTTCCTCCTCGTAGTGTGATTGACGAATTTCACTTGCCGCATATTCAATATATTTGACAATAGGCTCCAGATCGGTTTGCTGATGGCAATAGTTCGTTAACCCATCAAAGATAGTGCTCCAGGCATAATCTCCTCTCAGCTCCCCCAGCAACCGGTGAAAGCGAGTTTCAATCTCTAAGCTGGCAATCGTGTAATCGATCATTTCTTTAGCTGCTATGACGGCTTCCTCACTATCGCCATGAGCAGCACCCGTTTCCCATATCTCATTATTCCTGGGGCAAAGAAATTCAGCTTCCCATTGGCCAATACCGATCTTCCTCACACTGATGGGATACCCTCGGTAGAATAAGGCGTCAGTTTGCTTGTTTAAATGCTCTCTCATTAATATCCTGGTGATTAATCAATAAAGATACGCTGCACAAGAAAGGTACGCTGCACAAAGTCGCGTAATATCCACTCCCTCAGTCCTAACCTATAACAACTCTATCGAGTAGAGAGCCTGTAAGTCTTCAGCAATCTTGCGGGTTCTCTCTATAATTTCCCTCCGGGGCAATCAAGGGTGTTCGTAAACGCAATGTTCGTTTATGTTCCCCAAGAAGTTGTGATATCAATGACGTTTCTATCATGACCGACATCACCGATAAGAGTTCAGATATGACTAAATTTATTGTGTATGCTTGTCCTCTTGGTGAACTCGCCGATCAAATCAACACCTACTTTGAAAAAAGTCTGTTCTTTTGTAACGCCAACGCAGCCCACAATTACATGCCCCACTGCACATTAACTGGTTTTTTTGAAGAGGAAACATGTTCTATTCCCCTTTATACCCAAACCCTTAAGCGCTCCTTAAATCGATTACTACAAACTTGCCCAGACCCAGTGATTGACATTACAGATATGGTCTTTCGAGCAGACTGGCATGGTCTAGAACTCCAGTCTCCTTGGTTAAAAAAAGTGATGATTGATTTTGTCGCCACAGCCCTTTCTCCTACCCGCCATGAACCAATCCGTTTAAAGCAGCAGCTTCACCTCAGCTTGGCCTATGAATTTCAAACTAAACATAGAGAAACCCTAATCCAGCTAGCCCAGAAGGAGATCAATCCGCAGGCGGCTGTTAAGTGGGAATTGCGATTTTATCAGCGTCACCCCGACAATAGTTGGACCTGTCATCTGGCTTGGCCACTAGGCTGTGAAAGCTTGATGGGGAATTAAGCGGATCATTGAACGGTATTCTGTCTTCTGTCTCCTCTATTCCATCGGAGATAATTTTCCCCTTGAAGCGCATAAATGAACCCTATTCTGGCTCTTCACGCCTGTTTCCCCTACCGTGTAATCCCCTGCTGAAATTGGATAGCCGATATAGGGGATATCTCCTCACAAGATCCTCAAACTATTTATCTAATCTGGGAAGGTAACTGAAAATTGACGGGTTCTGTGTGAGCAGGATTACGCCAAGGGTCTAAAGTTATCCGTTTCTCCATTAGAGAAGCGGTTTGGACAAAATGGCGGCGCAGTTCAAACACGTTCTGACTAGCAATTCAGGAGGGAGCATGTCTACAGATAAATCGTCTCAGACCGTGATCCAAAAGATCGCAACCAGTCCTCTGCGGATTGTTCGATATATTTCGGCGGCAGTCGCTAGGATTTTTGGGCCCACCGATGATGAATATCCTGAGACCGGTGTACAGCCTTTTGAAGGAGACATTCCCGACAATAAAAGGACCGGATATGACGAGCCCTAGTCAATATTGCTTCAACATAGTTAACTTGTCCTGAGAAGTCGATCTATTCAACTTAAAAGTGGGGAATGGAAATATTTAGACTTGAACTTGGGTAAGTTGTGGAAAGTGAATCATGGAACCGATTCGGAAAATCAATGATGAATTGGCGATCGCAGGCCAAATTCTCCCCGAACAACTAAAACAACTTGCCGATCAAGGTTATCGGTCGGTGTTAAATTTGCGATCGCCCGATGAGAAGGGATTTTCCAGTAATGAACAGCAACAGGCTGAAGCCTTTGGCCTGTACTATGCGAATGTACCTGCTCAAATGGAGCAGATTGACGGTGAGAGCGCAACATTTGTGCTGCAATGCATTAATGAATTGCCCAAACCTGAGTTAGTCCATTGTGGGAATGGAGCCCTAGCGGCTGCAATGGTGTTAATGCACATTGCTATTCGCCAGGGCGCCACAATGAATCAAGCCTTTGAACGGATTGAGCAGTTGGGCATATTTAAGCATTACGGAAGATAGTACGAGGCGAGATTATGGTCTTCAAGAAAATTCTGGTTGCACTTGATCACACCATCCAATCAGATGAAGTGATGATGCATGCACTCGATCTCGCCCAAACGGAGAACGGCAACCTGATGCTGATTCATGTGCTTCATCCAGAACCAGAGCCGTCAACTAACTATTTCATAGGAGTAGGGGCCTTCGCAGAACTTAATCTTTACCAACAAGCGACGCAAATCAGACAAACTCAGCTTCAGAAACGCATTGAAGATGTAGAAAATTGGCTAAAGGCCTATGCCCAAGATGCAGCAGCTAGAGGAATTCTGGCTGAATATATCCACGTCGTTGGAAATCCAGAAGTAGAAATTTGCCAGATCGCTCAACAGTGGCGAGCCGATTTAATTATATTGGGACGCCGCGGTCGTCAAGGATTAACCGAATTTGTTCTGGGGAGCGTTAGCAACTACGTGATGCATCATGCCCCCTGTTCTGCATTGGTTGTTCAAGCAGACGCCGTTGTATCCGAAGATCGGCAAACAACCCGTTCAGTTGTAAGGTAATGCGAGTAAAAGGGTTTCCATCTCTGCCCGAGATAGCCCTCCGTGGTGCCCAAAGTTTTGTTGTTCGAAGCGGCCTTCCTCGTACCACCAAACTGTTTCGTGCTTATGGGGTAAAATCACCAAGTTTCCCAATCGATTAATCAAGGTAGAGGCTGGCTGGCTAGCTCCGAAAAAACCCTGCTCAATTAATGTTTCTGTTCGGTACACAGCGGCTCGATCGGCAAGCTGATTAGACAATCGATCACACGCTTCATCCAGGTGATTGTCTTGGATGTACAAAAACATATCGCGAGGGGATCCGCTTGGTACCAGACGCCGCCCTTGATAATTGGTTTTAATCAAAGATTCAATCGACCTATCCAACTGATTGAGATAAATCGTAGTTTGAGGCGACACTTCAATCTGTCCATGGTCAGCTGTCATCAGCACCAGGGTATTTTTAAGCTTTCCAGCCAAAATTTGGTGGAACAATCGCTCCATAGTGAGCAGAAAAATACCCACCTCCGCCTCAAATTGTGGGGATTGAGGTCCATAGCGATGGCCAATGGCGTCAATCCCATCAAAATACAGGTAATAGTAGGCTTTTTCTGAGGATGTGAGCGCAGCTTCGGTGAGGTTAATCAGAGCTTCAGGGAAAGTCCTATAAGGTACAACTGTAGCCCCATTACAGACCACGTTTGAATAGGGTGAATGAGCATAGGCCTGATGCTGAAAGCAGTATGATTGTACTCCTTGATGCTGCAATCGTTGATAGAAGGTTTGGAGTGGGAAAAGGCTGTGCTCAGAAACCCCCGTTTGCTTCAGGGTGTCGCGTTGATGATCTCCTGCAAAGGAATACAACAACGGGGCAATAACCGAATCCAAAAGGGGTTCGTAATAAAACCATTCATAGACGCCGCTCTTTTCTACCGGTAGTCCCGTGTGTATGGTTGTGACGTGAGCCGCTGTTGTAGAGGGAAACTGAGTTGTTAACTTGGAAACGACGCCGTCTATCAAAAAGTGCTTGAGAAATTCATATTGGTCGACGTACTGTTCAAAAAAGCGCCATCCAAATGCGTCTACCAGAATCAAAATGACCTGATTATAGCGATCGGGCAATCCTTCCAAGACGCTAACAGGCAAACCCACTTCGCTATCACCGGTTAGCAGAGAATAGATCGTCTGAGGAATTTGAGAGAAACAGTAAGACTCATACAGAGGTTTACCGATGTGCTCATTTAATCTGGCTGCTTCAATTAACCGCAAAGACGTTTGGTTAATCATTCAGTCTCCCTAAGTATAAAAAGTATAAAGAAATTGTCATCTACATGGCGCCGTAATTTACTCCAATGATTTAAGTTTTAAGATTTCATGACACTAAAACCCTTACCCCAAGAGGATTTAACCATTCTTAATATCGCCTGATCCGCTAACCAAGCCTCGAAATCGTTTCAACTATATTTTGGCTGCTTGTGTTGCTGATTGAAAACCCTTCAAGATGGGTTGACAATGTGGGTAAACCTCTAATAACGATGAAAGTTTGTTTGGTCAAGTTAGGCGGCTCCTTAATTACCGACAAAGCTAAGTTAAACACGTTGCGTCCAGAGATAATCCATAAGGTTGCCCAAGAAATAGCGGATATCCTTCGCCTGAGAGAAGATCTGAGGATTGTCCTTTTCAACGGCAATGGCTCTTTTGGTCATCC
>JASJDH010000452.1 GCA_030065175.1 Leptolyngbyaceae cyanobacterium MO_188.B28 | reverse complement strand
TTGATATTGATGTGCTGACCTTTAAGCAGCAAACTCCTCAACTCAGCTAGAGATAACTCACATAATGCGTGTATTTATAACCGCTTAACGGGGCTTCTATGTCAGTCTTTAAACTTTTTTCGCTTGGCGGGGTGGTGATGTGGCCCCTACTGGGATTTTCGATGCTGGTGACAGCGCTGTTTCTGGAGCGGGGGCTTTTCTGGTGGAAAATTTCTAACCGCCAGACTCGGTTAGTGCAAAGGGTATTAGAGTCCTATCCTCGAGACCCCCAGGCTGCCTTAGCGAAGTTGAAGCAGAATACGGATTTACCGATTGTTCGAATTTTTCTGGCCGCTTTAACGTTGCAAGAGGCGACGCCAGATGAATTTCGGTTGGCTTTGGAGAGTGCGGCTCAGGCGGAGATCCCCTTACTGAAGCGATTTAACACCATCTTTGAGACGGTGATCGGGGTGGCGCCCCTGCTGGGGCTATTGGGCACCATTTTGGGACTCATCACTTCATTCTCATCGCTGCAATTTGGCCAGGTGGCGGGTCAAGAATCGATTGAGGTGACGGCTGGGGTGGGTGAAGCGTTGATTTCTACGGCGACTGGCTTAGTGGTGGCTATTTTTACGTTGCTGTTCGCCAATTTGTTTCAGGGACTATACCGTCGCCAAAGGGCGATGATTCAGGAGAATGGCGGACGCTTGGAAATTCTGTATCGGCGTCTATATCGGCGGCATGTGCGAAACCGACAGAGCGATCGCAAATAGCGCCCCCAATTAATTGCCCCGACCTTTGTAATCCCCACCCATCCACCCATCCACCCATCCACTGTCTTCTACAGGGATTTTATTTTGACGCCAATCCCCTACGCCAGATTCCTCTGAGCCTCCTGAGTTAAGCGCTTAATCTGATTTAAATCAGGGCTTGGAGCGGCTGCTTCGGGTAAATCCTGATGCATTTTCAGCCACAATAGGTATTCAATATTCCCGGCGGGGCCTAATAGCGGGGACCAGGTCAATCCCTGATATGCCCACCCCAAGTCTTGCGCCGCCGCTAGCACCTGCTCAATCGCTTCGGCCTGGATGACGGGATCTCGCACCACTCCTTTCTTGCCGACCTTCTCTCGACCCACTTCAAACTGGGGTTTGACGAGCAGGATGACTTCTCTGGGCGGCTGTAATAACGTCCAAAAAGCGGGCAGCACCTTAGCCAGAGAAATAAATGAAATGTCCATTACCCCCAAATCCGCTTGGGGGTGATCGGTCTGATATAAGTCCTCGGGGGTCAGATACCGCAGATTGGTTCGTTCCCGCAGAATTACCCGAGGATCTTGCCGTAACCGCCAGGCCACCTGTCCATATCCCACATCCACGCCATACACTTTCTGGGCGCCTGCCTGCAGGAGGCAATCGGTGAAGCCGCCAGTGGAAATGCCGCCATCCAGACAAACCCGACCGTTTACCGCAATGGGAAAGTCTGCTAAGGCCTTTTCCAGCTTTTTTCCGCCTCTCGAAACATAGGGGGATTTCTGTTTAACCTGAATTTGACTGGCGTCGTTTACTACACTGCCAGGTTTGTCAATCAATTGCTGATCCACCCGCACTTCGCCCGCTCGAATCAACCGCTGCGCCTGCTGACGAGAGTCGCATAAACCCAGATCCACCAGTAGAGTGTCTAGTCGCTGTTTGGCCACCCTATGCCTTTACCCCCGCTGCAATTCGCTCCATATCCCCTTTGACCTGATCGACGCCTGCTTTAGACCCTTGTTTGTCATAACGTTCTCCAGCCGCCAGCAGGTCTCTCACTGATAGGTTATTGTCGCCCAGGTTGGCCTGTCCACGGCCTCGATTGTGTAGCGCTTCAGCGCAGGCGGGGGCTGTCTCAAGTACTTGGCTAAAGGCGTTGATCGCCCGTCGGTACTGGCCTGCCTGGAATGCTTCACATCCTTGCTGAAATTGCTCAGCGGCTGTGGATGAGAGGGATATAGACGAGGAAGGAATGGGAGCGGCGAAGACAATGGCTGTTCCCAATGGTCGAAAGTAAGTGATAGCAATGGATCCAACGCCAATTCCGAGGATTGCTATCACTGCGATCGCCCAAATCCAAAAATTAGAAGAGATAATATCCGCCATGAATAGCTTGGCCCTTACCTTAGTGAAAATTAGTGGAAACGCTTCGATTATCGTAACGGGCTTGTAGAATTCACGACAGCAGGGAAGCTTCAAGACGGTCAGTGGCGGAGTGGAATCAGTAGAGGATTGGAATCCATGTCGGTGAGTATCGAGCGGCGGAACGCAATTTTAGCGAATCAGGCCTTTACCCTGCCAGAGGCAGGGGCCAAGATATCCTGTTCTGTTTTGGTTGTGGGCGGTTCGACGGCGGCCTATGCGGCGACTTTGGGGGCTTTGCAGGCGGGGGCGGATGTCTGTCTAGCACAGCCTCAACCAGTGTTTGGCGGACAATTTACCACTCAAGCCTTACCCAACGCTGAAGATAACCGATTAGTCAGGGTTGGGTCCCGGTTCAAGCGGCTGCCCCAGGAGTCGTTTGCCATGTCAGTGAGTCAGCGGGGGTTTCGCGATCGCCAACGTCAATTGCAAACCATGGAAGGTCAACGTCTATTGAAGGGCGAGTCTGAGGGCGGCAATCCCTTACTGACGACTCCGCTGGCGGCGGCGAGGGCGATGAATGAGGCGATCGCGCCTTACCTGGCGGAGGGCAAACTGATTCTGATTCCCTTTGCCGCGCCGGTCGCCGTCCTGGGGCGGGAGGAGAAGGGGCAATTGCTGAAAGTCAGCGGCGTCGCCTTTCAAAACACCCGCAGCCAGCACAATTTTACGGTTTACAGCAAGATTACGATCGAGGCGTCTGAACTGGGGGATATTCTAGCGATCGGTAAGATCGCCTCACGGGTTGGGCAAGAAGCCCGGGCTGAGACGATGGAGCGGTGTTTGCCCGAAGCCGCCCATCCCGACTGTCAGCAAGCTTTTGCTTTTGGGGCCGCCTATGAGCAGCCCGCTACCGGGGACGCGGCTCCATTGACTGCGCCTGGGGGCTATGGCGAAGCGCCTTGGTTACAGTTCCAAGACCTGGCTCATCCGGATTTGAATCCATCTGGCGAGTCTACCTCCAGATCCGAACTCGGGATTTTGTCCCAAGCCATTCAGACCTTTCGCGATCTCTACCGCAAATCGACTTCCGTCGCCCCCCCCCCTGCTTTGGAAACGCCTACCAATCAGTCTTCGGCAAAAGCGTCGTCAGTTAAAGATAAAGAGACCGCAGGGTTAGGGAAGCCGTCAGCTCAGCCCGGCAATTTGTTCTATTGCGCCATTGATTACACCTATGGATTATTGGTGGGGACAAGTCTAAAAGAGCGGCGACGCCATCTGCGGCAAGCGCGCGATCGCGTCCGCGCCTACCTCTATACTCTCCAAGACAAGGGGGAAGAATCGCTCAAACCCCGGCGAGACATTACCTGGACCCCGGATGGAATCGCCCTTTCCCCCTATGTACGGGAAGCGCGGAGAGGCGTCGCCTTAACCCAAATCCAACACGATCACATCGCCAAAGCCTTCTATCGCAATCAAGCCCGTAGCTATTGCTTTCCCGATAGCGTGGGTATTGGGCATTATCCATATTTGGAATTCTACCCCGCCGTCCATGCAACGCAGACCCCGGCCTCGGAGTCCGTCCGTTTGCGTGGGAATGAACGCCGGGTTTTACCCTTTACCCTTCCCTTAGGCGCGCTGACCCCCAAAAAGACCGACGGTTTGATTCTTTCCTCCAAAAGCATTGGCACAACCCATATCACCAACGCAGCGTATCGCATGCATTCAGTGGAATGGGCTATTGGCGAAGCGGGGGGACATCTAGCCGCCTTTGCCCTGAAGGAAGGGGTGCGCATCCGCGATGTCTGCCAAAATCAGTTCCTATTGCGGAAGTTCCAGGGGCGTCTGGCCCGCAACGGGATTCCCCTCTTTTGGTTTGACGATATCGCCCATACCGATACCGATTTCGAAGCGATTCAAGTAATGGCCATCGCGGGAGTAGTGGGCGCTAAGAGCCCCCGAACCCTCCACTTTGATCCCGCCCATGTAGTCAGTCGGGCTGCGATCGCCGATACCTTGATTAAGCTGCTGGAGTTTAAGCTAATCATCCCTGACCAACCCACCTTTACCGATGTGCTTCGTCACCATTGGGCTTATGGCGGCATCGAAACCCTCACCGCTAAAGTCGCCATGGGCGGCATTAGCGAAGGGAAATTTTTCCCCAGCCGCAGCGTCACTCGCCAAGACCTGGCGACACTCATCGGCCATTTCGTCCCCTACGCCCTCGAAGCCGCCTTTGCCAATACTCCCCTAGACTCTGGCCTGTTAAGACGCCGCGAACTCTCCCGAATTTTGTACAAGGTTTTGCAGGTGAAGTTAGGAATCTCTTGAAAGATTTCGGGGTAAGACGTGGGGAGAGAACGTAGGGAACCAAATTTTAGATTTGGGATTTGGGATTTGGGATTTGGTTGCACTCTCTACCCCTTCTCCGTCTACCCATTTCTACCATCCCCAGTGAAGTCCTGTCGAAGATTAATCTGGGCAAAGCATTTGGAGCCAGATTAACAGAGGTCTCTGTAGAGTTGCCGCCAAATGCTTTGCCCCTACAGCGGTCTTGAATTTTGGATTCTGCGCCTCATCTCCCCCTGCCCCCCTGCTTCCCCTGCTTCCTCTGCTCCCCCATCCTCCCTATCTCCCCTATCCCCTCTCTCCATTCCCATCCCCCCTCCTCCTCCAATCGGCCTATCATGGAGAAAGATTAGGAAAAAATACTTACTCTCTATTGTCTCCATGACCTCTCAACTGACTGCCCCTAATACGATTGAAAAGTTGACTTGGACCTGGCGGGGTCATCGGATTCAGTATGCAGTGCAAGGGGCAGGTCCGCCGGTGATTCTGATTCATGGGTTTGGCGCGTCCATTGGCCACTGGCGGAAGAATATGCCGACGCTATCGGCGGCGGGCTATCGAGTATTTGCGCTGGATCTATTGGGGTTTGGGGATTCTGATAAACCAGGGTTAGACTACAGCTTGGATTTGTGGGAGTCGATTCTCAAGGACTTTTGGGCTGAGCACGTACAGCAGTCGGCGGTTTTTGTAGGCAACTCGATCGGCGGATTGCTGACCTTAATGATGCTGGCGAATCATGCTGACATCGCTAGCGGCGGTGTGTTGCTCAACTCGGCTGGGGGGTTAAATCTACGGCCGGATGAGGTTCCGTTCCTCCTAGGGTTGATTATGGGGGCGTTCAGAAAGCTGGCCAGTTCCCAATTGACCGGCCCGGTTTTGTTTAACCAGATTCGAAAAAAGTATCGGATTCGGGGGTCTTTGCGCCAGGTTTACGGTAACAAGCAGGCCATTACGGATGAACTGGTGGAGATACTTCATCGGCCTTCTTGCGATCCGGGCGCCCAAAAGGTTTTCGCTTCGATCTTGTCGGCTCCGGCAGGCCCGAGGCCGAGTGAGTTGCTGCCTCGCATCCATCAGCCTTTGCTAGTGTTATGGGGGGAGACTGACCCCTGGGCGACGCTCGAGACGGCTGAAATCTATCAAAAATTAAGTCGGGATAATAAGGGGCGACCTGCCGTTAAGTTTCAATCGATCCCGGAGACGGGCCATTGCCCCCATGATGAACGCCCTGAGGTGGTGAATCCGTTGATCATTGAGTGGTTAGAGGCGGGAATGAGGCATCGGTAGGAATTGCGGGGCGGTTAAGCAACGCTAGGCAGACTTGTTTAAGGGAATTGTGTCGTTTTTGTAAGTAAATCAGCTATCAGTTTGAAAAAGACACTCGCAATCCCTTCAGGTAGCAGTCATAAAGTCCAATATTATTGAAACTGGCCACTGCGGTTGGTAGTTGTCTAGGATTTAGGCTGATAGCTGACAATCCGGTTCGTTATTGCATTGTCGGTGATCCGTATCGATTGCGATATTACCCCTAGGGGGTATTTTTTCTCATCAGATTTCTGCCTGAACGGGGTTAGCTGGACTTATCGGCAAAAATAATTGACTGGCGCTGTATTATTTTTGGGAAGAATATTTGGAAGCTGTTTCATTGCATAGCATTCGTCAACCTTTGGACAAGTCTCTTATCGGGGAGGCGTCGCCTATACAATCCCGCTCAAACGATAAAATCTCCATTATTATCCCTGTACTGAATGAAGTTGCGTCGGTCAAGGCGACCCTATCGCCGTTGCAGTGGGCGGCCAATGTTGAATTGATTGTGGTGGATGGCGGCAGTGTCGATGGAACCCCGGATTTGGCTGCCTCGTTGGGGGCTCAAGTTATCAAAGCCGCGGTTGGTCGGGCCCATCAAATGAATGTGGGGGCAGCCGCGGCAACGGGCGACATTCTACTCTTTCTGCATGCGGATACTATGCTGCCCCAGGGGTTTGAGACGATGGTGCGGGGTCTGTTGCGGCAGACTGAGGTGATTGCGGGGGCCTTTGCGTTGGGGATTAATGCAGAGTTGCAGGGTTTACGGTTGATTGAAACTATGGTGAATTGGCGATCGCGGTTTCTGCAAACCCCCTACGGCGACCAGGCGATTTTCCTGACTGCCCCAGTATTTCGGGAGATGGGGGGATTTCAAGAAATGCCCTTAATGGAGGATTTTGAATTGGTGCAGCGGCTGAAGCGGCGCGGGAAAATTGCGATCGCCCCTGCTGCGGTGCTGACCTCAGGGCGTCGATGGGAAAAAATCGGCGTGCTGAAAACCACCCTGATCAATCAGTTCATTGTCCTGGCCTATTATCTGGGCGTTTCCCCCACCCGCCTCGCCCGCTGGTATGCGGCGGCTAAGGGGAAATAGCAGGCAAATCTCCATTCTTTTTAATCTAGGGTTAAGGCGGTGGATAAAGGGCTCAGCTATGATTGCTTTGCATTGAAATAGTCATTGTATTTAGAGAAAACATTTCACAGGTAGGAACCAGCTCATGGCTCAGTCAGCACTGCGTGGCGTAACGGTCCCCCCCATGGACGCGTATAACCAGAAATTGGTGGCGAATGTGCATCCCCCCGACTGGGTGAATCCTAAGCCTGTCGACTGCTACGACCTGGTTGTGATTGGGGCGGGCACGGCTGGATTGGTCAGTGCAAAAGGGGCTGCAGGGTTAGGCCTGGGCCTCAAGGTGGCCCTGATCGAAAGGCATTTGATGGGGGGGGATTGTTTGAATGTGGGCTGCGTTCCCTCCAAATGTTTGATCCGCTCTTCGCGGGTGGTGGCCGATATGAAGGACGCTAAACCTTTCGGCATCCATCCGCCTGACCATGTGGCGGTTGATTTTCCAGCGGTGATGGAACGCATGCGTCGGATACGCGCTCGCATCAGTCCCATCGACTCCCCCGCCTCCGCCCAAAAGGTGGGCGTTGATGTTTTTCTGGGGGAAGGACGCTTTACGGGGCCAGACACGATCGAAGTTGAGGGACAGACGCTGCGTTTTAAGAAGGCTGTGATCACCACTGGCGCTAGGGCGGTTGAACCTGCCATTGAAGGCATTGCCGAGGCTGGGTTTTTAACCAATGAAACCGTGTTTTCCCTAACGGAACTTCCAAAGCGGCTAGGGGTGATTGGCGGCGGTCCCATTGGCTGTGAATTGGCGCAATCGTTTCGCCGCCTGGGGTCGGACGTCACTCTATTTGAGAAGTCCAATCACGTTTTGATTCGAGAAGATGCAGACGCCGCCGAGATTGTTCAACAGGCTTTTATTCGCGAAGGGGTTAACCTGGTTCTCGGTTGCCAATTGAAGCGAGTGGAAAAGACGGCGGCGGGAAAGGTCCTTCACTTTACCCGTAATGGTGAGGAAGAGTCTGTGACGGTGGACGAGATTCTCGTTGGCGCGGGTCGGGCTCCAAATGTGGAAGGGTTAAATCTAGAAGCGGTTGGTGTGGAGTATGACGGACGCAAAGGGATTGTTGTCAACGATTATCTCCAGACCACGAATCCTAAGATCTTTGCAGCGGGCGATATTTGCATGAATTGGAAGTTCACCCACGCCGCGGACGCCGCCGCCCGAATTGTTCTTAAAAACACGCTGTTTTCTCCTTTTGGCTTTGGCCGATATAAGCTG
>JASJDH010000451.1 GCA_030065175.1 Leptolyngbyaceae cyanobacterium MO_188.B28 | reverse complement strand
AATAAATATTCACTAGAATGGTGATTCATTTAAGAAATCTAAACAGAAATATGTCATGCCTAAATGATTTTTGAACACAACAGAATTCCTATAACCATGAAATCGTTGTTCAGGGCTGAATCTTGTTTCATAGAACTTATAAATGGTTTGGGATTGCCAGGAAAAAAAGTTTTCTCTTGTTATCAAACTTTAAAGCAGGCGCGTCTTGAATAGACAGTCAGCAGGCTGGAAAGAATTTGCTGATGCTCAGTAAGACTTTGGGGTCTGGAACTTTGGGGTCTGGATTAGTATCATTCGTTTCTTTTCGCCGGGGTGCATTCTTAAAATAATTCCGTTACTGTCATTAAAGGCTCCGCTCAATCAATCCTTTTAAGGATAGGGGAGGGTATACTGGTTGGAAATTCTAATTGCCTCACAAAGCCCTCTTCCGAACTGACGCATCATGTCGGCGCTATCTGAAATTGAGAAAAATCAGCCTGTTGAAGTTTTCTTCTCCTACTCTCATCGAGATGAAGCTCTGCGAGATGAACTAGAAAAACACCTGAGTAGCTTGCAAAGAAGGGGGATCATTGGCTCCTGGCACGATCGTGAGATTACCGCAGGCACTGAATGGGCAGGTGAAATTGACGAGCATCTCAATTCAGCCAGGGTAATTCTGTTGTTGATCAGTGCGGATTTTATGGCGTCCCAATATTGTTATGACGTCGAGTTAAAGCGTGCAATGCAAAGGCATATTGCCGGAGATGCTCGGGTTATTCCAGTGATTCTTCGCCCAGTAGACTGGCGGGGCGCATCCTTCAGTAAGCTTCAGGCCCTTCCCCGTAATGCTAAGGCTGTTACAAGTTGGGAAAACCTTGATGAAGCATTTTTTGATGTGACTCAAGGCATCAGCAAGGCTATTGAGAAACTCACCAAAGTCCGTCGCGAACTCCCTATAGAAGAGGCAGATATAAAAAGGCATCCAAGTGCTCCGGCTAGGCAGAGGCTAAAGACTCAGACTCTGAGACCTATCCATTCAGAAAGAGAGCGACCTCAACAGAAAAGGGGCAATGAAAAATCAGAGGCAAGGATTCGTCACCACTCTGGAGCGCAGAGATCTCCGGTAATACCTCCTGTTTCTTCTATTAACCCAATCCTAGATATGTGCCGACAGATATGGGGGTTTCTGTTGCTAGTTCTCGCAATCTGGGTTTTAGTTGGACAGGCTATCATGCTCAATAAAGCATTAATTGCACAGCGATGGATTCTCTGGTTTGTCGGTGGAGCGGGAGGGGGACTTTTTAGTGGATTTATCGGTGGGCTAGCATTAGGGCGAATTGATCCTTCCAGGCAATTAGAGGAGACTCTCCTAAGCTGGATGCTTTCTGGAGTGCTGGGTGGGGCTCTAGGATGGTTTCTGGTTGTGCAGCTGGTTGATTTTATTGCATTTGGCAGCTTGAGGGATAACGGAATGGTTGTCGGGCTGATTTTTGGTTTGATCGCAGTAATTTTGATGCTCTGGCAGCTTAATTTGCAACGATCCAGAGACTAGTGCAGAGACCTGGCGATGATCCATAAGTCCTTGAACCGCAAAACTCATTGCTTAAGAAGTTTCCGAGATGATTCGGGCTGATGAATTATATCCCGTGGGTTGTACTAAAGATTTTGATGTGATCAATCTCTTCTGGGCAATTTTGCGAGAGATTACTTTAGTGAAGATAGATGCTGCTTCCCAAATCAGTTATGCTGAACATACTATAATCCTGGTTAAAATTGGTTAGACAATCCAGGATGTCTGACTTACAGTTGCGAAAATCTGCTGCTGCATCACCTCGTATTCGGCCAAGTCTAATGAAAGAACTACTACCCAGGCAAATATTGGGCAGTCGTTATCAAATAGTTTCCCCTCTTGCTGAAGGCGGATTTGGACATACCTATATTGCTGAAGACATGCAGCGGCCAGGTAGACCGAAATGCGTAGTGAAACGCCTACAGCCAGCCAGCAGCGACCCGAAATTCTTGGAAGATGCTAGACGGTTATTCCACTCTGAAGCTGAAACCTTAGAGAAACTGGGTAGACATCATACTCAAATCCCTTTACTGCTGGCTTATTTTGAGGAAGATAAGGAGTTTTACTTAGTTCAAGACTTTATCGAAGGGCCCACCCTGACTGAAGAGCTTCAACTGGGTGAACGGTGGCCTGAAAGTCATATCTTGCAAATGCTCACAGATGTATTGGGCATTCTGTCGTTTATTCACAAACAGCAGGTTATTCATCGAGACATTAAGCCCGATAATCTGATCCGACGTCGACTGGATAGTAAGTTTGTTTTAGTCGATTTCGGAGCCGTTAAGCAAATTCGAACTCAGCTAACAATCCTCAATCAGGCTAATTTCACGATCTCTATCGGTACGCCTGGGTATATGTCGACAGAGCAGGGACATGGTAAACCCCGCTTCAACAGTGATATTTATGCACTGGGTATCATCTGTATACAAGCAGCGACTGGATTACATCCCTCTCAGCTGCAGGAAGACCCTAATACAGGCGAAATTATTTGGCGACCTTGGGCCCTAATTAGCCAGGGTTTAGCTGACATCCTCACAAAGATGGTGCGCTACCACTTCAAGGATCGATATAAATCGGCAGAAGCGGTCCTCCAAGCAGTAGATAGTTTGCTGCACCAAGGGCGCACTTGGGATCCCAATTTACAATCTGGCGCTTATCCATCTGCATCGACATCGGCAGATTTAAGCGCCCAAGCGCCGAGTACAGCGCCCAACCCAACTTTAGTTTCGCAGGCGGAGCCTCAACCAGACGCACAAGGCTCTTTAGAACCTGCACCGGTTTTCCCAAACCCGACAGAGGTCTCATCGGCCCCGCCTCAACCGCCAAGCGGTCCTGCTCCGCAGGCGCCCACCCCAACTTTTGTTTCGCAGGCGCCGCCGCCGAATACACAAACGGCCTCAGCGCCGGGACCAATTCCAAACCTGACAGAAGTATCGCAAGCGCCGTCTCAGCCAAACCTAACAGAGGTGTCGCAAGCGCCGTCTCAGCCGTTAAATGCTTCGATCCCTGCCGCCGCCCACTCATCAGTCGCCCCTAATCCTACTCTGTATTCCCCAGCGCCGCCTCAGTCGCCAAATGTACAGGGTCCTTCCGAACCCACGTCAGCATCGCCGAATCCAACTGTGATATCGCAAGGGGATTCTCAGCAACCCTATACACAAGCAGCTGCAGCAACCCACACTCCCATTTCTAATCCGGCAGGCCCGCAACAAACTCGTCGGCAAACATATACACAAGTGCTGGCAGCATTAAGAGCATTTGCAGACTTAAGAGCGTTGGCAGAATTAAGGGCGCTTGCTTCAAAACTACCGCCCACCTTGACCTATTTACGTTCCATCCCCTTGAAATTTTTGGTTGGGGCGGGAGCCTTGTTTTTCCTCACTAGCATTGCAATCGTGGTCAGTGCTAACAAAACAAAGCAAGCTGAAATATTACTTTCATGGCGAGATCTTGTGCAAGATTTGCCTTGCCAAGATCTCTCACTTCCTCCTTTACCCAATCGATCTCCTGACTATAGCGATGATAATGGTGTCCGTTACTATGGAGATTTTTCTGGAGGCGTGTTTTCTGGACAAGGCATTATGGTCTTTGCCAATGGAGATCGCTATGACGGAGCCTTTCGAGATGGAAAGCGCCAGGGGTGTGGAACCTTAAGCCTTTCCGATGGCGCCCGCTACACTGGGGAATTTCAAGATGACAACTTTGATGGTCTAGGACAGTGGATATTGAAGAATGGGGATCGTTACATTGGGGAGTTCAAAAATAATCAGTGTCATGGTCAGGGAATATTCTTCTTAGTAGATGGCAGGCCCCATAAAAGTGGATTGTGGCGGGAAGGCAAGTTTGTAGAAGAGGATACCCCTTTCTCTTGCTATCGATAGAGGGGGGCTCGTTCAAATGAAGTACATTCGATTTATAATCGCAGGATTTTTAGCGCCAAGAACTCTCTTCACCAGCAAGAACTCTCTTCACTAGAGAGATAAGTGCTCTAGCTAATCTTGGATCAGGAACAAATATCGATTAATTTTCATAATTGCTAACCATAATTGCTAAAGATGATCCATTTTATTTTTATGTCTGGCTCTTCTTGTCTCCTATATTTCTATAAGCAGTGGAGTCTTGTAGGGATAAATGATTGGAATAGTTGCTATTTGTAATGTCATGAAATTCTGTCCTGTAAGTCCTAATCTAGTCGTGAACTTAGTGACATAAGACATTGTGATTAAGCAAGGATTTCACGCCTCGAAATTATGTTTAATACTTTCAAATCATTTGGGATGACTATGATTTCTACTGTAGATTTTGCATGCTGTTTGGGGCGGGTGAGATTGGCTCAGATAAGCACCGTGTTAGCATACTCGATGGGTAACGAAATTCTGACTTGACTACCCAGGTCAGTATCAGTTCTGAGGTGATAAAAGAAAAATTCGTGTTGTCGAATCAGAGGTGTTAAAAATTACCATGAAATCCATGAAAACACTCAATTTTTTGCGCTCCCCCAAGATTTTGTTTGTTCTTGCTTCTGGTCTATGTATCTCCTTTACCTCGTCAGCGTGGGCGGCAGAATTAGAGCCCGGGAAACTAGAGATAGCGCCTAAGCAGGATTCATCTCCTGTGATTCAGCCGACGCCTGCGCCTGAAATTCAACCCACACCTACGCCACAACAGCCGAATACAGAAGATTTGTCAAAGCCTGCAGGCGATGATGCGCCTGTAATCCCGCCGACTCCTGCGCCAGTGGCCCCTGCCCCTTCAGACTCAATGTCACCTGATATTCCTGAACCATCGCCTGATGCGCCTGACCAGCCAGCAGTTCCTGATGCTCAACCTCTCCCAGACCCAGGAGCGGCCCCCACGACTGAGTACCCCTCAGAATCTCCTTCAGACCCTGCAGCAACTCCGGAAACGCCCTCGGTAGGAGACTCTCCTTCAGTGGGTAGCCCGGCTTCTAACAAAGAAGCGCCTGCTGATAGCAGCGCCGACACTAATCCACAGGCTTTGTGGTGAATTTTTATCAACAATTAGACTAGTTATTGGGCTGGAAAAGTTTTAAGTACCCTATGTACAGGGATATAGCGAACTATATCCCTGTACATAGGTTGTTGGTTAAATTTCTACGCTTATCTGGGCGTTACTTCGCTTTTGCTTCCAAACTCTCCAGCCGACTCTTCAACTCCTGGTTAGTTTTCTTTAGCTCATCCAACTCTTGACGGAGTTTTTCCACCGCCTGGTCAGATCCAGCGGCTTTCTGAACCTTTTGAATGGCTTCTTCAGCTCGCCTTCGCACACGACCGTCCGGGGTTTGGTCAGCTAGGGCTTGGAGAACGCCGATGGCTTTAGTGGTTTCCATTTGGCCTAAAGCAACGACGACGGAGACTTGAGTGAGGAAGAAAGACTCTCGAGCGAGTTCATCCAGGCGCTCCAGAATGCGATTGACATTCACCTTGGTTTGTCCAGTAGAAATTGCCCCTAGGGAGCGGATTGCAGCTAAGCGTAGGGGTTGAGGAACATTGGGGGCGGTGTATTCCAACATCAGATCCAGGGCGTCTTCTGACGTTTTGAACTGGGTCAGGCCAGAGATTGCCCCCGATCTAACGACTTCATTCCAGCCGACACGCTCTTTCAGGACCGTCTCCAGTAGCTTCAAGGTTTTTTTGTCTTTCGGTTTGCCGTTGAGGTTGGCCGCGCCCACCTTACTTAGGGCTTTCAGGGCCGATGCTTCGACGTAGTAGCTGGCGTCGCCGGATTCTGCGATCGCTTTTAGCGCTTTGTAGCTCTCCAGGGTTTTGATATTCCCCAGGGCTTCAACCACGGCTCGTCGGACTTTGGCGTGGGGATCGGACACGCCTTTCAGTAAGCCTTCTAGAGCTTGATCCAACTTAATGGAGGCGAGTTGTTCAGCCACTTCAACGCGCACCCCCCAGAAGGACTCTTTTTGTAAGGCTTCAGTGAGCGTATTGACCGCTTCAAGTCCGCCTTTTTTAGCGATCGCGATCGCCGCCAGAATCCTGGAAAGCGGATCCGGGTCATGCTTGAGCTGGGCCTTCAGTTCCGCCATGGGATATTCCAAAGTGACGGTTTTGAGATAGTGGTTCCCCACATCAAAACTGACAAATTGCGGCTTTTCCTCGAGTGGGAAATAGAAAGTTTGTTCATGCTCGTGGATCCGCACCTTGAAGCATTTGAGGGCTGTCTTTGTCTGATCGCCTTCCCCCGTGACGTAGCCAAAGCCAATCGGGAGTTTCAGATCGAAGCGACCGCTATTGCTACTGCTATCGCCTGCCTTAAATTGGGTTTGAGTAATGGTGATCTTGGCGAGATTGCTGTCGCTGTCCCAACTGTATGCTGCTTTATAATCCGGATGTCCGCCCCGGAATACATATTGGTCAAACAAAAAGCGGAGATTCCGCCCTGTAACCCGCTCAATCGTGCGGATTAAATCAATGGTTTCCACAGTCTGATGGGCGTTCTCTTGCACAAAAGTCTGGATTGCCCGCCAAAACAGAGTATCTCCCAACTCTGTTCGAATCATGTGGTAAACACAAGCCCCTTTTTCGTAGATGTGCCGGTCATAGAGTTCGATCGCCTCCCGATAGATATGGGTCACCATGGGGCGGCGATAGCGGCTTTTATCTTCTGATAAATAGCTCCGAGCCTCATTCAGGCGATAATAGGCGGCGTCATTCTCGCCATATTCGTGATTGGTCCAGAGAACTTCCGAATACGTCGCCATCCCTTCTTTAACCCAGGCATGGGCCCAGTGATTTATCACCAGTAAATCGCCAAACCACTGGTGGGCCAGCTCGTGCGCCACAAGCGTTTCGGGATTGCGATTGTCAAGTGCGGCTCGTTCATCCAACAAGCATCGGTCCGTCAGTAAGGTCGTGGAGGTGTTCTCCATGCCGCCAAAGATGAAGTCGTCAACGCAGACTTGGGCGTATTTGGGATAGGGATACGGGTAGCCAAAGCGATCGCTAAAAAAGGCGATCATCTGGGGCGTTTTTCCCATCGTGCGCTGGGCGTCATCCCGGCGTCCTTTCTCCACATAATAGGTAACCGGAATATTTTGCCACTGATCTTGGATGACACAGAAGTCACCCACCGCCAGCGTCATCAAATAAGTGGGATGAACTTGTCTTTGGCTCCAGTGGAAGATTTGGTCGTCGCCTACATCTTCCGTCGCCAGTAACTCCCCATTGGAAATCGCCAGATAGGGTTTGGGGACTCGCACCCGAATTTCAGAGGTTGATAGCTGCCCGGGATAGTCAAAGCAAGGAAACCAAAAACGGGAATCCTCATCTTCCCCTTGAGTCCAAACTTGGACTGGCTTATCCGGATAGTGACGATCCGGCCCGATGAAATAGATGCCCCGCTGCGGCTGGTTGACCTGATAGTTAATGCTCAAGAGAATTGGCTGCCCTGCCAGGGTTGCCTGATTTAAATGGATACACAGCTGTTCTCCGTCACAGTCGAATGCTTGGCGGGCGTCGTCAACCGTTACCGATTGAATTTGCAGGTTGATGGCGTCAAGGGTCAACCGATCAATCTTGTCACGCACTGGAGTGAGACGAATTTGGCAGACGCCTTGATAAGACCGATTGGGAATATCAAGGGTTAGGTCTAGGGCAATATGCTCAACCTGGCCCGGGCGATCCGGAGTGTAGTGGGGCCGTGCGCCCGGTAGCTCGAAAGATTTATGGCGATTGTTGTCTGTGTCGAAGAAAAAGTTGTGCATTGGGAGATTGAGCCTTTGGAGGATGACGAATTTCAGTGGAGACAAGCCGCTGCAGGCGGCCAAGGATGAACTGAAATAGCCGAGTGTCTATGACGATGGGTTAAGACGAAAAAACTCATAGCTCAGGGAACAGAAAACTAGTGACCAAAAAACAACTAGAAAAAGCGACCCATCAGTAATCAGCCTTTAACTGGCGACTGTCGACTGAAATTCTGCCTTGTTCTAACTATTCCGATATAGATTACCAGTCGAACTAACGCGAT
Source organism: Leptolyngbyaceae cyanobacterium MO_188.B28 (assembly GCA_030065175.1). GTDB lineage: Bacteria > Cyanobacteriota > Cyanobacteriia > Phormidesmidales > Phormidesmidaceae > JAKSDM01. The sequence continues at coordinate 68 of JASJDH010000451.1, read as the reverse complement.
GTGCAACTTTAATTTCAACGAGTTTACGTCGTTTCAGCCCTTAGAAGGGGGCTTTAGAGTGATTTTGG